>NZ_VCKX01000597.1 GCF_005889725.1 Nonomuraea zeae
CACCCTGGAGCCCATCCCCACGGCATCGACGGCGCCCCCTCAGTCCGACCCGCCGTCGGCCACCCCGTCGGAGACGCCCAGCTCCGACCCGAGCACCACCCCGACCGACTCCACGCCGACCTCGAAGCGGGCGCAGCCGGGGTCGCCGCTCACCGACGACGAGTTCGACGACTGGAAGTTCGGGCTCGGCGGGGTGAAGTTCAGCGCCGACAAGGTGGGCGGCTGGACCTATGACAACTGCGACCCGGTGGACGGCGAGGGCGTGCTGGCCAAGAACGACTGCGTCCGCGCCGTCGAGGTCGCTTACTCGGCGTACAGCGGGCACCTCAAGGCGGTCCAGGTCATGATGGCCTTCCCCAGCGACCAGGCCGCCAAGACCACGGCCGCGAAGCTGGCCAAGCTCTCCTCCGACGCGGTGCGCTGGCGCAAGGAGAAGGCCCACGCCAACTACGCGTACGGCAAGATCCGCTCGGGCGCGTCCAAGAAGTACGTGATCGTCACGATCGTCACCGCCGACAAGACGGCCCGTTCCAAGGCCACGAAGTTCCACGCCTACCTGCAGACCGACCTCGCGAGCTACTTCCTCCTCCGCGACCTGACGATCACGAGCTGACCCGCGACCACAGCATCGGCTGACGCCGCGTGCCGGGCCGGCGTGAGCGCGCTTTCCGGCCGGGCATCGCCGCTCGTCGATCGCTCGGTTACGCTGACTCCACCTTCGCCGTTATCGGCCGGATTTGGAGACCAACAATGGTGTTCCTCCGCAACAGGACCTGGTCTCCGGCGAGCTCGACGCCCTGCGCGGACCCGCCACGTCGATCGCCCCGGCAGGCAGCACGGATGAAGTCAAGGTCAGCGGCCTCCTGATCATGATGGAGAGCAGGCCGCCGATCCCCGAGGTCCCCGACCTCATGGGTGAGCCCGTCGGCGCGTACACCCTGAACAACGACGTCTCCCCCGGCCGTGGGCCTGGCAAGCGCGAACCCAGCAGAAGTTCGACGTCACCACGATCCTGGCCGGAGGTGCCCCCTCATGACCGCTCCCTACCAGGCCGTCGGGCTGGTGCCCACCATGCGCGGCATCCGTTCCCGCGCGGACATCACCCACAACATTGACCACATCGGACACCTGATCAAGGCCGCGTCGTGGCTGTCCAGCCTCGACCTGCCCGTCCGGCTGATCGCGATCCCGGAAGGCGCGCTCCAGGGCTTCAACGACGAGGTGCTCGACCTGGACCACGAGGACTTCGCGGCCAACTGCGCCATCGACGTCCCCGGCCCGGAGACGGCTCGGCTCTCGGAGCTGGCGGTCAAGTGGGACGCCTTCCTCATCGGCCAGGCCAAGGCCCGCCACCCCGAGTTCCCCGGCCGCTTCTTCAACATCGGCTTCATCATCGACCCGCAGGGCGAGATCGTGCTCAAGCACTACAAGACGGTGCCGCTGCTGCCGGTCGAGCACTCGGTCACGCCGCACGACGTGTGGGACCGCTGGGTGGAGCTGTACGGCGAGACGCTCGACGCCTTCTACCCCGTGGCCGACACCGAGATCGGGCGCATCGGCATCCTCATGGCCAACGAGGCGTCCTACCCGGAGAACGCCCGCGGCCTGGCCATGAACGGCGCCGAGATCATCTACCGCGGGCCCTATCCCCACCCGCACACGGCCAACGGCCTCTACGAGGTCCAGAACCGGGCCAGGGCCCTGGACAACAACGCCTACCTCATCGCCTGCAACGTCGGCACCTACTATCTCGACCAGGACTCCGAGTACCCGATCGACACCTTCGGCGGCCAGTCGATGATCGTCGACTACAAGGGGCAGATCGTGGGGCGGCACGACTACAGCGGCGGCTCGTCGTGGGTCGCGGGCACGATCGACGTCGGAGCGCTGCGGCACTTCCGGTCCACCGCGCAGTGGGACAACTGGATCAAGGACCTGAAGACCGAGCAGTATCGGGTGATCTACGACAAGCCCATCTATCCGAAGAACCTGTACCTGGAGCGGAAGCCGTACAACCATGCCGACTACCGGACAGAGGTCATCAACCGGCAGATCGAGCTGATGCACGAGCGCGACATCTGGGTCCGCCCCGACAAGTCCTGACCGCCCGCCTGGGCCTCCCTCACCGGCCGGCGGAAGGGGACGCTGGCGGCATGCCCATCGACATCCAGGCGCTGCTGAGACTGTGGACGAGCCCGCTCCCGCCTCAGGACGAGGCGGAAGCGGCGTTCCGCCGGTTCTACACCGACCCGGTACGCACCAATGGCGCGCTCCTCACGGCGGCCGACCTGGTCGCCCGGGCCAGGGCCATGCAGGCGACCTTCGAGGATCCGGAGCGCGAGCTGCTCGACCTCGTCAGGACGGACGACAAGCTGGCGTTCGCGTTCCGGGTGCGCGGCAAGCAGGTGGGGCCGTTGGCGACGTCGGCGGGGGTGCTCCAGCCGACGGGCCGCATCGTGGAGCTGCGCGTCATGGACATCCTGACCGTCACCGACGGCCGGATCAGCGACGTCTGGACGATCGCCGACGAACTCGCCGTCCTGACCTCCCTCGACGCCGTCACCCTCACCCAACCCACCTGACCACCCCTGAGACC
>NZ_VCKX01000598.1 GCF_005889725.1 Nonomuraea zeae
TAAGAGACAGGGGAGGTGGGGGAGGGTGTGCCCGGCGTGGTGGCGGTGCCATGGGGGACGCCGTGATCAACGGCCGGTCCGGCTCTGGGGATGCGAAGCCGGACCCGCCGCATGCCGGTGGCGGCCGCCTCCAGGACGGCCGCCACCGGGGTCTATGAGGTCAGGCGCTCGGGCAGGTGTGCCGGTACTCCTCGATCGCGGTGCCGCTGGGCGGCGGGCAGAGGAACTGCTCGTAGCGGGTGTCGTCATCGACGAACCGCTTGAGCCAGGCCACCATCGACTTGGCCATCGTGGTGTTGGTGGTCTGCGGGAAGAAGTGGCTGGCGCCGTTGAGCTCCAGGTACGCCTTCTCCGACGAGGACGGGATGCTGGAGTAGAACGGCTCGGAGTGCGAGGACACCGGGGCGACGGTGTCGCTCTCCCCGCCGATGATCATCGTGGGGACGCGGACGCCGGACCAGCTCTTGGTGAGGTTCCAGGGGGCGAGCGGCACGGCGGCCTGGAGCGAGGGACGGTCGTTCGCCGCTTCGAGGGTGCCGCCGCCGCCCATCGAGTGCCCGGCCACCGCCAGCCTGGAGGCGTCGATCCGGCTGCGTACGGTGGTCGAGCTGTCCTCCACCAGGTAGTCGAGCGCCGCGAGGAGCTGGCGGCCCCGGCTGGCGGGCTGGTCGTAGATCGTGTTCGTCTCGATGCCGATCACGACGAAGCCGTGCGAGGCGATCCTCGGGCCGAGCCACGAGAGGCTGGACCATCTGGCGGTGTAGCCGGGGGAGATGGCGATCGCGCCGAAGGTGCCCTGGCTGGTGTCGGTCGGGTAGTAGATCGTTCCGCCGCCGAAGCCGCTGACGCTCAGCGAGGAGACGCTGGTCTGCGCGGTCGCGAACGGGCCGCGGCTGGCTTCGAGCGCCGCGTTGGTGGGTGCGGGGCCGCGCTCGTACGGGCCGGCCGCCGCCTGGGCGGGGACGGCGGTCGCGAGGCCGCCGCCGATCAGGGTGAGGGTGAGGGCGAGCTTGGTCAACGTTCGCGCGCCGCGCTGGGGGGTGGAGAGCTGCACGTCGTCATACTCCCTGCTCGTTGGGGGGTGACTGCGGTCTGTCGCCATTGTTCGGATGCGCAGTCAGTCGTGCATCGGTGAAATCACCGGTCTCCTGTTCAGGACATGAGCCTTACCAGTTCGACGCGGGAGCGGATGCCGAGGCGGCTGAAGATGTTCCTGAGGTGGTGCTCGACGGTGCGCCTGCTCAGGAAGAGCTGCTCGGCGACCTCCTTGTTGGTGGCGCCCTCGGCGACCATGCGGGCGATCTGCAGTTGCTGCGCGGTGAGCTGCCGCGTGGCCGGCGCCCCGGTGGCGCGCACCGGTTCGCCGGAGGCGCGCAGCTCGGTCCTGGCCTGCTCGGTCCACAGGCGGGCGCCGTACCGCTCGAACGTCTCCAGCGCCGTGTGCAGGTGGGTCCTGGCCGCGCCCGGACGGCGTTCGCGGCGCAGCGTGCTGCCGTAGAGAAGCTGCGTACGCGCCGTCTCGAACTCGCACACCCCCTGCCCGTGCAGCTCGATCGCCTCGCGGAACGACTCCTCCGCCTCGCCCGGCGCGGCCAGGAGCGCGCGGCAGCGGGCGACCAGCGCGCGCAGGTCCGGGCTGCGCGTGCTGCCCACCCAGCGTTCGAGCACCCGCAGCGCCGCCGCGGCCTGCTCGTGGTCGCCGGTACGCGCGCACGCCTCGATGAAGTGCGGCGTGGCCATGACGCGGATGACGACGTGGCTGCTGTTGCGCCGCTCGGCGCGCAGCCGGTTGGCGGCGTCGGCGGGGCGGCCCGCGGCCAGGTCGAGGTAGGCCAGCGCCCAGTTGCCGATGGCGCCCGCGATGCCCAGGTCGTGGGCGTCGGCCAGATCGGTCGCGGCGTCGGCGCGCACCCGGCAGGTCTCCTGGTCGCCCTCGACGGCCGCGGTGATCGCCAGCCAGGCGAGGTGCTGGGCGGCCGTGTTGAGCTGGCCGGTCTCCTGCGCCAGGCGCAGCCCCTCGGCCGCGGTCGTCGCGACGGAGGCGTAGCGGCCCATCCAGAACTCCGAATAGATCGTGTACTCCAGCAGCTGCGGCAGCGCCGAGGCGGCGCCGCGTACGCGGGCGGCCTCGACGGCGCGGGCCGACAGGCGGTGCGCCGTGGCGTCCTCGCCGAGCAGCATGCTGGCCACGCACGCCCACACGAGCACGGCGGGATCGCGAACCGAGCCGGCCAGCTCGACCACCCGCCGCAGCGGGCCCGCCGCCTCCTGGTGCAGGCCGCTGAAGGTTGAGGCCATGCCGTCCAGGTACTCGAACATGAGCTGGGCGGGCACCGCCTCGTCCGGGCGGCGCAGGGCGGCGGCCTGGCGGGCGATGGCGATGAACGCCCGGTTGTCGCCCGCGCGGTAGCTGGCGTCGGCGGCCCTGACCAGCGCGCGCACGCCGAGCATCCGGTGGCTGCCGATCAGCCCGGCCGCCGCCGACAGCAGCTCCTCGCGGGCGCTGCCGGTCTCGCCGCCGAGCAGCTCCAGGCTGCCGTGCAGGAGCTGGACGTGGCCGCGCAGCTCGTCGGGGGCGGTCGGGTCGGTGG
>NZ_VCKX01000599.1 GCF_005889725.1 Nonomuraea zeae
CTCCACACCCTCCGCCGCCACAGCCACCGCATCCGGCGTCCGCCCAACCTGCGCCTCGAAAAGCCCGGCCAACGTCACCGAAGCCACCTCAACAGCCGTGTCATTCCACTCGCGCAGCAGCCGGTCCAGTGCCTCGGCACCCAGCACACCCACGCCGCCCAGACCGATCTCCGGGCCGCCCGCCAGGCAGTCCTCCAACGCGCCGACCAGGTTCTCCGTGGCGGTGCGGACCAGCACCCCCACCTCGCCCGGGTCGATCGGCGCCACCGCGTCGATCGCCAGCGAGATCCGGTTCCCGTCGTCGTCCACCGAGACCAGCAGCGGATAGTTGGTGCGCTCGCGCAGGTAGACGAGGTTGATGCCGTCGAGGCCGCCGTTCGATTCCTGCTGCTCCTGGGGCCCGCTCGTGTTGTGGCGGTAGTTGAACAGCGCGGTGAACAGCGGCAGGTCACCCGGCACGCCGCTGGCCTGCTGGGCGAGGGTGAGCGGAGCGTGCTCGTGCTCCAGCAGCCCCGCCAACTGACTCCGCATCGCCGACACCGCGTCCAGCACACCGAGCTCGCCGGTCCGCACGCGAACCGGCAGCGTGTTCATGTACGGGCCGGGCACCTGGTCAGATCCGGCGCCCGCGTTCATCCGGCCGAACAGGATCGTGCCGAACACGACGTCGTCGCGGCCGGACACCGCCGCCAGGACCCGCGACCAGGCCACGTGCAGCAACGTCGCCGGGCTGGCCCCGACGCGGCGGGCGACTTCCAGCAGCCGGGTGTGCAGGTCGGTGGAGAACGGCACCACCTTGCGGACCGCGTCCGCGCCGTTGCCGCGCACGTCCACCATGCCGAACGGCGCGGTCGGCTCGGTGACGTCGCCGAGCAGGTCGGCGAAGTAGCGTTCGTGGTCGGCCCGCTCGACGGCGCCGCGAGCCTGGGCCACGAAGTTGCGGAACGGCAGCGGTTGGGGCAGCGTGGCGTCGCGGTGGGCGAGGATCGCGCGTACCTCTCGCAGGACGATCTCCAGCGCTGTGTGGTCGCGCACGATGTGGTGGTTGCGCACCAGCCCGAGCCAGCGGCCGGTGCCGGGAACCCGGGTGAGGTGCAGGTCCATCAGCGGCGCGTGGCCCAGATCCATGACCTGGCCGACGTGGGCGACCAGGCGTTCGGCCAGAACGCCGTCGCCTTGCGGGAGCGTCACCTCGCGTACCGGGAGACTCGCCTGCCGCCAGACCACCTGGACCGGCTCGCGCAGCCCCTCCCAGACGATCGACGTGCGGTAGATGTCGTGGCGGTCGACCACCCGCTGCACCGCGTCGATGAAGGCGTCCAGCCGGTCGCGGGAGTCGAACTCCAGCACCATGGGCATCACGTACGCGTCCTCGCCACCCTCGGTCAGCAGGTGGTGGAACAGCAGACCCTCCTGGAGCGGCGCCAGGGGGTAGACGTCCGCGATGTTGGCCGCGCCGCCCTCCACCGCGGCCGCGATCCGCTCGATCTCGCCGGTGGTCAGGTCCACCAGCGGCAGCATGTCCGGCGTGATCGTGGTGGCCTCAGCCGGGATGGCGTTGGCCGGGACCGCGACCTGCTGCTCTCCCACCGAGCGGGCCAGCCCGGCCGGGGTCGGCGCCTGAAAGAACGAGCGCACCGACACCGACACACCGCGGGCCTGCAACAGCGCCACCAGGCGGATCGCCAGCAGCGACTGGCCACCCAGGGCGAAGAAGTCGTCGTCCACGCCCACCGATTCGACGCCCAGCACCTTGGCGAAGGCGGCGCACACCACCTCTTCACGCGCGTCAGCCGGCGCCCGGCCCACCCTCGCCGCCGCTCCGGGAGCGGGCAGCGCGGCCCGATCCAGCTTGCCGTTCGCCGTCAGCGGCAGCGCCTCCAGCGCCACCACCGACGGCACCATGTACTCCGGCAGCCGTTCCGCCACATAGGCCCGCACCGCCTCGGGTGACACCTCACCCAACGGCACCACATAAGCCACCAGTCGCCGATCCCCCGGCCGGTCCTCCCGCACGATGACGGCCGCCTGCGCCACCTGCGGATGTGTGGCGACGGTGGCCCGCACCTCGCCCGGCTCCACCCGGAACCCGCGCACCTTCACCTGATCATCCACCCGGCCCAGGAACACCAGCTCGCCCTCGGCCGTCCACCGCACCCGATCCCCGCTGCGATACATCCGCGCACCGGGCTCGAACGGACACGCCACGAACCGCTCACCGGTCAGGGCAGGCCGGTCGAGGTATCCGCGCGTCACCCCGTCCCCGGTGACATACAGCTCCCCGGCCACACCGATCGGCACCGGGGCCAGGTGGTCGTCCAGCACGTACACCCGGGTGTTGGCCACCGGCCGGCCGATCACCGGGCCGCCCTGACCGCCGACCTGCGCCACCGCGGTGTCGACCGTGCACTCGCTCGGCCCGTAGAAGTTGACGCCCCGTATGCCGCTGCCGGCCAGTCGATCCCACAACCCCTCCGGCACCGCTTCGCCGCCCACGCCCAACTGCTTGAGCCCGGACTCCAGCAGCCCGTGCTCCACCAGCACCTGCGCATACGACGGCGTCACCTCCATGAACTCCACCCC
>NZ_VCKX01000600.1 GCF_005889725.1 Nonomuraea zeae
TCCCTGCCCACCCCACACTCGCGCCACGGCCCCGGCCCGGCACCCGGTCCGCGCGCTCGCCTGGCCGCTTTGTACGCTCGGCGCGGTGAAGGTCCTTCTCTCCGGTACGGCGGGCGGCTCCGGCTGGCCCGAGCCACGATGCCGTTGCGCCTCCTGCGCCGGGCTCCCCGCCGGGCACCGCCGCCCGTTCGAGCTGATCGTGGACGGCGCGATCCGGTTCCCCTTCACCCGACTGCCGGACGGATACGCGCTCCACGCCGGCGGCCACGGGCTGACCGGCCCGGACGGCTCGGCCCTGCTGTGCCTCCCCCCGGGCTCACCCGCACCAGGCGTCAAGCCGCACCCGGACGGGCCCGCCAGATACGACATGGTCCTCATCGACCTGCTCGACCGGCCGGAACGGCTCGGGGAGCTGCGACGGGCCGGGCTGGCCGACGACGCGACCCTGGTGGTGGCCATCGGTCTCGATCACCGGGTTCGCTCGGAGGAGGAGCTGGCCAGGCGTCTCAAGCTGTGGGGCGCGCACGCCGTTTCCGACGGCACGGAGCTGGAGCCGCCCCCGTCCGGGCGCGCCCGGACCTCGGGCACGCACGCCGCGTCCACGCGGGTCTCGTCGCCGGAGCGGGCCCAGGGGCAGGTGGGGCGGGCGTTGCTGCTGGGAGGCTCACGGTCCGGCAAGTCGGCCGAGGCGGAGCTGCGGCTGGCCGCGGAGCCGTACGTCACCTATGTGGCCACCGGTCCCGGCGGCGAGGGTGACGCGGAGTGGGCGGCGCGCGTGCGGGCGCACCAGGTGCGGCGGCCCGCGCACTGGGGGACCGTCGAGACCTCCGACCTCGCCGGGACGATCCGGCGGGCCACCACGCCGCTGCTGATCGACGGGCTGGGCACCTGGCTGGCGGCGGTGTTCGACGATCACGGGGCTTGGGAGGGCGACCGCGCGCCCGTGACCGCCCGTTGCGACGAGCTCGTGGCGGCGTGGCGGCAGACGCCCGGACGCATCGTGGCGGTGTCGGACGAGGTGGGGATGGGCGTCGTACCCATGACGGCCAGCGGGCGGGCGTTCAGGGACGCCCTGGGACGGCTCAACGAGCGCCTGGCGGCCGAGTCCGAGTACGTGGCGCTCGTGGTCGCGGGACGCCTGCTGGAGCTGTGACGGCACCCCGGACCGAGGTGCCGCGTTCGGGGACCCGAGAAGGCGCTCGGGCCCGCCGGTACGAGGAGACCTGCTCGGGCGTCAGAGACCCCGCACCGAGCTACGGGCGGACGGCTCTGGCGTACCAGCGGCCGTCGAGGCGGTCCACGTGCAGGGGGCGGCCGAAGCAGTCGGACAGGTTCGGCGGGGTGAGCACCTCCGACACGGGCCCGGCGGCCAGCACCCGGGCGTCGCGCATGAGCATGGCGTGCGTGGTCGTCGCCGGCACCTCCTCCAAGTGGTGCGTCACCGTCACGGTGGTCAGGACGGGCCTGGTCGTGGCCAGGTCCTCGACGGCGGTGATGAGATCCTCCCGCGCCGGCAGGTCCAGCCCCGCGAACGGCTCGTCGAGCAGCAGCACCGCCGGGTCCGCCATGAGCGCCCTGGCGACCCGGATGCGGGCGCGCTCGCCCTGCGAGCAGACCCGGAACGGCCGGTCCGCCAGGTCCTTGCACCCGAGGTCGGCCAGCAGGCGATGCGCCCGCTCCTTCTCGCTCTCGCCGTACTTCTCCCACAGGGGAACGCTCGTCCCGGTGTGCCCGGTGAGCACCACGGTGTGCGCGGTCGCCCCTTCCTCCTCCATCAACTCCTCGTCGATCAGCCGCTGGCTGGACGCGACCAGGCCGAGGTGGCGGCGGAGCTCCCGTACGTCGACCCGGCCGAGCCGGTGGCCGAGCACCTTGACCGTGCCTTCACTGGGATGCCGCACGGCGCCCGCGAGAGAGAGCAGCGTCGTCTTGCCCGCGCCATTGGGGCCGAGGATCACCCAGTGGTCGCCGTAGTCCACCTGCCAATCGACCGCGTCGAGCAGCGATTTGCCGACAACCCGGACACCTACGCCTTCCAGTTCAACCACGTGCATCCCGCCACACTAGTGGGCCATAGGATCGTCCGTTATGCGGCTGGTGCACGGGCTGCGGTTCGCGATCGGCACGCTCAGCGTCTTCCCCGTACGTGTTGAGCGGGTGGATCGGGAGGTCGCGGGGCAGGCGATGGCGCTGGCGCCGGCCGTCGGGCTGGTGCTCGGCGCGGTTTGCGGGCTGCCGTTGCTGCTGCCCGCTCCGCCGCTGCTCGACGCGGCTCTGGCGCTGGGGCTGCTGGCCGTACTGACCCGGGGGCTGCACCTGGACGGGCTCGCCGATCTGGCGGACGGGCTGGGGAGCGGCAAGCCCGCCGATCAGGCGCTCGACATCATGAAAAAGTCGGACATCGGGCCCTTCGGGGTGATGTCCCTGGTGTTCACGCTGCTCGTTCAGGTGACCGCGCTGGCAGGTGCCGGAGCGGGGCCGGCGGGAGCGGGCTCTGCCGGTGCGGGCACAGGGGCGGGGG
>NZ_VCKX01000601.1 GCF_005889725.1 Nonomuraea zeae
CCCCCGCACCCGCCTGGATTCGGGCCGCGGCGGGTCGGATGCGCACGGCCCGATCACCACCCCTCGGAGTCCGCGCCGCATCGAGACGCGCGTGCACGGCCCGATCCCCACCCCTCGGAGTGGTCCGGGCCGCGCCGAGACGCGCGTGCACGGACAAGCCCCGGCGCCAACGGGGGCGTGACCGCCCGCTCACCTTGCCGCTCCCGCGCCGAGCCGGGACAGAGCTGCGGCGAAGCGGGTGTGGGGAGCCTGGCCGGCGACCTCGCGGGCGCTTGCCTCGTCGTCCACGTCCGTGAGGCGCGGCAGCATCGCGACCGACAGCCCGCGCAGGCGGCGCAACTGGGCGGCGCCGGTGCCGGGTGTGGACATGGGCACGCCGAGCAGGCGGGCCGGGTCGGGGCGGCGCAGCCCGAGCAGCCAGAAGCCGCCGTCGGTGGCGGGGCCGAACACCGCGTCGTGATCGTCCAGCGCCACCGTGGCCTCCGCCAGGAGGGCGGGGGTGAGCTGGGGGCTGTCCATGCCGACGAGCACGACGGGCGCGCGGCGCCGCGCGTAGGCGTCCTGGAAGGCCCAGGCCAGGCGTTCGTCCAGGCCGTCCCCGCGCTGGCCGATCAGCTCGAACGGGCGGCCGGCGGTCAGGTCGGGACCGGCCACCTCGTCGAGGGCCAGCAGGCGGGCGGCCGCAGGGGTGGCGGCGACGGCGTCCAAGGTGTCGTCCAGCGCGCACGCGGCCAGCGCCGCGGCCTCCTCCGGGGTGTACGGCGGGGTCAGCCGGGTCTTCACGCGCCCGGGCCTGGGCCGCTTGGCGAGCACGACGATCTGCGTGCGGTCAGTCATACTCCGGGACGCTAGATCGGCAAGAGATGATCAGCTCTTACGTGGCGCTTACGGCATGCGAGAGCCCGGGTACGGTACGTCGTACCCGGGCTCGGGCTGGTTCGTCAGCGCTGGGCCTGGAACATCCAGTGCTGCTTGTCGATCTCCTGCGCCACGGCGATCAACAGGTCCTGCGTGACCGGGTCGGCGTCGTCGGTGGCGCGGATGCGCTCGTACATCCGCTTGCTGATGCCGTCCAGCGTGTCGGTGATCCTCGCCACGACCTTGCCGTCCTCCAGCCAGCCGCCCTCGGGCTGAGGAAGCTTGGTGGACTTGGAGACCGTCGCCACGCGGCCGTCCGGGTTGGCGCCGATGGCGACGGCACGTTCCGCGATGGTGTCCATGTGGGCCCGCGCCAGGTCGGTGAGCTCGTCGAGCTGCAAGTGGATCGGGCGGAAGTGCGCGCCTACGAGATTCCAGTGCGCCTGCTTGGCGACCAGTGAGAGATCGATCAAATCAACCAGGGCACCCTGGAGGGCGTCCACGACGGTGTCCTTGGCATCGCCCGAGAGTGGTCCGGTGATCGTAGCCATGTTGATAATTCCTCCCCGTCGGTCGGACTTTTCACCATTTACAACGACATTCGGGACGTACTTCTTCCAATCGCTGCGTCATTGACAGTGCAATAGTGACAGTGTCATTGTGGAGGTATGAACGACACCTGGACCATCGGCGAGCTGGCCGAGCACGCGGCGCGGGCGCTGCGCGCCGACGCGCCCGCGCCGGTCAACGGCCGGGTCCGCGACGTGCCCGGAGAGCGGCTGATCAGGTGGTATACGACCATCGGACTGGTGGATCCGCCCCTGACCAGGCGCGGCAGGATCGCGCGGTACGGGCGGCGGCACCTGCTGCAGCTGGTCGCCGTCAAACGCCTCCAGGCGGCGGGGCACTCGATCGCGCAGATCCAGGTCGCGCTGACAGGGGCGACCAACCGCATGCTGGAAGCAGCCGCCGGGCTGACGGATGCCCCGCCGATCGCCGGCGCTTCATCGGCCGGCGGCTCTCCGACGGGCAGTGACGTGGCGGCCGGCATGCAGCGGGACGAATCGCTGACCGGCGGCCCCGCGGCACACGACTTCCCCGCGGACGGCCACGTGAGGCGCGGCTCCAAGGTGCCGGGCTCTCCTGCGGGCGATTCCAAGGCGATGGGTTCCCCTGCGGGCAGCTCCCCTGCGGACTCCCCGGTGGCGGGTGGCGCGGGCCCGGTTGGGGCGTCGGTGGGCGACCCGCTTTCGCCAGAGGCGTCCGGTTCACCAGAGGCGTCCGGCGGGTCCGCGTCGGGCCCCGGAGCGGAAGGCGGGACCGGGGACGAGGCGGTGCGCGGGAGGTTCTGGGCAGAACGGCCCGGTCGCGGCGTGGCCGCGCGGCAGGATGGCGGAGTTTCCGAGCGATCGGATGACGCCAGGGACGAACGGACGAATGGCGACGGATCTGAGCGGCCCGGGGGCAGCGGACCTGAGCGGCCGAGTGGCGACGGAGCCGGGCGGACGGATGGCGACGGAGTTGATCGGCTGGCGGGTGGCTACGGCCGACGGGCAAGCGACGGTTCTGGCGATCCGGCTGTGTCCGGGCGAGACCTGGCCGTTTCCGGGCGAGACCTGGCCGTTTC
>NZ_VCKX01000602.1 GCF_005889725.1 Nonomuraea zeae
GCCCGGCACCCCGGCGATCCCCCGGGGACGGCGGCCCCTGCGGGATCTGGTCATCGAGCGCTTCTAGCGCGACGATCACTGCATGGACACGCAGGAAATCGCCGACCGGCTGGAGATCGCCGGTCTGCTGGCCCGATACTCCCAGGCCATCGACTCGGGCCGGTGGGACCTGCTCGACGAGGTGTTCTGCGCCGACGCGGTGATCGACTACAGCTCCGCGGGCGGCATCAGGGGCACCCGAGACGAGGTCAAGGCGTGGCTGGCCGAGGTGCTGGCGCACTGGCCCGGCCGCCTGCATCTGATCGGCTCCCCGAGGATCGACTTCGACGGCGACGGCGAGGCCCGGGTGAGCGCCCCCTTCACCGACACGCTGGCGCCGACGCGGGACATGGTCGCGGCCGACGCGGAGGGATTCCTGCACGGCGGCGGCTGGTACCACCACCGCCTGCGCCGCACCGAGGACGGCTGGCGCAGCGCTGAGCTGGTGGAGGAGCAGAGCTGGCGCACCGCGCGCTGAGCCGGGCGCCAATTCGGTTCCCATTCGTTCCTGTCTGGTGTGGAATTGAACCGGACGACGGATGGGAGCCGTCTCCAAGGTTGTTCACCCGTGCAGGCATCGGCTGCGTTCCTCGATCCGCGATCCGCGGGCATCGAGATGGGGAGCGGATGGGGCCCGCGACCCGGCGGGTGTGCACGTTCCGCAAGCGCGATGACGACAGGCTGCCACGGGGGTAGACCGGTGATTGAGGCGCTGGAATGGGCTCTGCTGGACGGAGAGCACGCGCTGCTCGTCAAGGGGGACATGCGACGGGCACGCGAGCGGTTCGACGTCGCCTTCCGCGAGGCCGCGCAGCGGGGTGACCACGACGCGATGGCCCGGGCGGCGCTCGGCCTGGGCGGGGTCTGGGTGCACGAGCACAGGACGGCCGCGGGGGCGGCCATGGTCCGGGTACGCCAGCGCGAGGCGCTGTCGCTGCTCGACCCCGGCTCCTCGCTGGCCCTGCGGCTGCGGGCCAGGCTGGCCGCCGAGGACGACTATCGCAGCGGCGGCAGGGACGCGATCCTGGCCCTGGTGTCCGAGGCGCGCGACGCCGACGACCCGGTGGCGCTGGCCGAGGCGCTGAGCCTGGCCCACTACTGCGTCCTCGGTCCCGGGCTCGGCGCGCTGCGGCTGGAGCTGGCCAAGGAGCTGATCGGGGTGGCCTCCCGTACGGGCCGCCGCGCCGACCTGCTCATGGGCCTGCTGTGGTACGCCGTGGACCTGCTCCTGGAGGCCGATCCGCACGCGGAACGGGCGCTCGGCGAGCTGCGTGCCGCGCTGCGCAAGGAGCCGCACCAGGCGGCCGGGCTCGTGGTCAGCGCGATCGAGGTGATGCTCGCCATCCGCGAGGGCAGGTTCGACCGGGCCGAGGAACGGGCCGCCGCCTGCCGCGAGCAGGGCGTGGCCGTCGGCGACCACGACGCCATCGGCTGGTACGGCTGCCAGCTCGCCACCATCCGCTGGTATCAGGGCCGGATCGGCGAGCTCGTCCCCATGATGACCGACCTGCTGCGATCACCCATGATCAGCGCGGTCGACGACTCCCCCTACGCGGGCCTGGCGGTGGCCGCCGCCGCGACCGGCGACCGGCGGCTCGCCGAGAGCATGCTGGCCAGGCTGCGCGGCAGCGTGCTGGCCGACCTGCCGCGCACGAGCACCTGGCTGATCTCCATGTACGCGATCGTGGAGGCGGCCGACCTGCTGGGCGACGCCGAGCTGGCGGCCGGGGCGGCGGCGTTGCTGGCCCCGTACGCGGAGCTGCCGGTGATCACGAGCCCCGGCGTCACCTGCTTCGGGTCCGTGCACCACAGCCTGGGCGTCGCCGCGATCACCATGGGCGATCCCGGCCGGGCGGTCGATCACCTGCGCACGGCCGTCCACCACAACCTGGCGCTGGGGCACTGGCCCGCGGTCGCGCTGTCCCGCTCCCGGCTGGGGCAGGCGCTGGCGCTGCGCGACGGCCCCAGGGACGAGACGGCGCGGCGGGAGCTGGCGCTGGCCGCGCAGGAGGCCAGGGCGCTGGGCATGGTGCTGCCGCACCACCTGAGCAGCCGGGTGACCTGCCGGCCCAGCGGCCCCCAGTGGCGGGTGGAGCTGGGCGCGCGGGCGGTGCTCGTCGACCACAGCGTGGGCATGGCGCACCTGGCGGCGCTGCTGGCCAATCCGGGTCAGGAGATCATGGCCACCGACCTGGCCGCGGGTTCCGTGCCGCCCACCCCGGCGATCGCCTCGGCGCAGCCGGTGCTCGACGGGCCGGCCGGGCGGGCGTACAAGAACCGGCTCGCGCAGCTCGACGCCGAGATCGACGAGCTGGAGTCGAACCACCGGCGCCAGCAGGCGCAGGCGCGCCGGGCCGAGCGTGACTGGCTGGTCGCCGAGCTGGCCTCGGCGACCGGGCTGGGCGCTGGCTCTTATACACATC
>NZ_VCKX01000603.1 GCF_005889725.1 Nonomuraea zeae
CCCCACCCCACAAGAACCGCCAGCCCCGTCTCCCCGGACCTGGTCGAAGCCGTCCGCGTCCGTCTGGCCAGAACCGGCGTCGAACCCAGCGCCGCCCAGGTCGCTGTCGCACTCAGAGCCGAGAAATCGGTCTATGGCGACGCGGAGATCCTCGCGGTGGCCCGAGCCCTATGCGCCGACCTGATCGGCGCAGGCCCACTCGAACCGCTCCTGACCCGTCCAGACGTGACGGACGTCCTGGTCAACGGCCCACGAGAGGTGTGGATAGACGACGGCACCGGCCTGCACCGCACCCCGATCACCTTCACGGACGACGCAGCCGTACGCAGGCTGGCCCAGCGCCTGGCATCCGCCGCGGGCAGACGGCTGGACGACGCCTCCCCTTACGTGGACGCCCGGCTCGCGGGAGGAGTCCGCCTCCACGCCGTACTCCCGCCGATCGCCTCCGGCGGCACCTGCATCTCGCTGCGCCTGCCACCGCGCCGCACGTTCGCCCTGACGGACTTGGTGTCGGCAGGCACGATCACTCCGTCCGCGATCCCGGTGCTGACCGCCATGGTGACCGCCCGGCTGGCCTTCCTGGTGACAGGCGGCACAGGCACCGGCAAGACAACCCTGCTCTCCGCCCTGCTGTCACTCGCGGACCCAGGCGAGCGCCTTCTGCTGGTAGAGGACTCAGCCGAGCTCCGTCCCCTGCACCCCCACGTCGTACGCCTGGAAACCCGCCCCGCGAACCTGGAGGGAGCCGGCGGCGTCGGCCTTCGCGACCTGGTCCGGCAGGCACTGCGAATGCGCCCGGACCGCCTAGTGGTTGGGGAGGTACGGGGAGCCGAGGTAGTGGATCTCCTGGCCGCCCTGAACACGGGTCACGAGGGCGGTTGCGGCACGCTGCACGCGAACACCGCCGCCGACGTACCTCCCCGCCTGGAGGCGCTCGGATGCGCGGCAGGCATGAGCAGACAGGCCGTCCACAGCCAACTCGCCGCGGCGCTGGACGCGGTCATCCACCTCACCCGAAGTCGCACAGACGGCCGAAGACGCATAGCCGAAATCTGCCTGCTGTCTAGAACACCAAGCGGCTTCGTAGAGTCCCTCCCCGCCCTGACCTTCGACACCGAGGGCAACTCCCACCTCGGCCCAGCCTACGAAGCCCTCACCCAAAGAACCCACCCATAACCGCTACGCCCACCCGCCTCCTCCTACCGCACCACTCAGCCCCTCACCGCCACCAAGCCACACTGCTCCCCCGAACCAGCCCCCAGACGGCGAGCCCAGACCACGGACGCAGACCGCGAAGTCAGACCACGAACCCCGAGAATCCTGACCATCACGGAGCAACGCAATGGCAGGCGCCCTGATAGCCGCACTGTCCACAGCCTGCGCACTCTGGCTGTGGACAGCCCCGGACATCGCCACGACCCGCCTGAGCAAACTGACCTCGACCCATAACCAGCCCCCAAGGCGCTCCCTGAGCAAGCTGCTCACCCGCCCCAGCCCAGCCCGTCGCGCCGACGCCTGGCGCCACGCGACGATCGAGCTATGCCAGGCCCTCTCAGCAGAACTATCGGCCGGCCGAACCCCGGGAGAAGCACTGACCAGAGCCATCACCGCGGTGGACTTCCCAGACCCCGACACCCTGCGCCCGATCCTCGCCGCGGCAAGAGACGGCGGCGACGTCTCCGCAGCCCTGACCTCATCCGCCCCGCCCCAAGGCGGCGAAGGACTGCGGCACCTCGCAGCATGCTGGGAAGTGAGCGTGACCGTAGGAGCAGGCCTGGCAGCCCTGGTGGACCGAGTGGCAGCCACATTGCGTACGGCCCAGGTGCACCGTCAGGACGTCGCAGCACAGCTGGCAGGGCCGCGCACCACAGCCAGAATGCTCGCCATACTCCCAGCCCTCGGCCTCCTCATGGCCGCCGCCCTGAACATGCATCCGCTGGACTTCCTGTTCGGCGGCCTCCCTGGCCTCATGTGCCTGACAACAGGAATCGCCCTCGACGCCTGCGGCCTGTGGTGGACCAACCGCATGGCCGCCCGAGCCCAAGCCTGACGCGACCCTCAGAAGAGACCACGACGACCAGCCACAGAGAAACCCACGACCAGCACGCAGAGAGATCATGCTTCCCAGACAAGAGATCACGCCCCGGAGAGGGGGCCACTCTCGACCTGAGGCCATTCCAACCTGCGATCACAGGCGGAGACCACCTCCCGAGCTGACACCACCTCCCGAACGGAGGTCATGACCACTCACAAAAGGGCCCGCAACCAGCTCACAGCAGAGATGGCAACCCACCCACAGAAGAGCCCGCCACCAACTCGATCGGACTCCCTACGATGCTCCAGCTACTAGCCACGGTGTGCGCGAGCCTGGCCACCTGGCTGTGGCTCTCACCCAGAACCCCCGCGGACCGCCTGGCCCGACTACAGCCGCCGTCCACCCCACCCTCATCAACAGCAACCC
>NZ_VCKX01000604.1 GCF_005889725.1 Nonomuraea zeae
AGATGTGTATAAGATACAGGCGTCGGGGTGGGCGTGGGCTTCCTGGTGGGCTCGCGGGCCGGCCCGCTCTCGGCCGTGCGCGTGGGCCTGGGCGCGGTGGTCGTCTTGATCGGGTCGGGGTCCGGCTCGGGCCGGGTGTCGCTCCGCGTGGGCTCAGGGCGCGGCGTCTGCTTGGGTTTGGGGGTGTTCGTCGGACCCGGTACGTCGGAGTCGTCCTTGTCCACGTCGTGCTTGCGGCCTTCGGGGTCGATGACGACCGCCTTGTCGCCGTTCTCGTCGTTGGCCCAGAGCAGGCCGTCCTTGACGAACACGTCCACCGGCCCGGGCTGCTCGGCCACCTGTAACGTCGTGGGGTGGCCGCCGGCCGCGCTGTCCCAGACGATGAGCGAGCCGTTGCCCTGGTCGGGCACGTACACCTTGGAGCCGAGCATCTGCGGGACCCCGAGCTTGGCCGGGTCGTCCGCACTGAACTTGGTGCTGAGCACCGAGTTGGAGGCGGTGTCGATCACCACGAGCAGCTCCGAGTCGCCGGGCGTCAGCACCGGCACCAGGGAGCCCTCGGTCATGGCCGGGGTGAGCACGCCGCCCTTGGGTGCCTGGGCCACGCCCTTGGGCAGGGTGATCTCGCCGACGCCGCCGTCCGCGCCGATGATCGTGGCGGTGGCGGCCCTGGTGTTGACGACGACCGGCAGGCCGCCGGCGATCGTGACCGACAGCTCCTCGCCCGGCTCCCCGACCTTGACCGGGCTCGACGCGACGCCCTTCGACACCGGTACGACCTCGCCCTTGGCGGTCACCGGCACCCACAGCCGGCCGCCGCCGTCGATGCGGGCCGCGCCCAGCGGGCCCGGCAGGGTGATGGGCGCGCCCATGGTGTTGAGCGTGGCCGGGTCGATCTGCTGGATCTTGCCGGTCGCCGGGTCCACGGCGTACCCGGCGGTGCCGGAGACCGCGAGCTGCAGCCCGGCCGCGCCGAGGTCGCGGGTCTGGGCGACGCTGAGCTGGCCGGGCTCGATGCGGCTGACGTAGCCGGTGCCGTCGTCGACGAGCAGGACGTTCCCGCCGTCCTGCACGACGCGCAGCTGCCGGCCCGCCTTGTCGTCGAGGTAGCCGTCCACCTCGCCGGACAGGCCGTTGACGTGCACGATCTTGCCCTTTGCCGCGGTCCAGAGCCAGGCGCCCACGTCGGCCAGCTTGGGGTTGGCGCTGGAGACGCCCACGCCGAACCACGCCGCCGCGCCGACCAGGCCCACCGCCACCGCACCGGCGATCACCGCGGTGGCTCGATCACCTCGGAGCACGCGGATCCGCACCCGTTACTCACCCCGTATGTACGATTACAGAGCGTTTGCCCCCGTATTACCGGGCATCACCCTAGCGCCCAGCAGTCACTCGCGCGTGGGTACTGGCTGGTAGCCGCGTTGAGTTCCGAGAGTGTCGGTGCGAAGCCGTACCTTAGTCCCCGTGCCAGTCCCCTTGCCCGAGCAGTCCCTGACCCTCGACGCCGTGCTCACCGACGAGGCGGTCCTGTCGACCTACCGCCGGATGTTCGCCGCGCTGGCGCGCGACAGCGGCGCGGTCGTCGACGACCCGGCCCTGGTCGACATCGCGGAGACGCTGTTCGCGGCGTTCGCGGAGGCGGGCGAGGAGTGGCTCACGCACGAGCAGATGCGCTTCGCCTGCCGGGCCTACCCCGGCGACCAGTTCGACAACCGGCTGCGGGTGCTCAAGGGGCTCGGCGCGATCCGCGAGGTGTTCCCCAAGCCCAACCAGCTGCGCTACCGGGCCTCGTTCACCAGCGTGGTGGGGCTGATGTTCATCCGGCGGATGATGGACGACGGCGGCCAGTCGGAGATGCACCGGCTGCTCGCGCTCGAAGACCTCAACGTCGCCGACCCGCGCACCACCGGCGACGAGGCCAGGCAGAGCGCGGTCAACCTGGCGCGGGCGTTCCGGCTGTGGGCGCTCGAGCTGATCACGCTCACCACGGGCACGATCGAGGAGCTGCGCGAGCAGGCCCCCAAGCTGTGGGGCACCGAGGAGATCGCGCGGCGCGCGCAGGGGCTGCACGGCACGATCCTGACCCGCTGGCCGGAGCTCGACCGGGTCTGCACCGACCTGCGCGCGGCGATCTACGCCTACAGCGACGCCTCGCGCCGCGCGGCCGGCCGCCTGGCCGACTCGGCGGGCACCACCCGCAACCTGACGCTGCTGCCGACGGAGACGTGGCGGACGTTCGCCCAGACGGCGTCCAGGGAGCGGCTGGCGGCGGTGCTCGACGGTTTCGTGTTCGACGCGCCCGCGCCGTGGCACGATCCGGCCGCGATCGCGCGGGCCGTGGACGAGGCCCCGCGTCCCGCCCCTGCCC
>NZ_VCKX01000605.1 GCF_005889725.1 Nonomuraea zeae
ACCGAGTTGTCTTAGGTTCTCGTGGGCTCGGAGATTTGTATAAGACACTGCACCCCGTGACCACCATGACCACCACGCGTCCAGGGGCCCTGGCACACCCGACGACCACCACACACCCGGGAATCGCCGCACGCCCAGGAATCGTCGGACGTCTGGGAACTGACACCCATCGCAGGACCTTCACCCACCACCCCCGGGACCTCCGCGCCTCACGCGGATGCGGCGCCGTCCCGGGTTCCTCCTGGGGCCGCGGCGGCGGCTGGTTTCGGGGCGGGCGCGCAGGGCATTTCGGGGAAGGGCAGCACGGGCCGACCCGCCACCGCCCGTGTGGCGGCGAAGAGGCTCACCAGCGCGCCGTCACCCGCTCGATCCCGGGTGGCGTACGAGACACCGGGCGGCACGGCACGGGCCGGCCACCCACCGCAATGCAGCATGTCGACAGCCAGAGCGAGCCCAGCCGGTTCGCCACGTCACCGAGGCCGACCGGCGGGCACCTCCGCCGGATCACCGCGGCGACGACGAAGAGTGCCCAAGGACCACAGATGGGAAGCAAGCGTATGGGAGCAGACCGCTGAGAAAGCGGGAATACGACGAGGACGACGTAAGGGTCAGGCCGGGCAAGGGGTCCAGGCCGCGGACCCGGATTCGTCCTGCGCACGAGGACGCCGTCGAAGGATTCGTGGTGGCCGTGGACCGCGGCCGCTACACGACCCTGGTCGAGCCGGAACGCCACAAGGGCTCTGCCCAGAAGCGCAAGCAGCAGCCGCAGCGTCGCCTGGTGGTCGCCATGAAGTCGCGGGAGCTGGGGCGCAAGGGCATCGTCGTGGGAGACCGGGTGGCCCTGGTCGGCGACGTCTCAGGCCGCCCCGACACGCTGGCCAGAGTCGTCCGGGTCGAGCCCCGCACCTCGATGCTGCGCCGCTCGGCCGACGACACCGAAGACACCGACGGCATCGAGCGTCCGGTCGTGGCCAACGCCGACCAGCTCGTCATCGTGACCGCCCTGGCCGACCCGCCACCCCGTCCGCGCATGATCGACCGGATCCTGGTGGCGGCCTTCGACGCGGAGATCGACGCCCTGCTCTGCCTCACCAAGTCCGACCTGGCCCCGCCCGACAACCTGGTCGCCCTGTACGACCCCCTGGGCGTGGCGCACGTCGTCGTGCACAAGGGCGGCTCGCTGGACGAGCTGCGCGATCATCTGACCGGTCGCATCAGCGTCCTGGTCGGTCATTCGGGCGTCGGCAAGTCCACCCTGGTCAACGCCCTGGTCCCGGATGCCAACCGCGCGGTCTCCCAGGTCAACGCCGTGACCGGCCGGGGTCGCCACACCTCCACCTCGGCAGTGGCGCTGGAGCTGCCCGAGGGGGGCTGGATCATCGACACACCGGGGGTCCGCAGCTTCGGTCTGGCGCATGTGGCGGTGGAGACCGTGCTGGCCGCGTTCCCCGATCTGAACGAGGTCACGGTCAACTGTCCCAAGGGCTGCACCCACCTGGGCGACGGCTGCGCGCTGGACGCCTGGGTGGCGGCCGGCAACTCCTACCCCGCCCGCCTCGAATCCCTGCGCCGCCTCCTGTCCAGCCGCGAAGGCACCTCCGACGACACCACCCCATCCCACCAAGCCGACTGACCCCACCAGACCGCACCAAGTCGGCCGGGCCTACCCATTCCCGGCCGAGTCGGCCGAGTGCGCCCGGACCGGCTGAAGTCCGCCCGGACCGGCTAAGGTCCGGCCGGGTCGGCTGCCCCACGCTGAGCCCAGTTCGGGACCGGCCAAGACCCGACTCGGGGCTGGCTCGCGGCCTGGCTCAAGACCCGACTTGGGCCTGGTCCAAGACCCGACCCGATTCGGGGCTGGCTCAAGACCCGACTCTGGCTAGCTCAAGGTCCGGCTCGGGACCACGCTCGGGGCTCGACTCAACGCCCGACGTAGGCCCGGCTCAAGACACAACGCGGGCCGGGTTCGGGGCGCGGCGAGCGCGGACCCGAAGTCCCAACCGGCCAGGCTCGGAGCCCGGTGAGTACGGCCGAGCCCGGTCTGGCCCGGTCTGCCCTGGTCTTACCCGGTCCTACCCGGCTGGCTCGGGGCCGACTCAGAGCCACCCTCGGAGGCCAGCCCAAGGCCCGACTCGGAGGCCCGACTCGGAGGCCCGACTCGGAGGCCAGCCCAAGGTCCGGCTCGGGACCCCTTGGGGCTCAACTTCACGTCCGACCTAGCCCCAACACAAATCCAACCCGGGGCAGGTTCGAGGCCCGACGAGCGCTGGCCCGAAGTCCCAGACGGCGAGGCTGAGCGATGCTCGGAGCCCGACTGAGCACGGCCCGAATCCGGCCTGACTCGACCGCCCCGAGCCGGACTGGCTCGACATCCAAGCCCCCGTCCCAAGGCCTGTCTCCTATCCC
>NZ_VCKX01000060.1 GCF_005889725.1 Nonomuraea zeae
CGTAAGAGGGGTAGCGTCGGCAGCGTCAGCTGTGTATAAGAGACAGGAGCTGGCCCAGGTGAGCGCGACGACCGTGTCCCACACGCTCAACGGCCGCCGGCCGGTCGCGGAGCAGACCCGGCGCCGGGTGCTGGCGGCCATCGAGGAGCTCGGCTACCGGCCGAACGTGCTCGCGCGCGGCCTGCGGACGAGCAGGAGCCAGACGATCGGGCTGGTCATCCCCGACATCACCAACCCGTTCTATCCCGCGCTGGCCCGCGGTCTGCAGGACGTGCTCGGGCCCGCCGGGTACGACCAGATCATCGGCAACACCGACGGCGAGCGGCGGCTGGAGCGGGCCGCCCTGGAGCAGATGATCGCCAGGCAGGTCGACGGGCTGGTGTTCGCGGTGTTCAACACGCATGCCGAGGACCTGCTGCCGGTCATCGACGCGGGCATCCCGGTGGTCCGGCTCGGCGGCAGGCTCGTGCAGCGGGGGGTGGACGTGGTGCACAGCGACGACGAGGGCGGCGCCCGGGAGGCCACCCGCTACCTGCTGGAACGCGGCTACCGCAGGATCGGCTTCGTGTGCGGTCCGGCCGGGGAAGGGCCGGCCGCCGAGCGCGTGGCCGGATACCGGACGGCGCTCGCGGACGCGGGAGGGGGCGAGGGCGCGCCCGTCGCCGGGCATGCGGGAGGGTGCGACGGTGCGGTCGTCGGCGGGGCCGGGGCGGAGGTCCGTCCCGGGCTGGTGGTGCGTACGCACTTCAGCCGCCAGGGCGGTGCCGAGGGCGCGGCGCGGCTGCTCGACCTGCCCGAGCCGCCCGACGCGCTGCTGTGCGCCAACGACGTCATGGCCATCGGCGCGCTCGACGTCGCCCTGGAGCGCGGCCTGCGCGTGCCGGGCGATGTGGCGATCATGGGGTTCGATGACATCGAGGCGGCGAGCATGGTCACGCCCCGCCTCACCACGATGGCCAACCCGGCCAGGGAGATCGGCCGGGCCGGCGCGCGCAGGCTGCTCGACCGGCTCGAAGGCAGGGTGGCCGAGCCCAGCAGCGAGATGGTCATCCCCTCGCGGCTGGTGCGCCGCGAATCCGCCTGACGCCGGCGGGCTCGGCCAGAGCCAGGCGGGCCGCCCTGGTCAGCGCGGTGCCGGGCTCGCGGTCTGCGGCTCGAACTGCGTCACCCAGTAACGGGTGCGGTCCAGGTACGCGGTCTCGGCGGCGGCGCCGGTCCGGCCGTACGCGCCCTCGAAGCTCTGGTATCCGGACCTGACGACGGCGGGCTCCAGCACGCTGCCCTCGTGCCATTCGTTGAACGAGGTGATCGACACCCACGTCGGAGCGGTGGCGATGGCGTTGGCCCACTCCTTGTCGTAGGTGGCGCCGTTGTCGCGGGCCAGGGTCGGGGTCGTGTTCCCGGGGACGGCCCGGTCGTCGATGTAACCGGGGCCGACCGACGGCGCCCAGACCAGGTTGTGCTGCTTGGCGTAGGCGGCGGCCTGCTGCCAGCCGGGCGCGGTGGCCCCGGCGATGGCGTCGTAGGTGTACATGCCGGAGAAGTGGGCGATCTTGGAGGTGTCGGTGGTCTGGGCGAGGACGATGTTCGCGGCGGTGACCTGGTCGAGCGCCGTCCAGTCGGTGATCTTCAGGCTCTCGAAGACGTAGAACGCGTTGCGGAAGGCCGGGTGGGCGCCGTAGGTCTGGTTGAGGTACTGGACGTCGGACACGACCGAGGCGGCGGTGCGGCCGGCGTACGGCTCGATGTGCCAGGCGACCTTGACGCCCTCGCGCTGGGCGGCGTCCATGACCCGGCGGGCCAGGCCGTCCTCGTAGCCGCCGCGGCCCCACCAGCTGTAGACGAGCACGCCCGCGCCCGACTGCCGGATCCACTTCATGTGCTGGTCGATCGCGGCCAGGTCGCCCGAGTCGTAGGGGCCGAGCTTGGGATACAGGTCGGCGCCGATGTCCGCGGGCGGGGTGTGCCCGCCCTGCGGCCAGTGCCGCCAGGCGCCGCTCACGGACGGGCTGCCGTACCACGGGTAGTAGAAGACGTGCACGTTCGGCGAGACCTGCGCCGTCGTGCCCGTGCTCAGGGTGAAGGTGTCGATGTCGAACAGGGAGCCCGCGCCGCCCGCGAACACCAGGAACAGCGGCCCGGATCCGGCACCGGTCAGGGCGGTGGTGACGGTCTGGAAGGTCTCCCAGCCGCCGGTGACGGGGACGGTGACGGTGCCGAGCAGGGTGCCGGTGGCGGAGCCGGCGCGGACCTGGACGGTGCCGCCCGCTCCTGCGGAGGAGACGCGGGCACTGAAGGTCTTCGCGCCGGCGGTGCTGACCTGGGCGTAGCCCGCCCAGTCGCCGTTGTCGATGTAGCCGAGCGTCCGGCCGCCGCTGGCCGGCGCGTGCGCGGCGATCTGCACGCCCTGGCCCGACGTGTACGCCTCGCCCTCGGTCGTCACCGGCGTGGCGGTCACGCCGGCCGCGTACTGGATGCCGCCGAGCAGGAGCTGCCGGAAATTTCCGTCACTGTATGACTCGATGGTGTGGCCGAGACCGGTGTAGAACGACCGGCCGGCTCCTTGCGCGTGGTACCAGGTGATCGGGTGGTCGGCGCCCATCGTGCCGCCCGAGTAGCTGGTCTCGTCCAGGGTCTGCAGCACCCTCACGCCGGGGCGCGGGTTGGTGCGGTAGTCGTACCACTCGTCCGTGCGCGTCCAGGTCGGCCCCAGGTGCGCGGTGGCGGGATGGGTGCGGTCCTCGTTCCTGACCACGGCCTGCTGGATGGCCGGATGGCTCTTGAACCAGGCGCCGACGAGCTGCCCGTAGTAGGGCCAGCCGTACTCGGTGTCGGCGGCGGCGTGCACGCCGACGAAGCCGCCGCCGCCGTCCACGTACGACTGGAGCGCCGCCTGCTGGCTGTCGGCGAGGACGTCACCGGTCGTGCTCAGGAACACCACGGCCCGGTAGTTCGCCAGGTTGGCCGGGGTGAAGGCGCCCGCGTCCTCGGTGGCGGTGACCGTGAAGCCGCCCGCCGCGCCGAGGCTCCTGACGGCCTCGACACCGGCCGGGATGGAGTCGTGCCGGAAACCGGCCGTCTTGGAGAAGACCAGCACCTGGTACGCGGCGGCGGTGGCGCCCGCTGCTCCGGCGGCGCTCGCCGCCGGAGGACTGATCGCGCAGATGAGCGTGGCGAGGACGATGCCGATGATCCTGAACATCCCGTGCCTACCTCGTGAGGGTGAAGGTGTCGACGTCGAACAGGTAGCCGGTGCCGCTCCCGGTGAACACCAGGAACAGCGGGCCGGATCCGGTTCCGGTCAGGGTGGTGGTAGCGGTCTGGAAGGTCTCCCAGCCGCCGGTGACGGGGACGGTGACGGTGCCGAGCAGGGTGCCGGTGGCGGAGCCGGCGCGGACCTGGATGGCTCCGCCCGCTCCTGCGGAGGAGACGCGGGCGCTGAAGGTCTTCGCGCCGGCGGTGCTGACCTGGGCGTAGCCCGCCCAGTCGCCGTTGTTCAGATAGCCCGCCGTCTTGCCGCCGCTGGCGGGCGCGTGGTCGGCCACCTGGACGCCCGAGTTCGACGTGTACGCCTCCGCCTCCGTCGCCGTCTCGAACGTGAACGCGTCCACGTCGAGCAGGTTGCCCTGGCCGGTCACGCCCTTGAAGACGAGGAAGAGGGCGGTCGTCTGGGCGGGGACGCCGGACAGGCTCGCCGAGACGTCGGTGAAGGTGTCCCAGCCGCCGGTGTTCGGCACGGTGAGGGTGCCGTGCAGGGTGCCCGTGGCCGATCCGGTCCTGACCTCTATCGTCCCGCCGGGGCCGCCCGACGACACGCGGGCGGTGATCCGGGTGGCGTCGCCGAGCGCGTACGGCTGGAAGGAGATCCAGTCGCCGTTGTCGGTGAACCCGACCGTCCGGCCGCCTTCCGCGCCGCCGTGGTCGGCCGGCTGGATGCCGGACTGCGCGCCGAAGTGCTCGGCCTGCCGGTGCCCGGGTTGCAGGGTGCGGACGCTGTGCGTGGTCAGGCCGCCCTTGTCGGTGTACTCGGCGTCGAACACGCCGTAGATGTTGGCGGCGCTGTCGTGCTCGCCGTCCACCGGCACCGCGATGGAGCCCGTGCAGCCGGTGTTCGAGGTGATGGCGTGGTTGTGGCTGTCATGCCCCAGCAGGTACGTCACCTTGACCTTCGTGCAGTCGATCGTGCCGTCCTCCGGATCCGTGACCGTGACCGCGAACGGCACGGTGCCGCCGAAGGAGAACAGCTGCCCGTGCGCGGGGCGGGTGAGCGTGACGGTCGGGGCGGTGTTCCCGGCCGTCACCACCAGGCTGGCCGTGCCCGTCAGCCCCTGCGGGTCCCTGACGGTGAGGGTGGGCGTGTAGGTGCCGGCGGCCGCGTAGGTGTGGGACGGATTGGGCTGGGTGGAGGTGGCGCCGTCGCCGAAACTCCACGAGTAGGTCAGCGCGCCGCCTTCGGGGTCGGAGCTGCCCGCCGAGGAGAAGGCCACGGTCAGCGGGGCCGGGCCCGAGGTCCTGTCGGCGGCGGCCTTGGCGATCGGGTTGCGGTTGGTGCCGCCGATGTACTCGATCCGGTAGAGCGCCTGGTCGCCCGCGCCCGTGCCGTAGTCGAGCACGTAGAGGGCGCCGTCGGGGCCGAAGTCGGTGTCGATGATCTGCGTGCCCGTCCACGGGAACGCCTCGATCGTCCCGTACGAGCCGCCGGCCGTGACCTCGATGGCCTTGATCCAGCGCCGCCCGAACTCGGCGGCGAAGTAGCGGCCGTCGAGCGCGGCGGGGAACTTGACGGCCGAGCTCAGGTTCGGGTCGTAGCGGTAGACCTCGCCGCCCATCGGCGACTCCGACCCGCTGCCGAACTCCGGCGGGGAGCCCGCGTCGCCCGCGTACCTGATCCAGCTCGGCTTGGCGGGCGGCAGGGTGGCAAGGCCGGTGTTGCGGAAGGAGTTGTTGGCGGGGCCCGTCGCGCAGGCGTACTTGGCGGCGGACGGGCCGCTGGGGAAGGCGTACTCGTTGTAGGTCTCGGTGGTGGTGTTGGTCCCCGTGCAGTACGGCCAGCCGTAGTTGCCCGGCGCGGTGATCCGGTCGAACTCGACCTGGCCGCTGGGGCCCCGGTTCGGGTCGGTGGTGCCCGCGTCGGGGCCGTAGTCGCCCAGGTAGACCACGCCGGTGGGGCGGTCGACCGACATCCTGAACGGGTTGCGGAAGCCCATCGCGTAGATCTCGGGCCTGGTCCCGGCCGTGCCGGCCGGGAAGAGGTTCCCCGGCGGGATCGTGTACGTGCCGTCCGGCTGCGGCTTGACGCGCAGCAGCTTGCCGCGCAGGTCGTTGGTGTTGCCGCTCGATCGCTGGGCGTCGAACTGGGGGTTGCGGTCCGTACGCTCGTCGAGCGGGGAGTAGCCGCTGGACTCGAACGGGTTCGTGTCGTCGCCCGTCGTCAGGTAGAGGTTGCCGGCGCTGTCGAAGTCGATGTCGCCGCCCACGTGGCAGCACTGGCCCCGGTCGTTCGGCACCTGGAGCACGGTCTTCTCGCTGGCCAGGTCGAGGGTGTTGTCCGCTTTCAGGGTGAACCTGGAGAGGTTGAGGTGGCCTTTCCACGGCTCGAAGTCGGCGGCCGTGCCCGTGGTGGGTGCGTCGCCGGCCGGGGTGGCGAGCTTGGGGGAGTAGTAGAGGTAGACGAAGCGGTTGGTCGTGAAGGCCGGGTCCGCCGCGATGCCCTGGAGCCCCTCCTCGTCGTGGGTGTAGACGTCCAGCTTTCCGGCGATCTTGGTGTTGCCCTGCGGGTCGGTGTGCCGGACGGTGCCGTCGCGGGCCGTGTGGAGGACACCGCGGTCGGGGAGCACGGCGAGGGACATCGCCTCCCCCAGCTCCGGCGGGCCGGCGGCCAGTTGGACCTGCTGGTAGTCGGCCGGCGGGATGACGGCCGCCGCGCCGGTCGCGATCGTGGCGCCCGGGAGCGCCAGGAGTAAGGCCGTGAGAAGGCGTGCTGCTGCCATGGACGGGGCTTCCTTTCCTGACCTGGGGGGTTGAGTCAGGCAAGGCGCGCGCGGACGTTGCGCTTGACGTTTTGTGCGCCTCGTGGAGCTATTTCGCCATTGTTGCGGGACGGTTGCGATCGTGACATCGGGCATGTGGGCTGTCAAGCCGGTTGATTCTTATAGTTGACGAAAGATAGTGATTGCAGATCACCGCAAGGTTCTGGCAGTGATCACGAAAAATACGGACTTTGCTGCTGGTTCACGGTCGGCGGCGGCGTCCGGGCGGGGGAGGGCCACGAGCAGGCGGCGCTGCGTGAGCTACGGGAGGAGACCGGGCTGGCGGGCGTGCTGGGACGGCGTGTCCCGCGCTGGGGCGGGCGCGGTTCAGCCCTTCACTGAGCCGGCGAAGCCGAAGGAGCTGGCCAGATACTTGTTGACGGCCACGTACAGGACCACCGCCGGGGCCGTGTAGAGGATCGAGAAGGCCGCGAGCTGCCCGTAGGCGACCTGCCCGTACTGCGAGAAGAACGTGTAGATGGTGACCGCGGCCGGCTGTTTCTCCGGGGTGTCCAGTAGGACGAAGGGGGCGAAGAAGTTGCCCCACTGGCCGACGAAGACGAAGATCGCCACCACCGCTATCCCCGGGGCCATCAGGGGTCCGACGACCGACGTCAGCGAGCGGACCCAGCCGGCCCCGTCCACCCAGGCGGCCTCCTCCAGGCTCACCGGGACCCCGTCCATGAAGTTCTTCATCATCCAGATGGAGAACGGCAGCGAGCTCGCCGTCAGGAAGAGGACCATCGCGGGCACGGAGCCGTACAGGTTGAATCGGAAGAACATCGCGTAGACCGGCACCAGGATCGCCGTCACCGGCAGGCCCGTGGTGAACAGCAGGGTCAGCATGAAGTGGCGGCGGTAGCGCAGCTGGTAACGCGACAGCGGGTACGCCGCCAGGCCCGCCACCAGGACCGTCAGCACCGCTGTCGCGCCCGAGATCACGATCGAGTTGATCAGCGGCAGGATGATCGTCTCCCAGGTCAGCACCGCCCTGAAGTTGTCCAGGGAGAAGCTGAGCACCGGCTTGGCGGCCAGCGTCGCCTCCGGCTGGACCGAGGCGATCAGCACCCAGAGGAACGGGCCCAGGAAGGCCAGGGCGATGAGGAGGAGCGCCAGCCAGGCCGCGCCCCTCGCGGCGAGCCGGGTCATGCGACCCCCGTCCTGCGGCGTGGTCCGGTCACGTGTCCTCCACCTTGATCAGGCGTAGGTAGACGAGCGAGAACAGGGCGCCGATCACCAGCATGACCAGGGCGATCGCCGAGCCGTAGCCGATCTCGAAATAGCGGAAGGCCTGCTCGTACATGTACAGCGGCGTCGTCTGGCTGGCCGTCCCCGGGCCGCCGCCGGTCAGGGCGTAGATGAGGCCGAAACTGGCCAGCGTCTGCAGGGTGATCAGCATGAGGTTGGCCATGATGGAGCGGCGGATCAGCGGCAGCGTGATGTGCAGCAGCCGGCGCCCCGGGCCCGCGCCGTCCACGGCGGCGGCCTCCACCAGGTCGGCGGGCACCTCCGAGAGCGCGGCCGAGTACACCAGCATGGAGAAGGCGGTGCCGCGCCAGATGTTGGCCAGGATGACCGCGAGCATCGGCGCCGTGTACAGCCATTCCTGGGACAGGCCCAGGATCGAGTTGAGCGTGCCCTCCTCGGCCAGGAACGAGAACCAGCAGGCCGCCGCCACGACCTCGGGGACGACCCAGGCGGCGATCACCACGCCGTTCACGACGCTGCGGGTCACCCGGCCGCGGCCGCGCTGGAGCAGGGCGATGATCAGGCCCAGGGTGTTCTGGCCGATGACGGCCGAGCCGATGACGAAGACGAACGTGAGCAGGAAGGAGTTCAGGAAGTTCGGGTCGCCGAAGAGCTTGACGAAGTTCGCCAGGCCGACGAACTGGGAGTTCACCGAGGCCGAGCCGGTCAGGGTCTCGTTGGTGAAGGCGATGTAGACGCTCCACAGGATGGGGCCCGCCAGGAACAGGGCGAGCAGGAGCAGCGCCGGCCCCAGGGGGAGGAGCCAGCGCAGCACGCCCCGCCGCGACGGGCCGCGCGGGGGCGCGTCCGTCGCGGGCGGGGCCGGTGCGGTGGCGATCGTCATCGGGCGAGGACCTTGTCGGGGCCTCCCACCGCCGACGGCAGGGCCTTCACGTACGCCGCGGTGGCCTCCTCAGGGCTCCGCGCGCCCGTCGTGACCGCCTCCATGGCCTCCTGGATCTGGGCGGAGACCTTCGGGTACGCCTCGAAGGCCGGGCGGTAGTGGGTGACCGCGGCCAGGTCGGTCCAGAACTTGACGCTCGGGTTGTCGGCGCTGTACTTCGGATCGGCGGCCACGTCCTTGCGGGGGGCCAGGTCGCCCGTGCCCACCGAGTACGTCATCGAGTTCTCCTTGTTGGTGGCCACCGTGATGAAGTCGAACGCCTCCTGCTTGTTCTTCGTGTACGCGCTCATCGCCATGACCCAGCCGCCCGACATGCTGACCGCCCCCGGCTCCTCGCCGTTCTGCGTCGGCATGCGGGTCCAGCCCATCTTCTGGGTCCACTCGGGCCACGGCTTCGTGCCGGTCGGCTTCCAGGCCGAGGAGGCCCACGCGCCGTCGAGCGAGATGCCGAGCTTGGCCGCGGGGAACCACTCCAGGGAGACCTTGTCGGCGAGCTTGGCGTTGTGGGCGTCGGCCTGCTTGGGGCCGAGCTCCTCGCGGTAGATGGTGTTGACGAAGGTCAGGGCGTCGGTGAAGCCCTTGCCGCCGGCCACCCACTTCTGCTGGGCGTCGTCGTACAGGGTGCCGCCGGGCGCCCCGTACAGGAGCATCTCGAAGCCCTGCATGGTCGACGCCTCACCGTGGATCTTCGTCGAGTACATGCTGAACGGGATCGCGCCGGGGACCTTCTGCTTGATCGTGCGGGCGGCGGTGAGTACGTCGTTCCAGGTCTTCGGCTCCCAGGGGACGGCGATGCCGGCCTTGGTGAAGACGTCCTTCTGGTACCACAGGCCGCGCGTGTCCGTGCTGATCGGGACGCCGTAGATCTTGCCGTCCCCGCCCTTGGCGGCCTGCTTGACCGAGTCGGGGAACTGGCTGCTCCAGTCCGGCCACTTGGTCAGGTAGTCGTCGAGCGGGGCCAGCTTGCCGGCCGCGACGTCCGCGTTGACCTGGAAGGTGTCGTGGTAGTAGAGGTCGGGCGCGGAGTCGGGAGAGCGATTCAACAGGGCCAGCTTGGTGTAGTAGGCCTCGTTGTTCCCCTGGACGGCGGTGAGCTTGATCTTGACGCCCGGGTGGGCGCTCTCGTACTGCTTCTTCGCGTCGCCGAGCATCTTCTCCAGATGCGGCCACGTGGGCTCGACCTTGTAGAGGACCTCGAGCTCCTTGCCGCCTGAGGTGTTCTGGGCAGGGTCGCCGCCGCCGCAGCCGGCTACGGCTGTCAGCAGCAGGAGGGCACCGGCAAGCGTACGTTTCATCACGGTCTCCCCTTGTTTCCTTGGGTTGCTGGAGAACGTAAATCTTTCTGATTTACTAAGTCAACACTCTGTGGTGACATAGCTCACATGCAGCTGGGCACGAACCTGCCCAAGGTCGGTAGCTACAACCGGGCCGTGGTCCTGGAGGCGATCCAGGCCTCCGACGGGATCAGCCGGGTGCAGATCGCGCACCGAACCCGGCTGACCGCCCAGACCGTCTCCGTGATCGTGCGCAGGTTGCTGCAGGAAGGGCTGGTCGTCGAGGACGGGTCCGTGCCGTCGAGCGGGGGCAAGCCGCGTACGATCCTGCGCGTCGATCCCGCCGCCGGCTACGCGATCGGCGTGCATTTCGACCCGAACGAGATCTCCTGCGTGCTGGCCGACCTGGCCGGTCGGCCGGTCGCGCGGCTGCACCTGCCGGTCCGGCAGGGGCTGCGGCCCGCCGCGGTGATCGGGCAGATGGCCAGGGCCGCGCGCCGGATGCTCAGAGAGGCCGGGGTGCCGGACGGCAAGGTGCTGGGCGTGGGCCTGGCCTGCCCGGGGCCGCTGGACGCGGACGGCGTGATGGTCAGCCCGCCCCGGCTGCCCGGATGGGATCAGGTGCCGATCAAGAGCGTGCTCCAGCGGGACACGCGGTTCCCGGTGACGGTGGACAACGACGCGACGGCCGCGGCGATCGGGGAGCGGTGGGCCGGGATCGCGCGGTCCACGCCGAGCTTCGCGTACCTGTACCTGGGGACGGGGATCGGTGGTGGGATTTTTCTGGATAACCAGGTCTATCGAGGGCGGTCGCTGAATGCCGCCGAGTTCGGGCACATCACGGTCGAGCCGGACGGGCCCGAGTGCTACTGCGGCAACCGGGGGTGCGTCGAGGCGGTCTGCTGCCCGAGCGCCATCGAGGCGGCGATGGGGGATCGGCTGGCGCACGCCGCCATCTGCGCGGCGGCCGCCGCGGGCGAGCCCGAGGCGCGCCGGGTGATCGAGCGGGTGGCCGGGCGGCTGGCCGACGCCGCCGTCAGCGTGGTGAACATGCTGGACATCGACCTGCTCGTGCTCGGCGGGCCCGCGCTCAGGGAGGTCGGGGAGATCTACCGGGAGGTGATCGCGCGGGCGGTGTCGAGCAGGCCGCTGGCGCGGCGGTTGCACGCGGTGCGGGTGGAGACCTCGCCGATCGCGGCCGACGCCGCCGCCATCGGCGCCGCCTCGCTGGTCTTCCACGCCACGTACGCACCCCGCCTGGGCGCCCTGCTCAGCGGTGGCGGCGGCTGAGCAGGGGGCCTCCCCGGGGGCTAGGCGCGCTTGAGCCGGAGCGTGACCAGCTCGAACGGCCGCAGCGACAGGGGGATCGCCGCCCCCGGCTGCCGCGGCTCGCCCACCGGCCGCTCCAGCAGGTCGGTGGCGACGAACTCGGAGCAGGCGAAGCCCGGCGTCAGCGTCGCCCTGGCCCGGCCGCCCCGGGACTCGTGGAAGCGGACGATCACGTCGCCGCTCTCGTCGTCGGCCAGCTTGACCGCCGTCACCACCACCGCGTCGTCGTCCACGACGACCAGCGGCTCCACCCGCGCGCCGCCGGTGACGTGCCGCTCGGGCAGATTGGCGAAGTAGCCCTCGCGGACCGCGTCGCCGATCGTCGCGCCCGGCACGAGCGCGTGCCGGAAGCGGTGCACGCCCTGGTCGGTCTCCGGGTCGGGGAAGCGTGGGGCGCGCAGCAGCGAGACGCGGACCGTCGTGGTCGTGCCGGGGTGACCCGTGTCGTCCGCGCGGACCGTGCGGGTGACGTCGTGGCCGTAGGTCGAGTCGTTGACCAGCGCGACGCCCCAGCCGGGCTCCGCCACGTGCACGAAACGGTGGTTGCACGCCTCGAACTTGGCCGCCTCCCAGCTCGTGTTGGTGTGCGTGGGGCGGAAGGTGTGGCCGTACTGGCTCTCGGAGGCGTACTGGCCGGCGTGCACGTCCAGCGGGAAGGCCAGCTTGAGGAACTTCTCGGTCTCGTGCCAGTCCACCTCCGTCTCGATGTCGAGCCGGCCGCCCGCGAGCGAGAGGACCTGCGTGACGCTCGACGAGCCGAAGGAGCGGGTGACGCGGACCGAGCCGTCGCCCGTGCTCTCGACCACCCCTTCGACCAGGTCCGTGACCGTGTTGCGGTAGAACTCGTCCACGTCCCAGGCGTCCCACTTGTTCGGGAAGTCGGGATGGAGCTGCAGCAGGTTGGCGGCCTGGCCGGGCGCGACCGTCTCGCGCCGCGCGGCCAGGTCATAGACCGAGACGACCAGGCCGCGGCCGTCGATCTCCACCCTGAGCCGGCCGTCGTCCAGGACGTGGCCGCCCCCGTCGCGGGCGCGAACGGAGGTCCGCGACGCGGGCGCGGCGGGGCCCGCGCCGCCGGCCGCGACCCCGTGGCGGGTGTGCGGGGCCGCGTTGAACAGGAGCGTCTCGTCACCGTCGCCGGCCAGGGCGCGCTGGGCGGTCTCGATGACGGCGGTCAGCTCCCCGGCCACGGCCTCGTACGTCCTGGCCGCCTCGCGGTGCACCCAGGCGATCGACGAGCCGGGCAGGATGTCGTGGAACTGGTGCAGCAGCACCGTCTTCCAGATCCGGTCGAGCTGGGCGTACGGGTAGGGGGCGCCGGCGCGGACGGCGGCCGTGGCCGCCCACAGCTCGGCCTCCCGCAGCAGCGACTCGCTGCGCCGGTTGCCCTGCTTGGTCCTGGCCTGGCTGGTCAGCGTGGCCCGGTGCAGCTCCAGATACAGCTCGCCCACCCACACCGGCGGGTTCGGGTATTCGGCCTCGGCCCTGGCGAAGAACGCGGCCGGCGGCTCCCAGGTGACGGCGGGCGAGCCCTCCAGGTCGCGCACCCTGGCCGCCTTGGCGACCATCTCGCGCGTCGTGCCGCCGCCGCCGTCGCCCCAGCCCGTCGGGGCCAGCGAGTGCCGGGCCCGACCCTTGTCCTTGAAGTTGCGCGCCGCGTGCGCCAGCTCGCCGCCGGTCATCGAGCAGTTGTAGGTGTCCACCGGCGGGAAGTGCGTGAAGATCCGCGTCCCGTCGATGCCCTCCCACAGGAACGTGTGGTGCGGGAACGTGTTCGTCCGGCTCCAGGAGATCTTCTGCGTGAGCAGCCGCTTCGAGCCGGCCGCCTTGATGATCTGCGGCAGCCCGGCCGCGAAGCCGAACGTGTCCGGCAGCCACACCTCCTCGTTGTCGATGCCGAACTCGTCGATGAAGAACCGCTTGCCGTGCACGAACTGCCTGGCCATCGCCTCGGAGCCGGGCATGTTCGTGTCGGACTCCACCCACATGCCGCCCGCCGGGACGAACCGGCCGGTGGCTACCGCCTTGGTCACCTTCGCCCACACCTCGGGCCGGTGCTCCTTGATCCACGCCCACTGCTGCGCCTGCGACATCGCGAACACGAAGTCCGGCTCGTCCTCCAGCAGCGCGGTCATGTTCGCGGCGGTGCGGGCCACCTTGCGCACGGTCTCGCGCAGCGGCCACAGCCAGGCCGAGTCGATGTGCGCGTGCCCGACCGCGCTGATCCGGTGCGCCGACGGCACGGCCGGGGCCGACAGCACGCCGGCCAGCTCGGCGCGGGCCGCCGCCGCTGTCGCGCCGACGTCCTGCAGATCGACGGCGTCCAGCGCCCGGTCCACGGCCCTGAGCACGTCCCAGCGGCGCTGGCCGTCCGCCGGGAGCTGCGGCATCAGCTCGCCCAGCACCTCCAGGTCCATGACGAGCCGCCACACCTCCTCGTCGAAGACGGCCAGGTCCATGCGGGCCAGCCGGTACTGGGGCTCGGCGCCCGCGGTGCCCAGGTCGCCGAGCGGCGTCGGGCGGAAGCCGCCGTGGCCGAGGATGACCGGGTTGGAGGCGGCCTCGATGTGCAGGCGGACGTGCTCGCCGCCGCGGGCGGGGGCGGCGATCCGTACCCACTGGGTGCGGGGGTTGAGGCCCTTCACCGGGGTGCCGTCGGGGCGGTAGACGAGCCCCTCGCACTGGAAGCCGGTCATGCTCTCGTCGAAGCCCAGGTCGAGCACGGCCTCGACGGTCCGGCCCGCCCATCGTGCGGGCACCGTGCCGCTCACCGTGAACCAGCTCGTGCCCCACGGCGCACCCCAGGGCGTGCCCACCGCGATCGGCTCGCCCGCCGCCGCCAGCCCCTCGGAGACGGGTACGGGCTCGCCCGGCGCGTGCCACACCGCCACCTCCAGCGGCACCGTCTCGGCGTGGACCGCCGGGCGGATCCGCTCGTCCAGCACGCGCTTCAGCCGGGCTTCCACCAGGTCGCGGTCGTCATGCATGAGGGCTCCCTACAAGTGATGATCACGCGGTACGCATCGTCCAAAACGTTATGCACGACGCCCGGGGGCAGGCAACGCCCCGCCGCGTGAGGCTGGTCGGCCCATCGGCCCGGTGGTACACATTCGGCATGGCAGAGATCATCCTCTTGCACTCCGCACAGGGCCTGCGCCCGGGGGTGGGCGCGGCGGCGGAGGCTCTCCGTGAGGGCGGGCACATGGTGCGCACGCCCGACTACTACGACGGCGAGGTCTTCGACGACCTCCAGGCCGGGCTGCGCAAGCGGGACGCGATCGGGCCCGAGGAGATCGAGCTCCGCTTCCGCCGGATCGGGGACGAGGTGACGGGGCCCGCGGTGTTCGCCGGGTTCTCCCTCGGGGCGTACGGGGCGCAGCTGCTCGCCGTGACGCATCCCGCCGCCAGGGGCGCGCTGCTCTTCCACGGCGCGGTGCCGCTCGCCGAGGTCACCGCGGGGGACTGGCCGGACGGGGTGCCCGTGCAGGTGCACCACGCCGAGCGGGATCCGTGGGTGGACGAGGACACGGTCGCCCGGCTCGGCACGGCGGTGGGGGCGGGGTTCGAGCACTTCACCTACCCGGGCGACGCCCACCTGTTCGCCGATCCGGATCTGCCCGGCTATTCCGGCGAGTCGGCGGCGCTCATGTGGAAGCGCGTCCGCGACTTCCTCTCCCGTATATAACGCTAATTTCTGAAAATTTCGTACTTTAGACACCGACAGCACCATTAGCGGCACCCTACGTCATTGGGTCTCCCCTTTCTCCCGTTTTCTCTTTATGATCGCAGCGGCCCATCAAGATCGACGAGAGGATCGTACTATGACGATCGAGATCAAGACGGTCGAAGAAGTCGAAACCACCGGCAACAGCAACAGCTGCTGACCGCGTGCGGCCTCCTGCGGCGCCCCCCGTCCGCAGGAGGCTCGCTCCGGACGTTACCGGGAGTCGATTTCATGCCGAGGATTCAGGTGAATCCGGCTTTTCCGTTATTCATCGATGACGCCGCAGAACGCGTACGGCTCGGTGATTTCCCCCCGACCGGCCGCGTGCTGGAGCCCGCGCCGCCGCCCCTGCGCCGCCTGATCCGGCTGTGCGCGCAGACCCCCGTCGAGCAGAGCGAGCTGTACGCGCTCATCGGCGACGTCGCGCCCCGGGAGATCGACGCGGCCGTCGAGCGGCTGCTGGCCGAGCGGATCCTCGTCACCGACGCCGACCTGGACACGCTGGCGGCCGACGCCGGGCTGTCCAGGCTCGCGCTGTGGCTGTCCATGTTCCACCCGGCCGGCCAGGCCGCCGCCGCGCTCGGCGGCCTGGCGGGCAGGCACGTCGCGGTGCTCGGCGCGGGCGCGATCGGCGGCCAGGTCGCCCTGCACCTGGCCACCTCGGGCGTGGGCCGGCTGACCATCCTGGACGACGACCGGGTGGAGCTCAGCAACCTGCACCGCCAGCACCTCTACACGCCGCGCGACCTCGGCGAGCCCAAGACCGCCGCCGCCGCGCGCACGCTGCGCGAGCACTGCCCGGACGTCGAGGTCAGGCAGGCCGGGCGGCGCATCACCGGGCCGGAGGACGTGATCACGGACGCCGACCTCGTGGTCAACACCGTGGACACGCCGCAGCCGCACATCCGCCGCTGGGTCAACCTGGCCTGCGTCCGGGCGGGCACGCCGTTCGTGACCGGCGGCTTCAACCAGCACGTCGGCCTGCTCGGGCCGCTCGTCGTGCCCGGCAAGACCGGCTGCCTGGCCTGCCAGGAACGCGGCCTGGCCGCGCGGTACGGCACCGCCGAGCTGCCGGTCAGCGACAACCCCGGGCGGACGATCCCGTCGTTCGGGCCCCTGTGCGGGATCGTGTCGGGGATGCTCGCGGCGGAGGTCGTCCGCTACCTGACCGGCACCGGCGAGCCCGCGATCGAGGGCAGGAGCGTCTGGCTGGACCTGCTCACGCTCACCACGACCACCAGGGACTTCGACCGGCTGGACGACTGCGAGATCTGCGGGTGAACCCGGCTCGTGAGACGTCCGCGGGTGACAGCCGAGCCGTGCGAGGTGAGCCGGTGAAGACCGATCTGTCGTTTCTCAGCGTCGTCGCCGACGGGCCGGACGACTACGTGATCGGCAACGGCGAGACGTTCGTCAACGTGCCGGGAGTGGCGGCGGCCGTGGTCGCCGCGCTCGACGGCACCAGGACGGTCGCCCAGGCCCGGGCCCAGGTGCTGGCCGAGCGGGGCGTGGACGTGGACGTGGCCGCGTTCGTCGCCGGGCTCGAAGGCGCCGGGCTGCTCGGCCGGCCGCGACGGCCGCCGAACCGGTGGGACCGGATCCGGCCGCGGCACGTGGCCTGGCTCTTCTCCAGGCCCGCGCACGCCGTGCTGATCCTGCTGACCGTCTGCGCCGTGGCCGCCGCCGTCGCGGATCCCGGCGTCCTGCCGAGCCTGACGGCGCTGGTGTGGTCCGACAGCCTCACCTTCACCATCGCGTTCGCGGCGGGCTCGTGGATCCTCGTGCTGGTCCACGAGCTGGGCCACATCGCCGCCGCCCGGTCGCTCGGCGTGCGGGCGGAGCTCTCGCTCGGCACCCGGCTGCAGTTCCTGGTCGTCCAGACCAGGATCACCGGCATCTGGGGGGTGCCCAGGCGGGCGCGGTACCGGGCGTACCTGGCGGGGATGCGGACCGACTGGTTCCTGGTCTGCGCGGGCGCGTGCACGCTCTACTTCGCCGAGGTCCCGCTCGTGCGGCTGGTCATGGTCATCTGCCTGTCGCAGATCGCCTGGCAGTTCCTGTTCTTCATGCGCACGGACGTCTATTACGCCTTCGCCAACGCCGGCGGCAACAAGAACCTCATGGCGGACGCGCAGGCGTACCTGCGGGCGGTGCTGCGAGGCGCGGACCGGACGGCCGTGCCCCGACGGAGCGTGCGCGTGTACGCGTGGTTCCTGGTGGCCGGGCGGGTGCTCGGGCTGGGCTTCTTCGCTCTGTACACGCTGCCGATCACGGTCGAGGTGTGCCGCAGGTCCGTCGCCGAGCTGCCCGGCTGGCAGCCGGTGGCGGCGCTCGCCCTGGTGGCCGCCGGCTGGCTGCTCTACCTGGGCCTGCTCGGCCGCCGCCTGCTCAGGTCACGCCTGCTTCAGCCGCTCCTGCTCAGGTCGCGCTCGCTCTAGGCACGCCCGCTCGCTCTAGGCACGCCCGCTCGCTCTAGGCACGCCCGCTCGCTCTAGGCGCGCCTGTCCGCGCCGGGTCCGGGTCACGGTTGCCCGGGTCGCGCCGACAGCAGGGCGTGCAGCTCCGTGGCGAACTCGGCGGGGCTGCGCAGGTAGCCCACGTAGTCGCCGGGCAGCTCCACGGGCTCGACGCCGAGGTGTTTCCCCATGGCGAGCGTGCATCGGTGCATCAGCATGCTGCGCGTCTGCACGCCGCTGGCCAGGGCGAGCGGGGCCGTCCGCAGCGCGTCCGCGTCCGGGACGTACCGGCTGAACGGCAGCATCTCGTACAGCAGGCTCATCTCCATGTTGGCGCTCATCCTGGTCAGCATGTCCTTGACCCAGGCCGGCAGGTTCGGGTCGGGCTCCGGGGGAGCCGTCACGCCCGTCTCCTCGCCGAACTTGCGCATCGCCGGTCCGACCCCCTCCTGCCGGCAGAGCGCGACCGCCTCCCGCGCCAGCGAGAACCAGTGCGCCTCGTCGGGCAGCAGCGCGAAGGAGGGCGGCTCGTGCGCGACCAGCCGCCGCACCCGCTCCGGATGGCGGGCCTGCAGGTCGAGGGCGATCAGAGCGCCGGAGTGCGTGCCGAACACGAGCGCCGGCTCCGCCCCGACCTCGCAGAGCAGCCGGAGCGCGTCGTCGGCGTGCTCCTCGATCCGCTGCTCGCGGGGCGGCCCGGTGAGCGGGCTGCGGGTGGCGCCGCGCCGGTCGTAGGTGATGACGGTGTAGCGGTCGGCGAGCGCGCCGGCCAGCGGCGCGGCCATCGCGGCGTCGCCGCCGCCGCCGAGGATCGTCAAAAAGGCCGGTCCTGAGCCGCGCACCTCGAAATAGAGCTGTGCGCCGGGAACGTCGAGTATGCCAGTGTCCATGGTCCGCCTTTCGAGGGTCGGCCTACTTTAGAGCGCTGAGCTTGGACCGCCAAATCGTGATATTTCGGGATTTGGAGCGTCGGTCTGCTGACTTCTCCGGATGGCGATTCTCGTGCATGTCAGACGCGGCCGTCATGGAGAAACGTACCGGACCGGGAAATGACCGATCCGGGCGGCCCGGGCGCCGCCGGTGCGGCCTGCCGGGCGCGCGGTCGTGAATTGCGCGCGCAGCTCGTTCGCGCGCATTTGAGGGCGGGCGGCGGGCGCATTTTCGGCCGGGCCGCAGCGGCCTTTCCCGGCGCAATCCATTCGCCGGCTTTCCCGGCGAGCGCCCGCGGGCGGCCCGCCGGCGGCCCGCGTCCCGGCCCGCGGGCCCCCGCCGGCCGGCTGGCGGATTCACGACAAGTCGGGATCTAGCCACACCAACCTCATAGACAACAGCAGGTCAGGGTGGCTAGGAATTCGGTAGTTGTGCTTACCGATTCTCTGGAGGTCGTCCCGTGCTGCGTGCTTTGGGGCTGGGTGAGTTAGGGCCGCGTGGGTCGGGGCGATGGCGGCGGGGGACGGTGGTGGCCGTCTCCACGGCCATGACGGCCTCCTTGTTGTCGGCCCCCGGTGCGTACGCGGACACCGCGCCGCCCGTGACGTTCACGACCGGCTCCGCGAGCGGTGACATCACGTTGATCACCGGTGACCAGGTGCAGGTGCGAGCCGTGGACGGCGGGCACAGCACGGTGACGGTCACCCCCGCGCCCCGGGCGGACGGCTCGGTGCCGACGTTCCAGGTGCTGGAGTCCGGCGGCGACGTGAGCGTGATCCCCGACGACGTCGCCACCTTGGTCCCCGAGCGGCTCGACAGCGCCCTGTTCAACGTGACGGACCTGGCCGGGCAGGCGCGCGGCGGTGCGATCCCGCTCATCTTCACCTACGCGGCGAACACCACGAAGGCCGCGATCCCCGCCGTCAAGCAGCTGCGCACCCTGGAGAGCATCGGCGGCGCGGGCGTCACGGTGGCCGCCGCGGACGCGCCCGCGTTCGGGGCGGAGCTGGCCAAGCTGGCGACGGCGGCCCCGCAGGCACGCGCCGCCGGGCCGCTGGCGGGCGTGTCCAAGATCTGGCTGGACCGCAAGGTGAAGCCGGTGCTGCAGGAGAGCGTGCCGCAGATCGGCGCGCCCGAGGCGTGGGCCGCCGGGTACGACGGTACCGGCACGACCGTCGCCGTGCTCGACACCGGCGTGGACGGCACGCACCCGGACCTCGCGGGCAAGGTCGCCGACCAGCACGACTTCACGGGCGAGAACGCCACGGGCGACCCCCACGGGCACGGCACCCACGTCGCCTCGACCATCGCGGGCGCCGGCTCGGAGGGCGGCGGCAAGGGCGTGGCGCCCGGCGCGAAGCTGCTCAACGGCCGCGTGCTGGACGGAGAGGGCTACGGCCAGCTCTCCTGGATCATCGACGGCATGGAGTGGGCGGCCGGCGAGAAGCACGCCGAGGTGGTGAACATGAGCCTCGGCTCGCCCGAGGCGGGCGGCCCGCTCACCGAGGCGCTCTCCCGGCTCACCGCGCAGTACGGGACGCTGTTCGTGGTGGCGGCCGGCAACGACGGCTGCGACCAGTGCGTGGGCGCCCCGGGCGACGCCCCGGAGGCGCTGACCGTGGGCGCGGTGGACAAGCAGGACCGGCTCGCGGAGTTCTCCAGCAGAGGCCCGATCGTGGCCGACGACTCCGTCAAGCCCGACGTCACCGCACCCGGCGTGAACATCAACGCCGCCAAGACCGGCGGCGGCCACGTCGCGATGTCCGGCACCTCCATGGCCACCCCGCACGTCGCGGGCGCGGCGGCGCTGCTGCGCCAGGCCCGCCCCGGCCTCACCGGCGGCGAGCTGAAGTCGCTGCTCATGGCCACGGCCCAGCCGGGCCAGGACATCCCGGTGGACGCCCAGGGCGCGGGCCGGATCGACGTGGCCGCGGCGCTCAGGGGCACCGTCGTCGCCTCGCGGGGCTCGGCCGCCTTCGGCAAGCTCCCCCTCGGCGAGGCCAGGAGCCTCACTGTCGGCTACCACAACCTCGGCCAGACGCCCGCCGAGCTGACGCTGACCTCAGGCGACGGGTTCACCGTCGAGCCGGCCACGCTCACGGTGCCGGCCGCGGGGAAGGCCGAGGTCAAGGTCACCATCAAGGCGGACAAGCCGGGCCGGCTGCGCCAGGAGCTGACCGCCGCGGTCGCGGGCGGCGCCCCCGTACGCACCCTGCTGACCGGCAGCGTCGACGAGAAGCGCGTCGAGCTGCGCGTACGCGGCATCGCCAGGGATGGCCGCACCGGCCGGGGCGGCTTCACGGTGCTGAACCTCGACGAGGGCACCCTGGTCGGGCGCGTGCTCCCGGGCAGCCCCGCCGAGCCCTGCACCGACCAGAAGTACGGCTCGGGCACCTGCCTGCTCGTCAAGCCCGGCACCTACTCTGTGCTCGGCCACATCTTCACCATGCCGGCCACGGGCGACAGCACCGCCTCCGGCAAGCCGCTCAACGAGAGCCTGCTCGGCGACCCCGAGATGGAGATCACCGAGAACACCGAGGTCGTGCTGGACGCCCGCAAGGCCGTCGAGGTCAAGGTCGAGACGCCGGACCACAAGACCAAGCGGAACACGGGAGCCGCCGCGGCCCTCATGTGGTACCGCTCGGGAGAGCAGGGCACCGCGCTGCGCGGCGGCACGACGATCTCGCCCGGCGGGCAGATCGAGGAGCGGCTGTTCGTCCAGCCCACCAGGAAGGTCACCAAGGGCCGGTTCACCGTCGCCACCCGCTGGCGGCTGAAGGCCCCCGAGATCGCCTTCTCCACGCTGGGCCTGGAGCTGGAGCCCGAGTACGTGGACCCGGTCCAGTTCAGCGACTTCGCCACCGAGTACCCGCGCCTGGACGGCACCCAGCTCCTCCTGGCCGTGGACGCGGGCAGGGGCAGCGCCGCGGAGATCAAGGCGCGCGACCTGCGCGGCAAGCTCGCCGTCATCCGCCGCACGGACGGCGTGCCCGTCTCCGCCCAGTCCAACGCGGCCGCGGCCGCCGGGGCGAAGATGGTGGCCGTCTACAGCGACCGGCCGGGCTCCGACGTCACCACCGGCGGCAACATGGTCAAGCTCGCGGTCCCGACCGTGCGGCTGACGCACGAGCAGGGGCTGAAGCTGGTCGAGCGGCTGCGCCGCCTGCCGGTGCCGATCCTGGCCAAGGGCATCGTGGCCAGCCCGTACGTCTACGACCTGTACCTGCGCGAGCAGGGCCGGGTCCGCGACGACCTCACGTACGTGGTCCGCGCCAAGTCGCAGGCCAGGATCGAGACCGGCTACCACAGCCAGCTCGCCGACGACGTGACCATCAACGAGGCCCGCTTCGTCTTCGAGCCCTGGGACACCGCCGTGGTCTCCACGAACCACCCCATGGCCAAGACGCCGCGCACCCGCGTCGACTACGTCACCCCCGACCCCGAGCTGCGCTGGAACTCCACGGCGATCACTCCGGAGCGGCACTACAACGCCATGTGGCCGCACCCGGACACGCCGCGCATCGCGATGTCCTCGCCGGAGTTCCGCGCGTACGAGGCGGGGGAGAAGGTCGGCAGGACCATGTTCAAGCAGCCGCTGCTGCCGGGGGTCAACCCGCGCAACCCGATCCGCAGGGAGGGCGACCGGCTGCGCGTCTCGATGCAGGGCTTCGTGGACGCCGACCGCAACTACGGCGACACCTACACCAGCATGTTCGAGCACGGCATGAAGACCGATTTCCGGCTCTACCAGGGCGACACGCTGCTCTGGCAGACGGACTACCTGCCCTCGGGGTCGGGGACGCTCGCGCCGGAGAAGTCCGATTACCGGATCGAGTACACGCTGAGCAACGAGGCCGAGTGGGCGAAGATGTCCACCAGGACCAAGGGCGTGTGGACGTTCGGCTCCGAGCGGGCCGAGGAGACGACGGTGATCCCGCTGCTGCTGGCCACGTTCGACGCGCCCTCGGACCTGAAGAACCAGGCCAGGTCACACAAGCTGGGCCTGTCGCTCTACCACCAGGAGGGCGCGCCGCAGAGCGCGATCAAGGACGTCGCGCTGGAGGTGTCGTACGACGACGGCGCCACCTGGAAGCCGGCCCGCCTGCGTGACAAGGGCAAGCGGACCTACGAGACCACGATCGACAGGTCGCCGTCCGGCTTCGTCTCGCTGCGGCTGAAGGCCTCCGACGTCAACGGCGACACCCTGTCGCAGGAGGTGATCCGCGCCTACGCGGTGCGCTGAACGCGGGTACCGGGCCTCCTCCAGCGGCGCTGGGGGAGGCCCGGCCGGACCTGCCGCCGGGCGATCAGACCAGACCCCCAAGATTCCGGACCCATCGCCCCGCCGATCTAGGTGTCCAGCCGCCTGACGGCGTGAAATCAGCGTCATGGCAGACATCTCCTCCGTATCGCTCGACGCACGCCCCCGCCGCTCCTCGGCGGGCCGGGTCCTGAGGTTCCTCGCACATCGCTGGCCCACCGCGTGCGGCCTGCTGGTGACGGTCTTCTCCGTCCTGGACAGCCCGGAGGGCCACAGCCAGGCCCCCGTCGTCTTTCTCGCCGCTCTTGTCTACCTGGCGACCGCGGTGGTGGGCAGACCTCGCGTCGTCTGGATCCTCTTCGGCGCGGCCGTGGCGGGAGTGGTGGTGCTGAAACTCCTCGATGTCGATCTGTGGACGGCGCTGGTCGCCAGCGCGGTCTCCCTCGTGGTCGTCGCCCTGGTGAGCGGCCTGCCCTCCCAGCCGCGGCTGGCCGCCCTGCAGATCCCCATCATGCTCGTCGTCGGCACGGCCGTGCTCGTCGCCCTGGCGGCGTCGCCGGCGCTCGGCACGTACCTGGTCGGAGCCGCCCTCATCGGCCACGCCACCCTCGACGTGATCGTCTGGCGGGCCGACAAGGTCGTGGTCCGCTCGCTCGCCGAGTTCTGCTTCGTGCTGGACTTCACCCTGGGCGGCGCGATCATCGTCGCGCAGCTGCTCTGACCGGGCGCCCGGCGCCTTACCCGGCGTCCCCCCTGGCGCCCAGCCCGGCGCCCTACCGGCGCCTCATCCGCCGCTCGCGCCGCCGGAGAGCCCTTCGCGGAAGCCCCGGTCCGTGCGGTCCTGCCGGAACGCGTCCAGCCGGTCGAAGTCGAGGTCGTGGGCCGAGACGGGCGCCTCGGGCGGCCCGGTGAAGAAGCCCGTGTGGGTGGCCGGGCAGGGGTTGGCGAAGCCGGTGACCCCGGCGCACGGATGCCCGTGATAGGTGCTCTCGTGATGCCAGTCGCACACCGCCACGTACGTCATGAACTCGTACGCCCGTGCCACGCTCATGTGCTGCCACAGCTCGCGAGCCGGGGCGGGACCGTCCCACCGGGTGACCGAGAAGGCGGGCACCAGGACCGCGTCGAGGCCGTCCCGCCCGGCTAAGCTGGCCGAATACCACAGGTCCGCGCAGAGCAGGACGTGCAGCCGCCGCCCGCCCAGCTCGAACCCGGCGCTCGGGCGGCCGGGAAGCACGCCCGAGCGCAGCTCCAGACCGTAGGGATGGACCTTGTCGTACTCCGACAGCAGCTCGCCGTCCGCGCCGAACACCGCGCCCCGGTTGATCGCGCCGTCGTAGTGCGACCCGCCGACGACCGCCGCCCCGGACCCGGTGGCCAGCTCGCGCACCCGGTCCAGGTAGTCGGCGCGGGGCAGGCTCGCGCCCGCCAGCTCGGGCAGGAGCAGCACGTCGCCCGTCCCCGGATGCGCGGCGACGAGCTCCTCGATCGCGTCGAAGTTCGCGTGGCCGTCAGGGGACCAGCTCGCGGGCTGGACCAGCAGGATCCTCACCCGGCGGCCTCCTGCATCCGGTCCGCGCGGACGAGTGTCATGTCCTCGGTGCGCACGGGCTCACGGCAGCTCGCGCACACCGTGACCGGCTCCAGGACCTCGCCGCAGCGGTGCCGCCACACGGTGGGCGGCTCGCCCTCGGTGACGTACCGGTCGCCCCAGGCCATGAGCGTGAGCAGGACCGAGTGCAGCGCCTGCCCGGCCTCGGTCAGCACGTACTCGTGCCGGGGCGGGTGCTGCTCGTACTGCTCGCGGCGCAGCAGCCCGACCTCCTCCAGCTTGCGCAGCCTGGCGGTGAGGATGTCGCGGCTGGCGCCCGTGTTACGGGCGATCTGGTCGAAGCGCCGCACCCCGAGCAGGATCTCCCGCATGGCCAGCAGGCTCCACCGCTCGCCGACGACCCCGAGCGCGTTGGCGATCGAGCACTCCCTGGGCATGGCGGGCACCTCCGATGGTCCGGTAAGTCGGAAATTCCAACTTACCGGCTGCCGGGGATCGCGGCGAGCAGCTCGCGGGTGTAGTCGTCGGCGGGATGGTCGAAGATCTCCTCCGCCGTGCCGCTCTCCACGATGCGCCCCGAGCGCATGACGTGCACCGCGTGCGAGATCATCCGCACCACGGCCAGGTCGTGGCTGATGAACAGGTAGCTGAGCCCCAGCTCCCGCTGCAGCTCGGCGAGCAGCTCCAGGATCTGCGCCTGCACGAGCACGTCGAGCGCGGAGACGGCCTCGTCGAGCACGACCAGGTCGGGCGAGAGCGCCAGGGCCCTGGCGATCGCCACCCGCTGGCGCTGGCCGCCGGACAGCTCGTGCGGCAGCCGCTCGGCCATCGACGCCGGCAGCGACACCTTCTCCAGCAGCTCGGCCACCGTCTTCTTCCGCTCGGCCGCCGTGCCGACGCGGTGTACGCGCAGCGGCTCGGCGATCGACTTCTCGACCGTGTAGCGGGGGTCGAGCGAGGCGTACGGGTTCTGGAAGACGGGCTGCACCCGCCGCCGGAACGCGAACAGCTCGCGCCGCCCGAGCCTCGTCATGTCGGTGCCGTCGAAGCGGATGCGGCCCGAGGTCAGGTCGTCGAGCCCGAGCAGCAGGTTCGCGGTCGTCGACTTGCCCGAGCCCGACTCGCCCACGATCGACACGGTACGGCCGCGCGGGATGGCGAACGAGACCGCGTCCACGGCGGTGAACTCCTCCGCGCTGCCCCTGATCGGGAACACCTTGCGCAGGTCCTCGACCACCACGAGGTCCTCGGCCGGCTGCGACGGCTCGGCGACCCGGACCGACGACAGGCTCGGCACGGCCTTCAGCAGCCGCCTGGTGTACTCGTGCCCGGGCTCGGCCAGGATGCCGGCGGCCGGCCCCGTCTCGACGATCTCGCCCTGGTACATGACGGCCACCACGTCGGCCCGCTCGGCCGCCAGTGCCAGGTCGTGCGTGATGAGGAAGACGGCGGTGCCCATCTCGGCGGTGAGCTGCCCGAGCTGGTCGAGGATGCGCCGCTGCACGGTCACGTCCAGCGCGGAGGTGGGCTCGTCGGCGATGAGCAGCTTCGGCCGGCAGGCCAGCCCCATGGCGATCAGCGCGCGCTGCCGCATGCCGCCGGAGAACTCGTGCGGGTACTGCCCGGCGCGCCGCGCGGGATCGGGGATGCCGACCATCTCCAGCAGCTCGGTCACGCGCGCCCGGGCGGCCTTGCCCGCGGCGACGCCGTGCACCTCCAGCGCCTCGGCGATCTGGTCGCCGATGCGCATGAGCGGGTTGAGGTTCGACATCGGATCCTGGGGGACCAGCCCGATGCCCGCGCCGCGGATCGCGGTCATCTCGCGATGGGTCGCCTGGGCCAGGTCGCGGCCGTCGAACAGGACCTGGCCGCCGGTGATGCGGCCGTTGTCGGGCAGCAGCCGGTTGACCGCGGCGGCCGTGGTGGACTTGCCCGACCCGGACTCGCCGACGACCGCGACGGTCTGCCCGGGCAGGATCCGCATCGAGACGTTCTTGACGGCGGTGACGTCCTGCCCGCGGGTGCGGAAGGCGACCGACAGGTCACGGATCTCCAGGAGCGGGGTCATGCTGTCCTCGATCGTTGTGTGGTGGCCTGGAGCAGGCCGGTCCAGAGGTCGTCGGTCGGCGTCGGGGCGCCCTCGACGAGGAGGCGGTTGCTGGCCAGCGCCAGGGCGACGTCGCGGCCGGGCACGAACCCGACCGCGCAGCCGACGTAACCGGTGTGGCCGAGCACCTTCACGCTCTCGCCCGCCAGGTCCAGCTCGTACCTGCGGAAGCCGAGCGCCTGCTCCGGGTCGGGGCCGGGGGTGAAGAACTCCTTGACGACCTCGGGCCGCCACAGGTCGTCATGCTCCTCGTAGCGCGACAGCGCCGTGCCGAAGCGCAGCAGGTCGGGCACGGTCGAGAACAGCCCGGCGTGCCCGGAGACCCCGTCGAAGGCGTGGCAGGCGTTGCCGTCGGCGACCTGCCCGAGCACGGGCTCGCGCCGCCAGCGCGCGAAGTCGGCGCTGCGGTAGGGGACGGGGTAGGGCTGCCCGGTGTCCAGCATGGTCATCTCGACCCGGTCGTCCAGGGCGCTCATGGCCACCTCGGCGCCGGCCGGGCGGGCGTAGGTGGTGGAGGTGAGGCCGAGCGGCCTGGTGACCAGCTCGGCCACGGCCCGCTCCAGCCGCAGCCCGGTCGCGGACTCGACGACCTGGCCGAGCAGGATGAAGCCGAGGTCGGAGTAGTGCCGCGCGCGGCCGGGACGGTAGCGCGGCGGCGGCATGCGCGGCTGGATGTACAGCGGCCACCACTCCCACAGCCCGCCGCGGTGCAGCAGCAGGTCCCGCACGGTGATCGCCTCGTAGGAACGCGGCAGGTACGCGCTCAGCGGCGCGTCCAGGTCGACCAGCCGGTCGGAGACGAGCCGGATGAGCGCCGTCGTGGTGGCCATGACCTTCGTCACCGAGGCGAGGTCGTGGTAGGTGTCCCACGTCATCGGCTCCTCGCCGACGCGCTCGCCGTCCTCCCAGCGCACGGTCCGGTGCCCGGTGCACTCGCTGAGATCGAACCAGGGCGTGCGCGCGGCCATGACGACCCCGGCAGGGGCGTTCACGCGCGCCTCCCCGCCTCTGCCCGGCCGTTGTGCCACCGGCTCATCGCGTCAGCACCAGGGACAGCGGCGGCTCGGCGACCGGCGCGGGCAGCACGAGCGGGCCCGCTCCCGGCGTCAGCGTGCCGAGGATGCGCGGCGCGCGGGCGCCCGTCCCGCCCGGCGCGGTGCCCGGCAGCCCGTGCGTGCTCAGCCAGCCGATCAGGGCGAACGCGATCGCCTCCTTGTCGTCGGCGGGCGCGCCGTAGGCGTCGGACGTGGCCACGTCCACCCCGGGCAGCGCGGCCCGGAGCCCGTCCATGATCACGGGGTTGCGGCAGCCTCCGCCCGAGACGACCAGCGCGCCGACGCCGGCGGCGAGGACGTCCCTGGCGACCGTCCGCACGGTCAGCTCCGTCAGCGTCGCCACCAGATCGGCGTCCCCGACCGGCGTCCCGTCGTCGGCCGGGCCCGCCTTCGCCAGCGCCTCCTCCACGTAGCCGAGGTGGAACAGCTCCTTGCCGGTGCTCTTCGGCGCGGGCAGCGCGTAGTACGGCTCGTCGAGCAGCACCTCCAGCAGCCGCGGCAGCACCCGGCCCGAGGCGGCGATCCGGCCGTCCTCGTCGAATCCGCGCGCGTTCAGCCCCCGGCTCGTCACCACGGCGTCGATGAGCGCGTTGGCGGGCCCGATGTCGTAGGCCCGCAGCCCGTCGCCCCGGACGACGGTCATGTTGGAGATGCCGCCCAGGTTGAGCGCTCCCGCGCCGCCCGCGTGGCCGCCGAGCAGCAGCCCGTCCAGCACCGACACCAGCGGGGCTCCGTGCCCGCCCGCCGTGATGTCCCTGATCCGCACGTCGGACAGCACGGGCACGCCCGTGCGCTCGGCGATCCACGCGGGCTGCCCGATCTGCAGGGTGCCGAGCGCGTGCGCGTCGCGCACCCAGTGGAACACCGTCTGCCCGTGCGAGACGATCAGATCGACCGGCCCGCCCGCGGCGATCGCGTCGGCCGCCGCGTCGGCGAAGCTCTGGCCGATCAGCGTGTCGAGCTCGCACACCTCGGCGAGCGTCGTCCGCGCGGGCGGCAGCGCCGCGATCAGCCTGGCCCGCAGCTCCGCCGGGTACGGCGTGCTCGCCGTGTGGCCGACCTTGCCTTCGAGCACGCTCCCGACGAGCTCGAAGTCCACCGCCGCCACGTCGATCCCGTCGTGCGAGGTGCCGGAGATCATCCCGAGAACTCTCATACCTGCTCTCCCAAAGCCGCTCGCAGCCGTCCACCTGATCGCGCCAGCCGCGCCGCGGCGTCCTGAGGGCTCAGGTCGAAGCGCGAGGCGACGATCGCCTGCTTGACGTTGAATCCGTTCCGGTCCAGCACGGCCAGCGCCTCGTCGCGCTCGGCCCCCGTGATCGTCCGCACGATGCGCACGGCACGCTCGCGCAGCTTGCCGTTGGTGGCCTTCACGTCGACCATCAGGTTCCCGTACGTCTTGCCGAGCCGGACCATGACGATCGTCGAGAACATGTTGAGCACGAGCTTCTGCGCCGTGCCCGCCTTGAGCCTGGTCGAGCCGCTGACCACCTCGGGGCCGACGAGCACCTCGATCGAGTGCCCGGCCACGTCGCCCAGCGGGGTGCCCGCGTTGCACGAGAGCCCCACGGTCAGCGCGCCCAGCTCGCCCGCCCGCCGCACGGCGGCCACCACGTACGGGGTGCGCCCGCTGGACGCGATCCCCACCACGGTGTCGAGCGGCCCGATGCCGGCCGCCTCGATGGCGGCGACCCCGGCCGCCTCGTCGTCCTCAGCGCCCTCGCACGGGGACACGATCGCGCTCTCCCCGCCCGCGATGATCGCGAAGACCTGCTCGGGCGGGGTGCTGAAGGTCGGCGGGCACTCCGAGGCGTCCAGCACGCCGAGCCGCCCGGGGGTGCCCGCACCCACGTAGACCAGCCGGCCGCCCGCCTCCATGCGCTCGGCCGTGGCCTCGATCGCCGCGGTGATCCACGGCAGCGCCCTGGCCACCGCGCCGGGGACCGTGGCGTCGGCCGCGTTCATGGTCGCCGCCAGCTCGCCCACGCTCATGGTGTCGATGCCCGCGAAACGGGGATCGGCCGATTCCGTCGTCAATTCTGAGAGATTCACCGCTTACCTCGGTTTCTGGTGCCGCGGTTTCGGGGGTCAAGGGTGTCACGCAGGCCGTCGCCCAGCAGGTTCAGGCCCACCACGAGCAGGACGACGACCGCGCCCGGCGCGATCAGCGTCCACGGGGCCACGAAGACCAGGCTGCGCGCCTCGAAGATCATCGAGCCGAGCGACGGCGCGGGCGGTGGAGTGCCCAGCCCCAGGAAGCTCAGCGACGCCTCGGTCAGCACCGCCCACGACAGGGACAGCGCCACCTGGATGACGATGATCGAGGTGATGTTCGGCAGCACGTGGCGCAGCATGATCTGCCAGCGGCTCTGCCCGGTGGAGACGGCCGCGCGCACGTACTCGATCTCCCTGAGCGACAGCACGGGGCCGCGCGTGACCCGGATGAAGATGGGGACGTAGACGATCGCGATGGCCACGGCGATCGTGAACCAGTTGCGGTCCAGCACCGACGCCAGCGACAGCGCCAGCAGCAGCGGCGGGAAGGCGAACAGCACGTTCGTCACCCCGCCGATCGCGCCGTCGGCGAAGCCGCGGTAGAAGCCGGACACGAGCCCGCCCAGCGTGCCCACCACGGTCGCGAACGCCACCGCGACGACCGCGATGAGCGCCGAGTTGCCCACGCCGGCCGCCACCCGGGAGAACACGTCCCGGCCGAACTGGTCGGTGCCGAACAGGTGCGCGCCCGACGGCGCCAGGAAGCGTGACGGCGGGTTCTGCGCGATGGGGTCGTAGGGCAGCAGCCCGAAGTAGGACAGCAGCGCCACGACGGCCAGCAGCACGAGGATGACGACGCCCGCCACCCCGGCGGGGCTGCGCCGCAGGAAGCCGCTCACGATGCCCTCACCCGCGGGTCGATCAGCCGGTACAGCACGTCGGTCAGCAGGTTGACCAGCACGAACGCCAGCGCGATGACCAGCACGGTGCTCTGCACCACCGCGTACTCCTTCTGCTGGATGCCCAGCAGCACCTGCCGGCCGATGCCCGGCACGGAGAAGATCTGCTCGACCACGACCGCGCCGCCCAGCAGGTAGCCGAACTGCAGGCCGGTCATGGTCACGATGGGCACGAGCGCGTTGCCGAGCACGTGCTTGACCTGCATCCGCCGCTCCGGCACGCCCTTGGCGCGGGCGGTGCGCACGAAGTCGTTCGAGCGCACCTCCAGCACCGCCGTGCGGGTGGTGCGCAGGATCGGCGCGGCGATGCCGAAGCCCAGCACGAGCGCGGGCAGGAGCATCTGCTGCAGGTTGAGCAGCGGGTCGTCCAGCAGCGTCGCGAAGCCCTGCCCGTTGGGGTTGAACCCGAACGACGCCGCGAAGATCGACAGCAGCGTCGTGGCCAGCAGGAACGCCGGGATCGACAGCCCGGCCAGGCTGACGACCTGGCCGACGGCGTCCCTGGGGGAGTTCGCCCTGGAGGCCGAGAGCATGCCGAGCGGCACCCCGATCAGCAGCGCCAGCACGATCGAGAACACCGCCAGCTCGAACGTCACCGGCAGCGAGTGCAGGGTCAGGTCGAGCACGCTCTGCTGTGAGCGGGCCGAGTAGCCGAAGTTGCCGGTGAACATGTTGCCCAGCCACGAGAAGAACTGCGTGACCAGCGGCTGGTCCAGCCCGTAGTAACGCTCCAGGGCCAGCTGCTGCGCCGGGGTCAGCGCCGCGGCCTCGGTGCCGAGCCCCGCGGTGATCTGGTTGCCCGGGATGGCCCGGAGCATGACGAAGACGAACACGGCCACCCCGAACAGGGTGCCGATCGTCCCCGCCACGCGCCGGACCGCGCGGTTGCGTACGAGCCTGCGCATCAGCTGACGGACGTCGTACGCAGGTACTGCAGCGAGCCGCTGGCCATCGGGACGAAGCCCTGGACGTTCGCCGTGGTGGCGGTGTAGGTGTAGCCGGCGAACAGCCAGATCCAGGCGGCGTTGTCCTCGAGCTCGGCGCCGACCTTGTCGTAGATCGCCTTGCGGGCGGCCTGGTCGGTCGTCGCCTTGCCCTGCGCGAACAGCTCGTCCAGCTCGGGGGAGCTGTAGCCGGCGACCTTGTTCAGGTTGCCCTTGCTGGTGAAGTAGCGGCCGTAGGAGCCGTCGGGGTCGGGACGGCCGCCGTTCAGCGCGACCGCCGCGTCGAAGTCGGCCGCCACCCAGCGGTCCACGAACGCGCCGGACTCCAGCACCTCCAGCTCCAGGTTGATCTTGGCCTCGGCCAGCTGCGCCTTGAGGTTCTGGGCCTCGTTGACCGAGGTGGCGTACTCACCCTGGGAGACGATGGTCTTGACGGTCACCCCGCCGGACTTGCCCGCCTTGCCCAAGTACTCGGCGGCCTTCGCGAGGTCGCGGGTCGGGCAGGGGCGCTTGTTCGGGTCCGACTTGAAGGCCGGGGCGGTGATCGGCCCGGTCACCTCGCCCTCGCCGAGCGCGGCGGTGTCGAGCACCTGCTTGCGGTCCACGGCGCACTGGATCGCCAGCCGCACGTTGACGTCCTTGAGGTCGCCCTTCTGCGCGTTGAGCTGGAGCGCGTGGTAGTTGAGCTGCGGGGTCTTGGCGACGTTGATCGTGCCGCCCTGCGCGGTCTGGGCCACGAGCGGGTCGTTGAAGACCGCGAGCTGCACGTTGCCCGACTGCATGGCCGAGACGATGGACGACTCGTCGGGGATCACCCGGAACTCGACGGTGCCGACCTTGGGCTTCTCGCTGCCCCAGTACTTGTCGTTCTTGGCCAGGGTGATCGACTGGCTGGCCACGCGCTTGCTCATGGTGAACGGGCCGGTGCCGTTGGGGGTGGCGTTGAGCTTCTCCTCGGTGTCGTCGGAGGAGAGCATGGCCATGTTGACGGTGGCCAGGTTGGCCGGCAGCGCGGCGTCCGGGCCGGTCAGCTCCAGCACCACGGTGCTCGCGTCGGGCGCCTCCACCGACTTCACCGACGACAGCGACGCCCGGGCCACGGCGGCCGTCTTCTCGTCCATGATCTTGTCCAGCGACGCCTTGACGTCCTTGGAGTCGAACGCGCTCCCGTCGGCGAACGTCACGCCCTGCCGGAGCTTGAGCGTCAGCTTCTTGCCGTCCTCGGCGGTCTCCCACGACTCGGCCAGGCCCGGCACCACGTTGAGGTCCTTGTCGAACTCCGTCAGCGTGCCGTACAGGGCCTGCAGAACGTTGACCGCCTGGAACTGGGTGGCCTTCCAGGGGAAGAGCGTGTCGGGGTCGGAGGTCACGCCGACCACGAGATTTCCTCCGGGCTTACCGGCGGCGCCGGTGCTGGTGGCGGGCCCGGAGGAAGACGAGCAGCTGGTGAGGGCGATGGACAGCACCGCGACGGCGCCGATCGCGGAGAATGAGCCACGGGGCATGTGGTCTCCTCAGGGCAGTAGGTCATAAAATTACGCAGACCCTACCATTAGGGTATTTATTTTCCTTCATGGGGATGGACGACGATGGCTGAGGACGACGGGACCGTACTGATCCGCATCCGCGCCGCCATGCCCGCACTGCGGCCGTCGGAGCGCCGGATCGCCGAGGAGTTCGTCGGCGATCCCGCCGCCGCCGCGAACCTGTCCATCGCGGAGCTGGCCGCGCGCTGCGAGACCTCGACGACCTCGGTGGTGCGCTTCTACCAGCGCATGGGCTACGCCCACTACAAGGACTTCAGGATCGACCTGACCAGGGCGGTCGCGCGGGAGGAGCTCACCAGGTCGAGCCTGCCGGAGGTCTCGGGCGACATCGGCCGCCACGACAGCCTGGAGGGCATCGTCTCCAAGGTGGCGATGAACGAGACCCTGTCCATCGCCGACACGGCCCGCGCGCTGGACATGGGGGCGCTGGGCGAGGCGGTGGCGCTGCTGCTGGCCGCCCGCAGGATCGACAGCTTCGGCGTGGGCGCGAGCGCCCTGGTGGGGCTGGACCTGCAGCAGAAGCTGTCGCGCATCGGGCGTACCGCGATCAACTGGCACGACTCGCACTCGGCCTGGACCTCGGCGGCCACGCTCGACGGCGCCTGCGTGGCGGTGGCCGTCTCCCACACGGGAGCGACCGTGGACACCGTCGAGTTCCTGTCGATCGCCCGCAAGTCGGGCGCGTCCACGGTCGCCATCACCAACTTCCGCGACTCGCCGCTGGCCGCCGCGGCCGACGTGACGCTCACCACGGCCGCCAGGGAGACCAAGTTCCGCTCCGGCGCCCTGGGCAGCCGCATCGCCCAGCTCATGGTGGTGGACTGCCTGTTCACCGGGGTCGCCCAGGCCTCCTACGACGAGTCGATGGCGGCGCTGCGCAACACGTACGCGGTCGTGCACGAGCGCGTCGTGCACAAGCGGACCTAGACGTCTTCACGCCACAGGTTCACAGCCCGGATTCACCTGAGGTTCACCGTCCGCCTCTACCTTCTAGCCCTATGAGCTGGAGGTATAGAGCGAACGCAACTCTTGAGGGACTGACGGGATACACGTTGACGCGCGCGCTGCGCAGGGAGCCGCCGAAGCCGCCTCCGCCGCCCCCGCTGGAGCTCCAGCGGCTGCCGGGCGACGCGGTCCGCCCGCCCGTGGACCCGGCGCACGACCGGCTGCTGCGCGAGCCCGTCTTCCTGCTCTCCTCGGTACGGTCCGGCTCCACGCTGCTGCGCGTCATGCTCAACAGCCATTCGCGGGTGCACTCGCCGATCGAGACGCATTTCCGGCGGATGACCGTGGGGCTCGGCACCGATCCCGTACGGCAGGCCATGGAGCTGCTCGGCCACACCCACAGCGACATCGAGCACCTCGTCTGGGACCGGCTGCTGCACCGCGAGCTGAGCCGCAGCGGCAAGCCGATCCTGGCGGAGAAGACGCCGAGCAACGTGTTCGCCTGGCGGCGCATCTCCACCTGCTGGCCGGACGCGCGCTTCGTCTTCCTGCTGCGCCACCCCATGTCCATCGTGCAGTCCTGGCACGAGGCCGACCCGGTCAAGCGGCCGATGGAGGAGGCGGTGCCGCGCACGCTCAGCTACATGACCTACCTGGAGGAGGCCCGCACCCACCTGGACGGCCTGACCGTGCGGTACGAGGCGCTGGTCGCCGACCCCGAGGCCGAGCTGCGCCGGCTCTGCCTGTTCCTCGGCGTGGAGTGGGAGCCGGCGATGCTCGACTACGGCAGGCAGGACCACGGCGGCTTCGTCAAGGGCATCGGCGACTGGCGGGACAAGATCCGCACCGGCACGGTCGTGGCGGGCCGCCCGCTCCCGTCGCCCGGCGAGGTGCCCGCCGAGCTGCGCGAGATCTGCCGCGCGTGGGACTACGACCGCTGACCGGCGCGCGGTCGCCGGGCCGTGACAGAGTTCGCCTGCGATTTGCCCGCCATTCGCCCGGGGCTCCGATATGTTGCCCTTCGTGATCAACGCGCCTTCGCGCCGCGCCTTCTTCGCCGGAACCCTCGCCGGAACCTTCGCCGGCGTCACGCTGCCCGCCGCGGCCGACGCTGCCGACGCCTTCGGGGCCGCCGCCGCGCTGCCCGCGCGGCCCAACTTCGTCGTCATCCTGGCCGACGACCTCGGCTGGGGTGAGATCGGCAGCCAGGGCCAGCGCCTGATCAGCACGCCGAACCTGGATCGGCTGGCGGCCGAGGGCGTCCGGTTCGAGACCGCGTACTCGGGGGCGCCGCTCTGCGCGCCGTCCCGCTGCGCGCTGCTCACCGGGCTGCACGCGGGGCACGGCACCGTACGCGAGAACCCCGAGGGCGGGCCGCAGCGCTCGCTCACCGGGGCCGACCTCACCTTCGCCGAGCTGCTGCAGCTGTCCGGCTACCGGACGGCCTGCATCGGCAAGTGGGGGTTCGGCCCCGAGCTGCCCGGCCAGGACTCCCACCCGAACCTGCGCGGCTTCGACGAGTTCTTCGGCTACATCGGCCACGTCCACGCCCATCAGTACTTTCCCAAGTATCTGTGGCACAACGGGGCCAAGCTCCGCCTCGACGGCAAGTCGTACGCGCCGCACCTGTTCCGCGAGCGGGCGGTCGAGTTCATCCGGCAGGACGGCGACGACCCCTTCCTGCTCTACTACGCCACCAACCTGCCCCATTCGCCGAGCGTGATCGCCGGCGACGCCGGCCGGTACGAGAGCCGGCCCTGGAGCGGCCCGAACCGCCGCCACGCCGCGCAGGTGGCCCGGCTGGACAACGACGTCGCCGCGCTCGTCAGGGCGTTACGCGACGCGGGCGTGGCCGAGCGCACGCTGGTGCTGTTCACCAGCGACAACGGGCCGCACAGCGAGAAGGGCGTGACGCCCGAGCTGTTCGACTCCAACGGGCCCTTCCGCGGCGACAAGCGCGACGTGTACGAGGGCGGCATCCGGGTGCCGCTGATCGCCTGGTCGCCCGGACTGCGCGCCCGGGTGGTCAAGCAGCCGGTCGCGTCGTGGGACGTGCTGCCGACGCTGGCCGACCTGGCCGGGGTGCCGGTGCCCGCGCAGCTCGACGGCCACTCCTTCCGCGGCCTGCTCACCGGCGCGGGCGCGCGCAAGCACGACCACCTGGTGTGGAACCGGCCGCGCAAGGCCCAGGCCATCCGCCGCGGCCGGTGGAAGGCGGTCAGGTTCGCCCCGCACATCTCCGGCGCGGGGCCCGAGGGGCGCGTCGAGCTGTACGACCTGGCCGCCGACCCGGGGGAGCGCCGCGACCTCGCCGCCGCCCGGCCGGAGCTGGCCGAGGAGCTGCTGGAGCGGCTCGACCGGTCGATCGGCGAGGATCCGCGGGTGCCGTACGGGCTGAGGTCGGAGATCGCGGACGGCCAGGTCGTGGTGACCCTGCACAACGGGTCGTCGGTGCCGTGGCGCTCGGTCCGGCTCGGCCTGGACGGCCCGCGCGAGCTGCGCTCGCACCCGGTGGAGCGGGTGGACCCCGGGACGGCGATCGCGGTCGGCTTCCCCCTGGCCGCCGCGGGCCGCGGCCGGATCACCGCCAGGGCCGAGTTCGACGCGGACGGCCGGTCGCACGTCTTCCGCCGCCGCCACCACGACACCACCGGCGACGCCCCCGCGCGCTGACGCACCCGCTCCGGGCGGTCAGCGGCCGGCGGGCAGGAGCGCGCCGGCGCGGGCGGCGGCCAGCGTGACCCGGACGGCCTGGTCGGCGGTGTCCTCGTCCACCGGCTCGCCCGTCAGCAGCAGCCGGAAGTAGATCGGCGAGATCATCGTCTTGAGCAGCTCGGCCGGGTCGGTGCCCGCGGGCAGCTCCCCCCGCCCGATCGCCCGGGTCACCACCGGCTCGGCCCGCCGGAAGCGCTCCTCGAACACCAGCCGCCGGGCCGCCGCGACCTCCGGCAGGTGGGCGGCTCCCGTGAACATCGCCGCCAGCACCGCCGCCTGCCCCGTGGGGCTCGCGTGGGAGGCCACCAGCGCCCGCGCGAGCGCCCGCAGGTCGCCCTCGACCGTGCCGGTGTCGGGGATCGGGATGTCGGCCGCGATGTGCTCGGCCAGTGCGTCCACCAGCAGCGCCGCGAGATCCTTCCAGCGCCGGTAGACGGTCGTCTTGTGCACCCCCGCGCGCTGGGCCACGCTCTCCACGCTCAGCGCCGCGTACCCCTTCTCCACCAGCTCGGCGAGCAGGGCGGCATGGACCGCGGCCCGCACCTTCGCGCCGCGTCCGACCGGCTGAGCACGATCCATTGCAACTCCAAGTTGCGTTACGAGAGGCAGAATGACACGATCACCCTATCGCAACTTAAAGTTGCGATAGCCCTCGAAGGAGATCAGCATGCCCGGAGCCTGGAGTCTCGACGACATCCCCGACCAGTCCGGCCGCGTGGCCGTCGTGACCGGCGCCAACAGCGGCATCGGCTACGTCACCGCCCGCGAGCTGGCCCGCCGCGGCGCACACGTCGTGCTGGCCTGCCGCAGCCCCGCCCGCGGCCGGGCAGCGCTCGACCGGCTGCGCGCCGAGACGCCCGGCGCGCGGGCCGAGCTGGCCACGGTGGACCTCGCCAGCTTGGCGTCCATCGCGAAGTTCGCCGCCGGGCTCCCGCATCCCCGCATCGACCTGCTGGTCAACAACGCGGGGGTGGCGATGGTGCCGTTCGCCAGGACCGCCGACGGGTTCGAGTCGCAGTTCGGGATCAACCATCTGGGCACGTACGCGCTCACCGGGCTGCTCCTGCCCCGCCTGCTGGCCGCGCCCGAGCCGCGCGTGGTCACCGTCAGCAGCGAGGGCCACCGCTACGTCCGTTTCCGGCTCGCCGCCCTGACCGCCGGACGCTACTACGCGCCCTTCGCCTACCTGCGCAGCAAGCGGGCCAACCTGTACTTCGCCGTCGAGCTGCACCGCCGCGCCGCCGCCGCGGGCCTGCCGCTGCGCAGCCTCGCCGTCGCACCCGGCCTGACCCGCACGAACGTGCTCACCGGCGGCGCCAACGCCGGGCGTGGCCGGCTCTACCGTGCGGTGCTGCCGCTACTGGTCCGCGCCCTGTTCCGGCCCACCCCGGAGGGCTCCAAGACCTCCCTGTACGCCGCCACGCTCCCCGGCCTGCCCGGCGGCGGCTACGTCGCGCCCGGCGGATTCCTGGAGCTGCGCGGCGAGCCCGCCGTCAGGAACGGGCACCCCGCCCTCCGCGACGCCGGCACCGCCCGCCGGTTGTGGGAGCTCTCGGAAGACCTCACCGGCGTCCGCTACGACCTGTCCGCGCCCCGCGCCGGATGAACCGGCAGGTCACATGGCATGGAACCGTCACCAGGACGGCACCCCACCCTAGTAACAAAGAGTGATGACATGACTACCCAATGTTGACATTCTGGAGGTGAGAGCATTCCGTCCACGAGGGGAACACATGAATCTGATCACTCGTCCCGAATGGCACGCGAAGAAGCCGAGCGCCCGCTACACGCGGCTGTCGTCCACCCGAGGCGTCAAGATCCACTACACCGGCGGCAAGGTCCCCGCGGACCTGGCGGACGCCGGCAACCATGACCGCTGCATCGACCTGGTCAGGGACATCCAGCGCATGCACATGTCGGGCGGGCGCGGCGAGACCTACATCGACCTGGGCTACAACATGGTCTGCTGCCCGCACCGGCAGACGTTCGTGGGCCGCGGCCCGCACGCCCTCCCGGCGGCCAACGGCGCCGGGCTCAACTCCGACCACTACGCCATCCTCGCCCTCATCGGCAGCTCCGGATTCACCGAGCCCAACGAGGACCTGCTCAACGCCCTGGTCGACGCGATCGAATACCTGCGCGAGCACGGCGACGCCGGGCGCGAGGTGAAGGGCCACCGCGATGGCTACGACACCTCGTGCCCGGGAGATCCGCTCTATCGCTGGGTGCGCAAAGGCGCCGAGCGCCCCTGACGCGCGCTTACGGGAGGCGGCCGACGTAGGCGAGCGCCTGCTTCAGCAGCACTCCCTGCCCGCCCGTCATCTCCTGCTGCACCATCGGGGAGGCCGCCTCCTCCGGGGTGAACCACACCAGGTCGAGGGCGTCCTGCCGGGGCCGGCAGTCGCCCGCGACGGGCACGACGTAGGCCAGGGAGACGGCGTGCTGGCGCGGGTCGTGATACGCGGTGACGCCGGGCGTGGGGAAATACTCGGCGACGGTGAACGGCTGCGGGGAGACGGGGATGTTGGGCAGCGCCACCGGACCGAGATCCTTCTCCAGATGGCGCAGGAGCGCGTCGCGGACCCGCTCGTGGTGCAGCACCCGTCCCGACACCAGCGCCCGGCTGACCGTCCCGTCCGATGCGATGCGCAGCAGCGTGCCGACGCGGGTGACCACGCCGGTCTCGTCAACCCGTACCGGAACGGCGTCGACATACAGGATCGGCAGCCGGCCGCGCACCGATTCGAGTTCTTCGGGTGCGAGCCAGCCGGGCGCGGTTTCGGTCTTTTCGGTCATCTGCTGATCGTACGTCCCTGTCTGATCCCCGGATGTGACGCCCCACCGAAGATCTCCCCGGCGGGCGCCCGCCTCATGCGGACACCCTCCTTCGCCTGCCCCGGCTCTCACTGACCGGGGCAGGGGCGGGGAAGGTCCGGCCGGCCAGCCACGAGGTGGTGCAGATGACGAGCACGATGCCCATGAACGGCAGATATTCGATGACTTTTCGTTTCATGTGAGTTCACGCTCAGCTTTCGTCTGGGCCAGCCGCCTGCGTTGCGGCTGGACGGTGTACTTCGGATCACGGGCCGACTCCATCCCGGCCCGGAAGATCCCGAACCGGGTGCACGCCGACCCGGCGAGCAGCGCCGCCCCGGCCGCCATGGCCGCGACCCTGCTGCGGCGGCCGAGTGTGATCCCGGCCAGCGCGCCCGCCAGCGACAGCGCCTCTCCCGCGCGCAGCAGCCGGCTCCGCTTCAACGGCTCGGCCACCACGCCGAGCCGCCGCTCCATCCGCGTGGCGGCGGCGCACTCGACGACCGCGCCCAACAGTGCCGCCCGGCGGGCCGGGCCCGCCTCCGACAGCGGCGCGGCCAGCATGCCCAGCCCGCCGGCCGCCGCCGTGGCCGAGCCCGCGAACAGGAACGGCATCTCGCGAAACCCGTCGTGCCAGGTGGGGACGGCGGTGTCGCAGATCAGGGCGGCGGTGTAGGTGGCGACCGCGGGCCCGGCCAGCCCGGCCCCGACGGCCGCGGCCCGGCCCAGCGCCGGGAAGCGCCCGGTCAGGTCGGCGGCCGCCGCGCACCCGGCCTGCGGGGCGTAGAGGCTGAGGATCCAGGTGCCGACGCTCATGGGCGAGGTCACCTTGAACACCCGCAGCATGTTGACGAAGCGCTCCGGCCGCCCCAGATCGTGGATCAGCGCGTAGAACGACCCGCCGAGCGCGCCCACGGCCGCGACCTTGCTCACCCTGGCCAGCCGGTGCCGGCCGGTGAGCTCGGCGGCGGCGGCCAGCGTCGAGGACGCCCCCGCCAGCCCGCCGAGGAACAGGTAACCGGCGATGTCGGGCTCCTGCCAGGTCGGCTCGTGCAGCACCGGCCGCCCGTAGTAGGAGTCGAAGCCGGCCTCGGGCATCATCAGCCGCTCGCGCCTGCGGCCCGCGGAGCCGGGCGTGGCCTCCCGCTCGGTCCGCAGGCCGGGCGTGCTGTCCAGGCGGACGTCGGTCTGGCTCATGAGCGTCTCCTCCAGGCCGCCGCCGCGACGCCCGCGATGAGGGCGAGGGCGGCGACCCCGGCGTGCCGCCACATCGACGGCAGGTCTCTGGTGGTCACCACGGGATCCGGCGGCAGGCCGTACACCTCGGGCTCGTCGAGCAGCAGGAAGAACGCCCCCGTGCCGCCCACGCCGTCGCCGGTGTCGTGGCCGTACAGGCGGGCGGAGGCGACGCCCGCCTCGCGCACCTGCTCCAGGCGGCGCGTGGCGCGCTCGCGCAGCTCCTCCAGGTTCCCGAACTGGATGGAGTCGGTCGGGCAGGTCTTGGCGCACGCGGGCTCCTCGCCCGCGCCCAGCCGGTCGTAGCACATCGTGCACTTGGCCGCCGTGCCGCTGCTCTCGCGCTTGCCGATCACCCCGAACGGGCAGGCGGGCACGCAGTAGCCGCAGCCGTTGCAGATGTCCTCCTGCACCACGACGGTGCCGAACTCGGTGCGGAACAGCGACCCTGTCGGGCACACGTCCAGGCAGGCGGCGTGCGTGCAGTGCTTGCACACGTCGGAGGCCATCAGCCAGCGGAAGTCGATGCCGCCCACCCCCGGCTCCTGGTGGCCGAGCGGGCGCCGCTGCTCGATGAAGGCCACGTGCCGCCAGGTGTCCGCGCTCAGCCCGCCGGTGTTGTCGTAGGACATGCCGGTGAAGGTCAGGCCGTCCTCGGGGACGGCGTTCCACTCCTTGCAGGCCACCTCGCACGCCTTGCACCCGATGCAGATGCTGGTGTCGGTGAAGAAGCCCACGCGCCCGTCGCCGAGCTTCTCGTCCAGGTCGAAAGCCATCGATCAGACCTCCGTCCCGGTGCCGCCGCCGACGCCGGCCCGCTCCTGGTACGCCCTGACCAGCTCGGGCAGCGCGGGCCCCCGCGGTCGCCGCCCCGGCCTGATGTCCGCCGACAGGGCCTTGACCTCCTGGATGTGGGAGTTGGGGTCGAGCGCGATCGCCGACAGCTCGTTGGCCGCGTCGCCCCTGGCCAGGCCGTTGGGCCCGAAGTGGAAGGGCAGCCCGATCTGGTGCACGACCTGCCCGTCGAGGTGCAGCGGCACGATCCTGTCGGTGACCAGCACCCTGGCCTCGATGGCGTTGCGCGCGGTGATGACGGTCGCCCAGTCGCCGTGCACGAGCCCGCGCTCGGCGGCCAGCTCGGGCGAGACCTCGCAGAACATCTCCGGCTGCAGCTCGGCCAGGTACGGCTGGTGCCGGCTCATCCCGCCCGCGGTGAAGTGCTCGGTCAGCCGGTAGGTCGTGACCACGTACGGGTAGACGGACGCGCCCGGCTCGTTCCCGCTCGGGTGGTAGCGGTTGTCCGCGCGCGGGTAGAGCTTGCGGGCCGGGTTGCGCTGGTGCCCGTACAACGGGTTGGCGACCGGCGAGTCCTGTGGCTCGTAGTGCACGGGCAGCGGCCCGTCCACCACCCCGGTGGGCGCGAACAGCCAGCCCTTCCCGTCGCCCTGCATGATGAACGGGTCGATCCCGGACAGGGCCGCCACGCCCTGCGCGTCCGGGTCCGGCCGGTAGCCGGGGCTCTTGTCCACCTCGAAGTCGGGCACGTCGTAGCCGGTCCACCGGCCCGCGTCCGCGTCCCACCAGACCAGCTTCTTGCGCTCGCTCCACGGGCTGCCGTCCGGCCTGGCCGAGGCCCGGTTGTAGAGCACCCGCCGGTTGGCCGGCCAGGCCCACGCCCATTCGGCGGCGACCCAGTCCTGCTCGGCGGCCGGTTTGCGGCGCGCGGCCTGGTTGACGCCGTCGGCGTACACGCCGCAGTAGATCCAGCAGCCGCAGGCGGTGGAGCCGTCGGCCCTGAGCTCCGCGTAGCCGCTCAGCGGCCGGCCCGCGGCGTCCGAGCCGTTGATCTCGGCGAGCACGGCCTGCGCGTCGGGCTCGGCCGTGCCGCCCGTCACGGGGTAGTCCCAGGTCAGGTCGAGCAGCGGCGCGTCCATCGGGTCCGTGGAGCCGGCCAGCTTCTCCTTGATGATCCGGCCCAGGTGGTACATGAACCACAGGTCGCTGCGGGCGTCGCCGGCCGGCTCGACGGCCTGGTGGTGCCACTGGAGCCAGCGGTTGGTGTTGGTGAAGCTGCCGTTCTTCTCGGTGTGGGTGGCCGCGGGGAAGAAGAACACCTCCGTGCCGATCTCGGCGGTCTTCAGCTCGCCGCTCTCGATCTCCGGGCCGTCCTGCCACCAGGTGGCGCTCTCGATCAGGTTGAGGTCGCGCACCACCAGCCAGTCGAGCTTCGCCATGCCGAGGCGCTGCATCCTGGCGTTGGCCGAGCCGACCGCGGGGTTCTCGCCCATCAGCAGGTAGCCCTTGCAGGTGCCGTCGAGCTGCGCCAGCACGGTGTCGTACGTGCTGTGCGAGCCCGTCAGCCTGGGCAGGTAGTCGAAGTGGAAGTCGTTGTCCGGCTGCGCGGCCTCCCCCCACCACGCCTTGAGCAGGCTCACCAGGTAGGCGGGCATGTTCGCCCAGAAGCCCTTGGTCGGCGCGTCGGCGTGCAGGAAGTCGCGCATCCTCTCGTGCTCGTGCGCGTGCGGCATCGGGATGTAGCCGGGCAGCAGGTTGAACAGCGTCGGGATGTCGCTGGAGCCCTGGATGCCGGCGTGCCCGCGCAGCGCCTGGATGCCGCCGCCCGGCCGGCCCATGTTGCCCAGCAGCAGCTGCAGGATGCTCGCCGCCCGGATGAACTGCGCGCCGTCACTGTGCTGCGTCCAGCCCACCGCGTACACGAACTCGGCGGTCCTGTCGGGACCCGAGTTCTCCGTCAGATGCCGGCACACCTGCGCGAACAGCGCCCGCGGCACCCCGCACACCCGCTCGACCATCTCCGGCGTGTAGCGGGCGAAGTGGCGGCGCAGCACCTGCATGACGCAGCGCGGATGCCGCAGCGTCTCGTCCCGGCGCGCGGTGCCGTCCAGCGGCAGGCCGGTGGCGCCGGAGACCTCGCCGCGGCCGGGCGGGTGCTCGTGGCCGTAGTCCTCGTCGCGGGCGCCCGAGGCGGGGGCGATCCTGGTCCCCTCGTACTGCCAGGAGTCGTCGGAGTAGACGTGCCGCTCGGCGTCGAAGCCGGAGAACACGCCGTCCAGGTCCTCGGCGTCGCGGTAGTCCTCGCTCAGGATGGCGGCCGCGTTGGTGTAGTCGACCACGTACTCGTGGAAGTACAGGTCGTTCTCCAGCACGTGGTTGATGATCGCGCCGAGGAAGGCCACGTCGGAGCCCGCGCGGATGGGCACGTGCAGGTCGGCCAGCGCGCTGGTGCGGGTGAACCGCGGGTCGATGTGGATGATCACAGCGCCGCGCGCCTTGGCCTCCATCACCCACTGGAAGCCCACCGGGTGCGCCTCGGCGAAGTTCGAGCCCTGGATGACCACGCAGTCGGAGTGCTGCAGGTCCTGAAGGAACGTGGTCGCGCCGCCCCTGCCGAACGAGGTGCCGAGCCCCACCACGGTCGAGCTGTGGCACACCCGGGCCTGGTTCTCGATCTGGACCACGCCGAGCGCCGTCAGCAGCTTCTTGATGAGGTAGTTCTCCTCGTTGTCCAGCGTGGCGCCGCCCAGGCTGGCCAGGCCCATGGTCCGCGCGGTGCGCCTGCCGTCGTGCTCCCACTCCCAGGTCGCGCGCCTGGTGGCGATGATCCGGTCGGCCACCATGTCCATGGCGGTGTCCAGGTCGATCTCCTGCCAGTCCGCCGCGCCCGGCGGGCGGTAGAGCGTCTTGTACCGGCGGCCCGGACCTGTGGTGAGCTGGAGGGTGGCCGAGCCCTTCGGGCACAGCCGCCCCCTGCTGACGGGGGAGTCGGGGTCGCCCTCGACCTGGACGACCTTCTCGTCGCGGACGTACACGTTCTGGGCGCAGCCCACCGCGCAGTACGGGCACACCGACTTGACGACACGGTCGGCGTCGGAGGTACGGGCGCGCAGCGCCGCGGTTCTGGCGGACTTCACCGCCTGCCCCCGCCCCAGACGGTCCTTGCCGGTCAGCTGCCGCAGCAGCGGCCACGCGAAATCCATGAAGCCCCCCGATGCCCCCGGACCGATCCTGCCCTGGTCAGAGCGGGCGAAAACCGGAAGGAGCAGGTCAGAGGGCGGGTTTCAGGAGATCCGCGCGGCGGCCTCGGCCCACGCGCGGGCGTCGCCCGACGGCTCGTAGCGGCGCAGCGGCTGGGACGCGGCGACCAGCGAGCGCATCTCCGCCAGATCGGCGACCAGCCCCGCCGCGCGCGCCTGCACCAGCACGTTGCCGAACGTGGTCGCCTCCGCCGGGCCCGCCACCACCGGCAGCCCGCAGGCGTCCGCGGTGAGCCGGCACAGCAGCTCGTTGCGCGACCCGCCGCCCACCAGATGGACGACCTCGACCTCGCGCCCCGACAGCTCCATGGCCTGCCGCACCGCCAGCCGGTGCCCGAGCGCCAGGCTCTCCAGCACGCATCGCACGAAGGCCGCGGGCGTGGCCGGCGGCTTCTGCCCGGTGCGCACGCACTCGGCGGCGATCCTGGCCGGCATGTCGCCCGGCGGCAGGAAGGCGGGCTCGTCCGGGTTCACCACGGCGGCGAAGGCCGGCTCGCCGGCCGCGGCGGCCAGCAGCTCGCCCAGGTCGGAGCCGGGCCACGCGCGCAGGCACTCCTGCAGCAGCCACAGGCCCATGACGTTGCGCAGGTAGCGGACGGTGCCGTCGATGCCCGCCTCGTTGGTGAAGTTCGCCGCCCGGCTCTCCGGCGTGAGCACCGGCTCGGGCAGCTCCACCCCGGCCAGCGACCAGGTGCCGCAGGAGATGTAGGCGAAGGCGGGCCCGTCGGCGGGCACCGCGGCCACGGCCGAGGCGGTGTCGTGCGAGGCCACCGTCATGACGGGCGCCGACCAGCCGATCTCCGCGGCCACGTCGCTCCGCAGGCCGCCGACCGCCTCGCCGGGCGGGCGCAGCGGCGGGAAGAGCCCGGCCGGCAGGCCGAGCCGCTCGATCAGGGGCGACGCCCACGACCTCGTGCGTACGTCGAGCAGGCCCGTCGTCGAGGCGTTGGTCACCTCCGCGCCGATCTCGCCGGTCAGCCAGTAGCCGATCAGGTCGGGGATCAGCAGCATCGTCGCGGCCCCGTCGAGCCGGTCGGCCAGCAGCTGGTAGACCGTGTTGAACGGCAGCACCTGCAGCCCGGACGTCTCGTACAGCGCGGCGGCGCCGGCCGACTCGGCCACCCGCTCGGCCACGCCGCGCGTGCGGTCGTCGCGGTAGTGCACCGGGTTGCCCAGCAGCGCGCCCGACTCGTCCAGCAGCCCGTAGTCGACCGCCCACGAGTCCACGCCGATGGAGGAGACGGGCCCCGCGGCGCGCAGGCCGGTCAGGATCTCGCGGTAGAGGCCCAGGATGTCCCAGTGGAGGCGGCCCGCGACGCGTACCGGGCCGTTGGGGAAGCGGTGGGCCTCGGTGAGCCGCAGCCCGTCGGAGAGGTCGGCCAGCATCACCCGGCCGCTGGACGCGCCCAGGTCGACGGCGGCGAAACGGCTGCTCATTGGGTGGACTCCCTGGCCACTAGCTCCGGCTGGAACATGATGTGCTGATGCGCGTGCGTCTCGGGGTTGTCGCACTCGTCGAGCAGCAGCTCGGTGGCGATGCGGCCGAGCTGGTAGGTCGGCTGGCGCATGGAGCTGAGCGACACGGTCGAGGCGGCGGCGAAGTCGATGTCGTCGTAGCCCATGAGCGCCACGTCCTCCGGCACCCGTACCCCCGACCGCAGCAGCGCGCGCAGCACGCCGAGCGCGAGCAGGTCGTTGGCGCAGAATACGGCCTCCGGCAGGCCGTGGGCGATCAGGTCGGCGGCCGCCTTCTCGCCCCCGCGGGCGGTCATCGTGGCCGCCTCCGCGACGTGCAGGTCACCGGGGTCGAGCCCGGCCGAGCGCATCGCGGCCTTGGCCCCCTCGCGGCGCTCCGAGCACTGCCTGATCGACAGCGGGCCCGTGACGTAGGCGACGCTGCGCGCGCCTCTGGCCAGCAGGTGCGCCACGGCGGCCCGGCCGCCCGCGACGTCGTCCACGGCGACCGCGCACTGGTCGGGCCGGTGCGCGGGATGGTCGACGAGCACCACGCTGATGTCGCGGTCGCGCAGCCGCTCCAGCCGGCTCGGGTCCTCCCCTGACGGGGTGATCAGCACGCCGCGCACCCGGTGCTCGGCCAGCACCCGCAGGTTGCGCTCCTCCTTGTCCAGCGAGCCGGCCGAGTTGCCCAGGATGACCGCGTAGCCCAGCTCGCTGGCCACGTCCTCGACCCCGGCCGCGACCTCCGTGAAGAAGGGGTTGCCGATGTCGATCACGCTCAGGCCGATCGTCCTGCTGTGCCCGGCGCGCAGCGTCGAGGCGGAGCCGTGGCGGACGAACCCCAGCTCGTTGATGGCCGCCTCCACGCGCTCCCGTGTGGAGGGGGCGACTTTGCCGGGCCGGTTCAGTACGTTGGAGACCGTGCCTGGGGAGACGCCTGCGTGGGCGGCGACGTCCTTGATGCTGACCATGGCCATGGGGCTCAATTAAAACGTACTAACCCACGGTGCGCCAGTCGCGGCACCGGTGGGGATGCGGATCCGCGTTGACAGGACTCGATGGAGGACCCTAACGTCGCGCGCCGGAAGTAAAACGTTCTATTAGGGAGCGCGCTCGTGATCCGGGCTGCCATCGTAGGCGCCGGCGCCATCGCCGCGCACAGTCACGTGCCCGCCGTCAGGGCCCACCGCGACCGGGTGGAGCTCGTCGCCGTGGCGGACGTGGACGAAGCCAGGGCGACGTCGTTCGCCGCCGAGCACGGGGTGCGCTCGGCGTACCCGGACCTGGGGGACCTGCTCGCCGCCGAGCGGCCCGACCTGGTCATGGTGTGCACGCCGCCGCATCTGCACGTCGAGCAGGTGATCGCGGCGCTGGGCGCCGGGGCGTGGGTGTGGTGCGAGAAGCCCGCCACGCTGTCGCTGGCCGAGTACGACCGGATCGAGGCGGCCGAGGGGCGCGGCGGGCCCTACATGACGGTGGTCTACCAGCAGCGCTTCGGCTCCGGCGCCGAGCACCTGCGCGAGCTGGGCGGCGCGCTCGGCCGGCCGCTGGTGGCGCTCTGCCAGACGACCTGGCATCGCGGCGACGACTACTACGCCGTCCCCTACCGCGGCAAATGGGCCACCGAGGGCGGCGGCACCACCGTGCTGCACGGCGTGCACCAGATGGACCTCATGCTCTCGGTGTTCGGCGACTGGGCCGAGATCCGCGCCATGGCCGGCACGCTGGAGCGGCCGATCGAGACCGAGGACGTCTCCATGGCCATGGTCAGGTTCGCCAACGGCGCGATGGCCTCCGTGGTGACCAGCGTGCTCTCGCCGCGCCAGGAGAGCTACCTGCGCTTCGACTTCGCCGAGGCCACGGTCGAACTGCGCCACCTGTACGGCTACCGCAACGCCGACTGGAGCTCCACCTCGCCGCTGTGGAACCCGCCGCGCGACGTCCCCAGCAGCCACGACACCCAGCTCGGCCTGCTGCTCGACGCCTACGAGCGCGGCGCGCGCCCGCCCGCGAGCGGGGCGGACGGCCGGCGGGCGATGGAGTTCGTCACCGGCCTGTACGCCTCGGCCTTCACCGGCCGTCCGGTACGCCGGGAGGAGATCACCCCGGACAGCCCGTTCTACCACCGGCTCGACGGAGGCATTGAAACGTTCTTCGGCGGCACCGCCACTTCCTGACGCGCGGCGCGCTCCGGTCACCGGGGCCGCCCTGCGAACCTCCCGGGGCGGCGGCGATTTCGGCCCGGCTGACCAGGGCGGGCCTCCGCACCGGGAGGGCCCGGGACTTGTGCGGCCCGGTAAGGGAACGTTTTAATCCCCGGTAAAGCTGGCGTACCAAGCTGTGAGCGCTAACAGATATTCGAAAGGCAGGCTTCATGCCGGATGTCATCGCCTACGGCGGGGACTGGAATCCCGAGCAGTGGCCCGAGGAGACGTGGGAGCAGGACGTCGCGCTGATGCGCGAGGCCGGCGTCAACAGGGTCAGCGTCGGCATCTTCTCCTGGTCGCTGCTGGAGCCGGTGGAGGGCGTGTTCGACTTCGACTGGTTCGACCGCGTGATGGACCTGCTGGCCGCGAACGGGATCGGCGCCAACCTGGCCACGCCGACGGCCTCCCCGCCGCCCTGGTTCGGCGAGGCCTACCCCGAGGCGCTGCCGGTCGACGCCGACGGGCGTCGGCTGTACCACGGCAGCAGGCAGGGCTTCTGCCCCAGCTCGCCGATCTACCGCGAGAAGGCGCTGCGTATCGCCGAGCAGGTGGCCACCCGCTACCGGGACCACCCGGCGCTGGTCATGTGGCACGTGCACAACGAGTACGGCTGCCACAACGCCCGCTGCTACTGCGACACCTCGGCGGCGGCCTTCCGCGCCTGGCTGCGCACGCACCACTCCTCGCTCGACGCGCTCAACGAGGCGTGGGGCACCGCGTTCTGGTCCCAGCGCTACAGCGACTGGTCGCAGATCCTGCCGCCGCGCGCCACCCCCAGCTTCACCAACCCGGGCCAGCAGCTCGACTTCCGCAGGTTCAGCTCCGACGCGCTAGTTGAGCTCTACATCGCCGAACGCGACCTGCTCAAGCGGCTCGCCCCCGGCGTGCCCGCCACCACCAACCTCATGGCGGGCGCGCACTGGGACATGGACTGCTGGGCCTTCGCCGCCGAGCTGGACGTGGTCTCCACCGACCACTACCTGATCGGCGCCCGCCCCGAGCCGCACATCGACCTGGCCTTCGCCGCCGACTACGCGCGCTCGCTGAACGGCGGCCGCCCCTGGCTGCTGATGGAGCACTCGACCAGCGCCGTCAACTGGCAGCCGCGCAACCTCGCCAAGACCCCCGGCGAGCTGCGCCGCAACGCGCTGACCCACCTGGCCAGGGGAGCGGACGGCATCATGTTCTTCCAGTGGCGGGCCTCGCGGGCCGGGGCCGAGAAGTGGCACTCGGCGATGCTGCCGCACGCGGGCACCGGCACCAAGATCTGGCGCGAGGTGCGCGCGCTCGGCGCGGAGCTGGGCGAGCTCGGGCACGTGGCGGGCAGCACGGTCACCGCCGACGTCGCGATCCTGATCGACCACGCCAGCGTGTGGGCCCAGGACCACCCCGCCCAGCCGGTCGCCGGCCTGGACCCGGTGGAGGAGGCCAAGCGATGGCACGCCGCGCTCTGGCGGGCCGGCGTCACCAGCGACCTCGCGCACCCCGAGGGCGACCTGACCGGCTACCGCCTGGTCCTGGTGCCCGCGCTCTACCTGGTGAGCGACTCGGGGGCGGCCAACCTGGCCGACTTCGTCCGCCGGGGCGGGGTCGCGCTGGTGGGGCCGTACAGCGGGATCGTGGACGAGCACGACCGGGTGCGCCTGGGCGGCTACCCCGGCGCGTGGCGCGACCTGCTCGGGGTGAGCGTCGAGGAGTTCTTCCCGCTGGAGCGGCCCATCCGGCTCAGCTCCGGCGCGACGGGGAGCGTCTGGAGCGAGGTGGCGCACGTCGCGGGGGCGAAGGTCCTGGACGCGTACGCCACTGGCGAGCCCGCCTGGACCCGCAACGAATGGGGCGAGGGGGCCGCGCACTATCTCACCACCCGGTTCGACGACGAGTCCTTCGCCGAGGTCGTCGCCACGGTCTGCGCCGAGGCGGGCGTCGAGCCGGCCGCCGAGGCAGGGCCGGGCGTGGAGGTGGTACGGCGCTCGCACCCGGGCGGCCGCTCCTACCTGTTCGCGATCAACCACACGGAGGAGGACGCCGTGGTGAAGACGCCCGCCGGTGAGGCGGTCACCGTCCGGGCCGGCGACGCCCGCGTCATCCCCGTCTGACCGCACGGCCGGTCCGACCTGCCCGACCTGCCCGACCTGCCCGACCCGCCTGACCCGCCCGACCTC
>NZ_VCKX01000606.1 GCF_005889725.1 Nonomuraea zeae
CACCCCACATAATTGGCCAGCCCCGCCTGCGTCACCACCACACCCTTCGGCCGCCCCGTCGAACCCGAGGTATAGATCACATACGCGCTCTGATCGCCGCTCAGACGCCGCACCGGCCTCTCAGCCGAAGCCAACGACAACCGCATCACGGTGAAAGCGTCATCCAGCACCAGCAACCGGCTCCCACCACCAACCGGAAGCTCCCCAGCCACCGCCCCACTCGTGACCGTTACCACCGCACCACTGTCAGCCAGCATGAACGCCACCCGCTCCACCGGCTGACCCGGATCAATCGGCAAATAGCCCGCCCCCGCCTTCCACACCGCCAGCAACGCGACGACCAGATCGGCGCCGCGTTCCAGGCACACCCCCACCACCGACTCGGCGCCCACCCCTTCGCTCACCAGCACCCGCGCCAGCCGGTTGGCCCGATCCTCCACCTCGGCGTACGACGTCTCGGCCGCGCCCGAGCGCACCGCCACCGCGTCAGGCGTCCGCGCCACCTGCGCCTCGAACAGCTCCACCACCGACACCCCACCCACCTCCACAGCGGTGGCGTTCCACTCCTCCAGCACCAACCGCCGCTCGGCCTCATCGAGCACGTCAACCGCTTCGATCCGGGCCCGCGGGTCGGTGACGAGCAGTTCCAGCACTCGGACGAGCCGCGTCGCGATCCGCCCGACCGAGGCCGGGTCGAACAGGTCGGCCGCCCCGATCACGGACCCGCGTACCCCGGCGGGTGCCCCGTGGGGATCGAAGACCTCGCCAAGGCGTACTTCCAGGTCGAACTTGGCCACGGACGCCCCGGCCGGGACGCCGGCCGTCCGGGCCCCGGGCAGGTCCAGCACGGCCTCGGCCATGTTCTGGAGGTCGAGCTGCACCTGGAACAGCGGGTGCCGGGCCCGCGACCGGCTCGGTGCCAGTTCCTCGACGAGCCGCTCGAACGGCACGTCCTGGTGGGCGAGGGCCTGCAGGCTGCTCTGGCGCACCCGGGCGAGGAGCTCCTGGAACGTCGGGTCGCCGGACAGGTCGGTGCGCAACACCAGCGTGTTGATGAAGAACCCGACCAGATCGTCCAGGGCCTCGTCGGTGCGTCCCGCGTTGGCCGTACCTATGGAGATGTCGGTGCCCGCGCCCAGCCGCGACAGCAACACCGCCAACGCGGCCTGCACCACCATGAACGTGGTCGCCCGCTCGGCCTTGGCCACCTCCGCCAGGCGGGCGTGGACGTGGGCGGGAATCTCGATCGGCACGCTGTGCCCCTGGTGCGAGGCCACCGCGGGACGGGGCCGGTCGACCGGCAGTTCCAGCTCCTCCGGGACACCGGTCAGGGTGCGCCGCCAGTACGCCATCTGCGCGGAGACGAGGCTTCCCGGGTCCTGGTCGTCGCCGAGCAGATCGCGTTGCCAGAGGGCGTAGTCGGCGTACTGGACCGGCAACGCCTCCCACACCGGTGCCCGCCCCTCGCGCCGCGCCGTGTAGGCCACCGACACGTCCTTGGCCAGCGGTGCCCGTGACCACCCGTCGCTGGCGATGTGGTGGATCACCACCACCAGCACCCGCTCGTCGATCAACCACGCCCTGATCGGCACCTCCGACGCAAGATCGAAGGCATACGCCGTCGCCTCGGCGACCGCCAGGTCGGCCGACGACACCCGCTCCATGCGCCAGATCAGCTCGTCCGGCGCGAGAATCCGCTGATAAGGCTGGCCATCGGCGACCGGGAAGATCGTTCTCAGCACCTCGTGCCGCTCGATCACGTCCCGCAACGCCGCCCCGAGCGCGTCGATGTCCACGTCACCGTCGAGCCGCAACACGATCGGCACGTTGTAGGTGGCGCTCGGGCCTTCGAGTTGCCTGATGAACCACAGACGTTGCTGCGCATACGACAACGGCACCCGCTCCGGCCGCCGCTCCACCGCCGTCAGCGGAAGCCGGGCCGCGCCCATGCCCCCGAGACCCGCGGCGAGTCCCGCGACCGTCGGGGTGTCGAACAGGGCGCGGATCTCGATCTCCACCCCGAGTAGCGCGCGGATGCGGCTGACCAGGCGGACGGCGAGCAGGGAGTGGCCGCCCAGCTCGAAGAAGTCATCGTCCACGCCGACGCCTTCGAGCCCGAGCACCTCGGCGAACGCCGCGCAAAGGGCCTCCTCCCGCGCGTCGGACGGGCCGCGCCCGGCACCCGCCACGGCGGCGTGGTCAGGGGCGGGCAGTGCAAGCCGGTCGAGCTTGCCGTTACTCGTCAGCGGCAGCGCGTCCAACACCACCCAGGCCGACGGCACCATGTGATCAGGCAACCGATCGGCGACGAACCTGCGCGCCACCGACGACAGCCCACTCACGCTCTCCGAGTCATGCGCCACCAGATAACCGACAAGACGGACCTCA
>NZ_VCKX01000607.1 GCF_005889725.1 Nonomuraea zeae
CGACCGCCGCGATGGCGCTCGGCGGGGCGGTTCTCGCCACCGCGGCGCCGGCCTCGGCCGCAAGCCGCGACGGTGTCTGCGATACCGGCGAGTTCTGCTACTACTTCAACAGCGACAACCAGGGATCGATCTCCGACTTCACCACCTCGGTCGACGACTACGCCACCACCCAGCCCTCCTGCTACGACTTCAAGGGAGCAGGCGCCGGCAAGGGCACCTGCATCAAGAACTCCGCCGCATCCGTCTGGAACCGCAGCACCAAGACCGTCCGCGTCTACTTCAACAGCGGCTACAGCGGCACCTACCAGGACTTCGCCGCAGGCGCCAAGGGCAACCTCAACGCCACGCTCAAGAACCAGAACGCCTCGCACCAGTTCAGCCCGTCGTCATCGACCCGCACCAACATGTCGTACGCGCTGTACAAGACCAGCGGCGGCAGGATCACCTGCGGGTTCGACGGCTACACCTCCACCCCCGGCCGGCACGAGGGCATCGACTTCGCCCGCAGCGTAGGCTCGGACGTTTACGCCCTGGTGGCCGGCCAGATCACCAACGTCGTACGCGGATCCACCGGCGGGTCGGGCCTTTCCACGATCGCCATCTACAACGCCGCGGCGAACAAGACGGTGATCTACCTGCACTCCGCTCCGCGGTCCTCGCTGCGCGTGGGCCAGCAGGTCACCCGCGGCCAGATCATCGCCGACGAGTCGTGGCACGGGGTGTCGAGCAGCGGGGCCGCGCACACCCACGTCGAGGTGCGCACCGGAAAGCAGACGCGGGCGTACAAGAGCGTCGGCGACTCGCACCTGGACAACTCGAACCCGGCCTCGTTCTGGACCGCCCAGGGCTACAACATCCGATAGCGCTTCGGCGGCCCACGACTTGAGGAGGAAGACAACTGTGCCTTTACGAACTGTCAGGCTGATCTCGCGGCTCGCCGCGGCGACCGCCGCGATGGCGCTCGGCGGGGCGGTTCTCGCCACCGCGGCGCCGGCCTCGGCCGCAAGCCGCGACGGTGTCTGCGATACCGGCGAGTTCTGCTACTACTTCAACAGCGACAACCAGGGATCGATCTCCGACTTCACCACCTCGGTCGACGACTACGCCACCACCCAGCCCTCCTGCTACGACTTCAAGGGAGCAGGCGCCGGCAAGGGCACCTGCATCAAGAACTCCGCCGCATCCGTCTGGAACCGCAGCACCAAGACCGTCCGCGTCTACTTCAACAGCGGCTACAGCGGCACCTACCAGGACTTCGCCGCAGGCGCCAAGGGCAACCTCAACGCCACGCTCAAGAACCAGAACGCCTCGCACCAGTTCGTGAGCTCCACAACGCCGACCGGGTGCAAGACCGACGGCACGGACACCAAGCTGCCGACCACGATCCTCGTGTACCGCAAGTCCCTCGATCGCGTGGAGCGGGTGGAGTTCAAGACCTACGTCAAGAACGTCCTGCCCAACGAGTGGGTGTCGAGCTGGCCGAGCGAGTCGCTCAAGGCCGGCGCCATGGCCGTGAAGAACTTCGGCTGGTACTGGGCGCTGCACTCCAACCGCAAGACGGCGAGCGGGCAGTGCTTCGACGTCTACGACCACACGTCGAGCCAGGTGTACGTCCCCGGCTCCGCGAAGGCGGTGACGAACGCCGCGGTGGACGCTACCTGGGGCACCCGGCTGACGCGTAGCGGGAAGATCTTCCGGGCCCAGTACTGTGCCACGACGACGGCGTGCGGCAACTGGGTCGACGGCGACTGGATGTCGCAGTACGGCTCTCGCGACAAGGCCAGAGCGGGCTGGAGCTACTCCAGGATCCTCCAGCACTACTACACGGGGATCGTCATCGGTTCCTGAGCCCCCTGAGATCGTCCGGCCCTAGTTCCCCGCTCTGTCACGCACGGCGGGGAGCTAGGGCCCTTCGACGATGAGCTGGAAGTTGATGGGGCGGCTTCCGGGGAACACGACCGCTCCCGAAGAGTCCACCATCTTGAATCGCACGTAGCACAAGCCCGGCTTCCTGGGCGTGGTGACGACGGTCTGGATGTCGACTGTCTCGCCAGGTCGCGTGTCCTTGATCGGCACGTCGGGGATGGTCTGGCACTGATCAGCCTGCTGCTTGAGGTCGAGGCGGCGCAGCGAATAGCCCTTCCAGGGCACGGCCCCGGCGTTCTTGAGCCGCCAGATCTTGGTCATGGTCTGGCCGGGGCCGACGCGCGAGCAGTCGGCCAGCGTGACATCTTCGATGAACACGGCCGCGTCGCCCTTGTGCAGCGGCGGGGCCGACGGCGGGTTGGTCGCGCGTACCGGGCAGTCGGCCGGGGACAGCGCGGCGATCGACGGGCCGGCGGTCGGGGTCGAGTTTTGTTGGTGTCGCCAGCACAGTCC
>NZ_VCKX01000608.1 GCF_005889725.1 Nonomuraea zeae
CTTTGTGAACTTCTTTTCTGATTTATCTTTTATTTTTTTTTTTCAAGCAGAAGACGGCATACGAGTTGTCTTAGGGTCTCGTGGGCTCGGAGAGGTGTATAAGAGACAGTTCCACGTCTCGGTGGGGGCCGGGGGGATGACGTACGAGGAAGGGAGCCTGGCCGGGCTGCCCGCGGTGATCGAGTTCGACGCGGGGAGCATGGTGCTGACGACGTTCGGGCGGAGCAACGCGGGGACGGTCAGGGGTGACCTGGCGGTCGCCGACCGGTACCTCAACCTGTTCTTCCGGATCTAGCACTGGGTTACGGCCTGCCGGCCCCGCCCGACGGACGGGCGGGGCCGGTGGTCTGTCAGTCAGCGCAGATGGCGAAGACGCTGATGCCGACGTCGTTGTAGCCGATCTGGCGGCCGATGCCGATCCAGCCGCGTCCGTCGTCGGTGGGGAACGACCCCACCAGGATCGCGCCGTTGCCGCGGGCCTCGGCTCCGCCGCCGAGGACGCGCTTGGTACCCGGGCAGTAGAGCGTGCGCCGCTGGAAGTTGGGGACGTTGGCGTTGGGCAGGGTGACGAGCTGGTAGCCGGGGGGCAGTGCCGATGTGCCGGTGGCCGCCGCGGCGGAGGCGGGCGACTGAAGGGCGACGACGGTGGCCGTTACGCAGGCCGCTGTCGCGAGCGCGCTGACGGAAAGGGACAGAGACTTCTTGAACTGCACGGGCTCTCCTTGTCCTGTTCCCTGACGGACACGGTTTCCGGGCAGCACGCGGCATGCCGGCGTATGCGGTGCTGTGGGCGACGTGAGATCAGGGAGAAGGGGGCTGACACGTTGAGTATCTGCTCCGTCGCAGTCCGTGTCCATAGGTATTTTCACCTGGGAAGGAAACCGGTCCCGTGCCGCCGGAAGCCTTCGTCAAGCGACCGTCGCCGGGGCTACAGCGTGATCCCTTCGCGTCTGAGGTCCTCGATGATGCCGTCCACCAGGCGGGTGGCGACGGTGTGGTGCAACCGGCCGTCGTCGCGCAGCTCGCGTACGGCGGGCACCGGGTCGGGGTCGGCGAACAGGCGCTCGTCGGAGTAGTCCACCGGGCGGCCCGTCGGGTCGACCGTCCACCAGGACGCCTCCAGCGCGATGCCGTTCGGGTCGCTGAAGTAGATCGAGCGCAGGAACCCGTGGTCGATGACGTCGGTGACCTCGCAGCCGTGGGCCTTGAGCCGGTCGCGGAGCCGGTTGAGCGCGTCCTCGTCCGGCAGGTGCAGCGACAGGTGGTCGAACTGCGCCGCCTTGGCGTACGGCACGCCCGCGGGCTTGGCGAAGCTGTCGAGCGGCTGGTCGGTGTACTCGAAGAAGGCGATGGTGTTGCCCGGCGCAACTTCGAAGAAGTAGTGCTTGAACGCGGGGACGGCGAGGGTGGTGACCAGGCGGGCGTCGAGCACGCCGTGCCAGAAGCGCACGGTCGCGTCCATGTCCGCGGTCACCAGGGCGAGGTGGTGCACACCGCGCCAGTGCACCGTTTCTGGGGTCGCAGCCATGCGTTAAACGTACGCCTTTCAACTATCTCTGGTAAGTGAGTGCTGTGTGTCGAGCGGGCCGATGGGCTCTGATTACAGTGAACGTAAGAATCTGGTCAATGTAAGATCTGGCCCGTGGCCTCTGGTGAGCGGGTCCCCGCGCTGCGGGAGCGCAAGAAGGCCGAGACCCGGCGGGTGATCGTCGCCGCGGCGCGGCGGTTGTTCGGTGAGCGCGGGTTCGACGCGGTGACGGTGGTGGAGATCGCCGAGGCGGCCGAGGTGTCGGCCAAGACGGTGTTCAACTACTTTCCGGCCAAGGAGCAGCTCTTCTACGACGAGGCGCCGCTCCTGACCGGGGTGCCGGCCGAGGCGGTGGGCTCGCGGGCGGCCGGGGAGTCGGTGGCCGGGGCGCTGCGCGCGCTGCTGCCCGCCGTCGTCGCGGATCCGGCGGGGCTGGCGGAGCAGGCGCGGGTGTACCACGGCAGCCCGGCCCTGCGGGCGTACGGGCGGGAGGTTTTCGCCGGGCAGGAGCGGGCGCTGGCCGGGGTGCTCGCCCGCGACCGGGGCGTGGGCGGGGCCTGGGCAGGGTCGTCCGGGATCGTGGCGGCCGTGGTGCTGAGCCCGGTGCGCGAGGTGTGGGAGACGGTCCTGACGCGCACGGCCGGCGGGATGCCGCCCGAAGAGGCGCTGGACCAGGGGATTCGGGATCTCGACGCGGCGCTCGTCGCGCTGGGCCAGGGCTTTCCCGCCCTGCTGTCGAGAGGTGACCCGGGGCCTGCCCGGGGGGAGGCTGCGGTTGGGCCTGCCTGGGTGGAGGCTGTGGCTGGGCCTGCCTGGGTGGAGGGCGAGGCCGGGCCGGTGCGGGAAG
>NZ_VCKX01000609.1 GCF_005889725.1 Nonomuraea zeae
CCATCAACGGAACATCGTCCCCCAGATGCTCCCGCACCGCCGCCAGCCGCCGCAGGTCCTCCTTCATGTCCGGCTGACCGACCTTGATCTTGATCCCGCCGATCCCGTCCGCCAGCGACCGGCTCGCGCGCGCCTTGACCTCCTCGATCGGCGCGTGCAGGAAGCCGCCCGAGGTGTTGTACGTCCTGACCGAGTCGCGGTAGGAGCCCAGCAGCTTCGACAGCGGCAGGTTCGCCCGCCTGGCCTTGAGGTCCCAGAGCGCGACGTCGATCGCGGCCAGGGCCTGGGTCGCCACGCCCGAGCGGCCGACGGAGGCGCCCGCCCAGAGCAGCGTGTCGTAGACCTTGCCGATGTCGGAGGGGTCCTGGCCGAGCAGGTTCGCCCCGACCTCCTTGGCGTGGGCGTACTGGGCGGGGCCGCCGGCTCGCTTGGAGTAGCTGAAGCCGGTGCCGCGATGGCCCTCCTCGGTCGCGATCTCGGCGAAGAGGAAGACGATCTCGGTCATCGGCTTCTGCCGCCCGGTGAGGACCTTGGCGTCGCTGATGGGGACGTCCAGCGGAAGCGTGACGGAGGAGAGCGAGACGTGGCGGATGCGGTCGGCTGCCATGGCGGTCCCAAAGATCGGTGTGCGGGTGGATTCATCGGTCATCGTACAAATACATAACTCATACGACAAGTTCTCGGTGCGGAACCTCCTCCGCTAACGTCGGGTCCATGCGGCTTCATGTGGGATGCGCGATGTGGACCCACGCGCGCTGGCGGGGCCGGTTCCTGCCGGATCAGCTCCCTCCCGAGGAGCGCCTGCGCGCGTACGCGACCTGGTGCGACGCGGTGGAGGGGAACACGACGTTCTACGCGACCCCGGCGCGCGGCACGGTGGAGTCGTGGGCCCGCCAGACCGGCGAGGACTTCCGGTTCGTGCTCAAGCTGCCCAAGACGATCACGCACGAGCGCCATCTCACCGGCGCGGAGGAGGAGCTCCGCGCGTTCCTGGAGGCGATCGAGCCGCTGGGCCCGCGTACGCACGCGCTCTGGGTGCAGCTGCCCGGCTCCTTCGGCCCGGCCGACCTCGGGACGCTGGCGGCCTTCCTGCGGCGGCTGCCCGGCTCGTACAGGTATGCCGTCGAGGTCCGCCACCGCGCCTTCTTCGAGGACGAGCGCGCGGCCGGACGTCTCGAACAGGTCCTGGCGGGCGCGGAGTGGGTCCCCTTCGACACCACCGCGCTCTTCCGGAGCCCGCCGACCAGCGACGCCGAACGCGACGCGTGGACCAAGAAGCCGCGCGTGCCCCGCCGCTCGCGCGCCCTCACCGACCGCCCGATCGTGCGCTACCTGGGCCGCGACGACGAGAAGCGCACGATCGAGGGCTGGGGCTTCTGGGTCGGCGTGGTCACCGAGTGGCTGCGCGAGGGGCGCTCGCCGACCGTGTTCATCCACACGCCGGACAACGCCGACGCGCCCGCGCTCGCCCGGCGCTTCCACGACGAGGTCCGCGCCCGCGTCCCGGAGCTGACGCCGCTGCCCGAGCCGGAGCCCGTCGAGCCCCTCACGCTCTTCTGAACCGGCCGCCCCGGCAGGCCGTCCGCTTCGAACGCGGAAGGGTGCCACCCGAGCGGATGGCACCCTTCCGTGCGGCCTCGCCGCCCATGGGGCGAGGGCCTTTCACGTGTTTGGCGCCCCAGTCTTTCGACCGGGGCATGTCGAGATTATTCCCTCGCGTCCGGTTTGTATAGCTTTTGGATGCACCGATCTGCCGGTTCGTGCTCCTGACCCTCCGGGATATGACACAGCCGGTATGGAATCTCGCATGGACCTCGATCGGAGCCGCTGCCCATAATCCGGGGAACCGTTCGTCCGCACCGCCGGAGGGTCGTCCCCGATGAAGCGAATGCCGCGCCTGCTGGTCATGGCGTCCTGCCTGCTGCTGGCCGCCGCGGCCGTCCTCGTCGCCCAGTCGTCGGCGAGCGCGGCGAACCTGCTGGCCAACCCCGGCTTCGAGACCGGCCTGGCGCCCTGGTCCTGCACCGGCGGGCTGGGCTCGGTGGTCGCCTCGCCCGTACGCTCGGGGACGGGCGCGCTGGCCGGGGCGGCGAGCGGCTCCGACACCGCGCAGTGCAGCCAGACCGTCACCGTGCTGCCGAACAGCACCTACACGCTGTCCGCCTGGGTGCGCGGCGCGTACGTGTATCTCGGCGTCACCGGCGGCCAGGCCCGCTGGACGTCGTCGGGCACGGCGTACACGCAGCTCACCCTGTCGTTCACCACCACCTCCGCGCAGAACACCGCCGTGGTCTACCTGCACGGCTGGTACGGGCAGGGCACGTACCACGCCGACGACGTCAGCCTCGACGGCCCCGGGACCCCGCCC
>NZ_VCKX01000610.1 GCF_005889725.1 Nonomuraea zeae
GCCCTGCCCCTGGCTCCGGCTCTTCCCCCGGCCCCGGCCTCGCCAAGCCCGCCCGGTGCGTCACCGTGTACGCCAGGTGTTCCACCTCATCCGCCTGGCAGTCCACGGCATCCGCCCGGCGCTCCATCCTGTCCGCCCGGCGGCCCACCCTCTCCGCCCGGCGGCCCGCCGCGTCAGCATGGTGGCCCGCCGCGTCCGCCCGGCGCTCCGTCGCGTCCGCCCGGCATTTCATCGTGTCCGTCCGGCGTTCCGTTGCGTCGTCCGTCCGGCGTTGTGGGGCGTCATCGGGGCGGGGGTGCTGGAGGCGATCTGAGGTGTCGCCGGAGCTCGGGTCCGCCGCGCGTTCCGCTCGGGAGAGGAGGTCGGCGGTCAGGGTGAGCGCCTCGTGCGTGCGGGCCGCCGCGGCGAGCAGCGTCGCTCTCCGTACGTCCAGGTCGTGGCGGAGAGCTGCGTTCGTGACCTCTCGCGCCGTACGGGCCAGCAGGTCGAGTGCGTCGCCCAGCCGGTCCAGGCCCCAGGCCAGGTTGCCCGCCATGGCCCCGGCCAGACGCGCCCGCGCATGCTCGCCGCCCGGCTCCGGTACGAGCCGCTCGGCGTCGGACAGGACCGTGTGCGCCTGATCCGGGTGCCCGGCGTCGTCCAGAGCGGAGGCCAGCTCGATCGCCGCCCCCGCGCCCCCTCCAGCCTGTACGGCGGCCCGCCCGAGCCGGATCGCCGCCCGATGATCGTGTACGGCCCCCGCCAGCCGGCAGGCCCCCGCCAGCGGCTCAGGATCGGCCTCCAGACCGCCCGCGAGCCGCCACCCGATGATCCGCGCCACGTCGTCACCCCGCCGCGTCCCGTGCGCCTCCACGACGGCCGCCAGATCCGCGTACCTGTCGCGCCGCCGCAGCTCGGGGCAGCGCTCCCTGGCCACATCCCCATACAGCGGGTGCATCGGCCGCACGACCTCCCGCCGCCCCTCGGCCGCCACAGTGATCAGCTCCAGAGCCGCCGCCTCGCGCACCGCCGCCTCCGAGCACAACGCCGCCAGCGTCCGAACGCCCACCGGCTCGCCGAGTGCCACGTACTCCAGCACCTCCGCCGCCGGCCCCGGCAATGCCCCCACGCGGGCGCCGATCAGATCCTCCAGCCCGGACGCGGCAGGCGGGTCCCCGGACAGCCGCCACACCCCGCCGACCGGCTGGAGCGCTCCAGAGGCGCGCGCGGCCGTGACGACCTCGCGCAACCACAGCGCGTTCCCGCCGGTGATCTCGCACAGCCGCGCCACGGTGTCCTCGCCGACCGGCCCGCGCAGCGCCGCCGCGAGCACGGCCGCCAGATCACCGCCCCGGAACGGCTCCACGTCGAACCGCCTGACCAGCCCGTCCCGCCACAGCCCGGCGACCGGTCCGGCGGCGGCCTCGCAGCCGGAGCACACGGTCGCGATCAGCCGCGCCCGCCGGTCCAGGACGAGAGAGGCGATCACCTCGGCCGAGTGACGATCCAGCAGATGCGCATCGTCCACCAGCACGACCTCGTCAAGCAGGAGCTCACTGCCCACCGATCCCCAGTCCGCCGGTCCCCAGTCCGCCGGTCCCCAGTCCACCGGTCCCCAGTCCACCGGTCCCCAGTCCACCGGTCCCCAGTCCGCCGGTTCCCACCGCGCCGGTTCCCCGTCCGCCGGTGCGCAGTCCGCTTGAGCCCAATCCGCCGGTGCCCAGTCCGTCGGAGCACACTCCGGTGCCCAGTCCACCGGTGCGCAGTCCACCGGCAGCCCATCGCCGGCCGGCAGGCCGTCGTCCACGTGCCCACCGTGGCCGGTTGGCGATCCGTGGTTCATGTGCGGGCCGGCGTCCGGGGGCGGACCGCCGTTCGCGTGGAAGCTGTCCTCCCGAAGGACGGAAGGGAGGTCCCCCCGCGACGGCGGGGGCGGGTATGCGCGGCCGGCTTGCCGCAACAGCTCCCCGGCGTGGCGCTCCACCGTCCCTCCAGCGTGCAGGCTGGGCAGGAGGGCGGCCAGGGCGCCGCCGGGAACCAGGCCGACCGGCCTGGCCGCCCTGACGACGACCACGCGCGCGAACCGCGCGGCCAGCCGTCCGGCGAGCCGGCTCGTCCCCACCCCGGGTGGCCCCGCGACGAGCACCCCCTGGGCGGTCGGGTCGCAGCAGAGCCGCAGCAGGTGTCCGAGCTCCTCCTCGCGCCCGGCGAAAGGCCAGGTCCCCATAAGGGGAGGTTACGCCCAAGACCCCGAAAGGTGATCGCTTATCTTCCTCTTTTGTAGTCCATACAGGCATGAACGGGACGTACCACCAAGAAAGAGGTGAGAAGGATGGTGCAGTCAAGCCCGAGTCAATGCCGCTGACAGACCCGCAAGGG
>NZ_VCKX01000611.1 GCF_005889725.1 Nonomuraea zeae
GGGGCGGGCACCGGCTGGGCGCCCGCGCCGAGGATGCTCATCACGTCGGGCGTCGGCGCCGCGAACGTCATGGTGCGCTGGTCCGCCAGCTCGGCCTGCGAGGGGACGCGCTTGGGCTCGACCAGGTCGGCGAGGTTGGCGGCCGCGGCCGCGGGAGCCTGGCGCTGCGGAAGGGGAGCCTGGACGGTGGCCGCGTTGGGGTCTATGGCGGCGGAGGCCGCGGCGGGCTGCGGCTTGGCGGTGCGCTCGCCGCCGCGCTTGGCGGGTCGCTCGGACCGGCGCTCTGACTGGCGCTCCGGCTGGCGTTCTGCGGGGCGCTCCGCTGGGCGCTCGGCCGGGCGTTCGGCCGGGCGTTCGCGCTCGACGGGGCGCGAGGCGCCCTTCCTGGCCGCTACGGTGCCACCCGCACCGAAACCGCCCTCTTCCGCGTCACTGCGGATGTTGGCCCAAAACTCCTCGTCCTCATCGTCGGACGTCGGGTTGCCCCACTCGTCGACACCACGCCTGCCACGCTGACCGGTGCGGACCGGTTTGACCTTGACCTCGTCAATTGGGCTGAAGTCGGGGCTGAAATTGTTCATCCGCGGTTCGTGCGCCGCGAACTCGTCAGTGGACCGAGCGTGCGTCATCTCCTCCTTCTCGGCCATCTCTTTCAGCCGTTCTGGAGGGAGAGAGCTCTCCCGGCGGTTCATGGAACGCATGCCCAGTGCCACGACGACGAGCACGAGGAGCACGACAGCGACCAAGCTCACTACGACCGCGATCATTGCACCACCCTCAAAGCCATGGCCTCCCTTTGGCACCGATGAGATCGCGCGGCCATCGACGCGATCTGCCCCCTTTGATCACCAGTGCCTAACAATTGGATCTGATTGTGTCGGACCACTATGAGCGTTGTCACACCCTACGTGAAGAATTGGTACACCGTACTACCAGCAGTGTTCGGTCTCTCACTGGATGTCAACCGCCGTGAGGCGGCCGCGGGCGATGGTCTGGTCTGCGATCTGTTTCAAGATCATGGGGAGGGAGGCGCTCTCCTTGACTTCGACCTTGCCGTTCAACGTGTAGACGGTGAAGCGGTAGCTGCCCGGGTCGCAAGGGGGCTGGTAGCCCGCCTTGCCACTGGTCACCTTCGCCTGGCCGGCCCCGGTCGGGGGATCGTCGGCGGCGTTGGGTCCCAGCTCGGTCGTGGTCGCCGGGATGTTGTAAAGCACCCAGTGCACGGCCGATTGTGACGGCGAATGGGAATCGACCACGATGGCGATCGATTTCGCCTCGGACAGCGGCTGACTCGACCAGCGCAGAGGCGGACTGCCCTGGTCGCCCTTACAGGAGTAATCGCGCGGCAGCGGCTTGCCTTCGCGCAACTCGGGGCTAGAGACGTTGATCTCCGCGATGTCCTTGGCCTGAGATCTTCCGATGAGGCTGCCACAACCGGTCAAGGCGAGCGCGACGACCACCCCTGTCACACTGACAGCGATGCGTCGCACGCGTGATGCCGTCTTGCACAGCCCCATGCCGGACGATGCTACGCGGCTCTCGGCGGTGCGCAGACCGTTTCCCGATGGTCGGCGGCCGGTAAAGGATCCGAAACCCGCCAGAATCGCGGCATCCGGGTAGTGAGGTTGGACACAACCATGACCTCCGTCATTCCCCGCGGCCCCGAATCGGGCCGTACCGAGGGACCCTTTCTGGCCTGCTGGTTCGCTGTGGCGGGACTCTGTGGGGAATCGGGCGCCTTGACCCGACAAAACGGACATTGGTTTCGGTCGGGGAGTGCGGGCGAAAACCAGGTGCGCCAGATCGCCTGTTAGCGGTATCAGGAGCGGTTCGGGCCCTCGCGGCGGACCGGAGCGCCGGAGGAGTGCCGCGGACGGCGGCTGCCACGTTGCGTGAGGGGCTTGCGCTGGGGTGCGGTCCCGCGCTCGCCGGGCCTGGGTGGCACGAACGTGGCGCCGCCGACGTGGCCAAGCTCGACAGCCTGCGGCCGGCCGCCACCGAGCATGGCACCGCGCCGGAGCCGGGCGTCGGCAGACACGCCGAGACGTCCGGTTGATCTTTACCGGCCCGCGGGCAGATCACCTTCCGGCCGCGCGTCCTAAGCTGGCCTTGTGACGTCAACAGCTCCGCTGCGCGATCCGGCGAACCGTGTCTCGCCCAAGGCCGTGCGCCTGTGGCTGCTCGAGTCGCTGATCGCGTTCGTGTTCTTCGCCGGTGGCTCGATCCTGGTCGCGCGCTGGGTGGGCGCTGTCTCTTATACACCTCTGACGCTGCCGACGACACCCATTCTGTCAATATTAGCGTAAACCGAGCCATACA
>NZ_VCKX01000612.1 GCF_005889725.1 Nonomuraea zeae
CCCTGCAGAACGCCCAACCCTCGAAGGCCCCAACCCCGAACAGTCTCAATTCCGGAGCGGGCGACTCAACCTGAGCAATCCACCAGATGGCACAGCCTGCGCCCTTACACTCCCCTGCCGATCACTCACCGCGCATCGTGGTCTTCGGTAGGCAGCCCCGGCGCCGCCCTCTCATAAACCGGAAAGAGATTGACCTGGGCCTCGACGATCCTTGCCCCACCAGGCGCGACCTCCTCGCTCCGATGCCGCGCGGTATAAGGCTCGAGCAACTTCGCAATCGTCTCGTTGAGCTGCGCCATCTCCTCAGCGTCGATCCTGAGCCGGTGCCGGCTGAAGCGGGTGGCATCACGCCACTCCTCAGGCTCCCTGTCGACATTGGACAGAGCCAGGTGAGCCTGCTCATTCGCCTCCCGACGGATCGCCGCGATCAACGCGACCTTGGCATCACGCACCTCCGGCTGATCTCCAGGCTGAACCCCGACCGAGATCGACTGGCCCACGGACTGCCACAACCGCTCCCTGCCATCCCCGCGCGGCGGCGCATCTTCGACGAATCCGTACTTGGCCAGCATCCGCAAGTGATAGCTGGCCGCACTGGGCGTAATCCCCGCGATCTCCGCCACCTCGGTGGCGGTGGCGCTGCCCTGAGTGCTCAGCCGGTCCAGAATCATCAGCCTCGCCGGATGAGCCAGCGCTCGCATCGCTTTGGGATCACTGACCCACTCACTCTCCCGCGTCATGCGCCAACGGTACCGGCACCGGTCATCCGATGTGAAGTATTGCCTTCATAACTGTGAAGGGTTACCTTCATAGTTATGAAGCGTTCCCTTCACAACGGACCGGCTACGCCCGGGACGCCCTCCGCCCCTTCCGCCGGCACCACACTCCCCACCTCCACGGCATCCCAGGTCATCCCGACCCCGCCCCAGGCCGCGAGCAGCGACATCGCTACACCAGCCCCCGAGCCGATCCCCCTCAGAAAGCAGCGCGACTACCGCCTGCTCTGGACCGCCCGCACGATCTCGATCACCGGATCAGAGGTCTCCAAGCTCGCCATCCCCCTGACTGCGATCACCTTGCTGGCCGCCTCCCCGTTCCAGATGGGACTGCTGACCGCCGTCGCCTCGCTGCCCGCCCTCTTGTTCGGCCTCCAGTCGGGCGCCATCGCCGACCGGCTCATCCGGCATCGTCCCCTGATGATCGCTTGCGAGCTCGTCTCCTGCGCGGCGGCCGCGACAGTCCCCATGGCCTGGCTCCTCGGCCTCCTGAACGTGCCCTGGCTGATCATCATTGCCCTGGTGATCGGCACAGCCGGCGTGCTGTTCAAAGCCGCCAATTTTCCCCATCTGGCAGCCGTCGTCTCCCCCGCACAGCGGACGGAGGCCATGGCCGGTTTCCACGCCTCCTACTCGGTGGCCTCAGTCAGCGGTCCCGGCCTGGCCGGCCTGCTGGTCCAGATTCTCACCGCCCCGCTGGCCGTACTGGCGGAGGCGCTGTCGTTCCTGACCTCTGCCCTGCTGCTTCGTAAAATCCGAACCCCCGAGCAGAACGAGCCCGCCGCCACCCGGGGCATGTGGCGCGACGTCGTGGAAGGCCTGAGGGCCTGCGTCACCCATCCCATTCTGCGCGCGTTGCTTGGCGCGGGCGTGACGATCAACTTCTTCGCAACGGCGTACGTGGCTGTCTACATGCTCTACATGGTGAACACGCTCGGCATCCCCAAGAGCCTGATCGGCGTACTCATCGCTCTGGGCGGCGCAGGGGGCCTGCTGGGCGCCTGGATCACGACCCGCCTGTCCAAGCGCTACGGCGAGAACCGGATCCTGCTCATTTCAGTGATCTTCTTTCCGGTGGAAATCCTCGCGGTGGGCCTGATCGACGGCCCGCTCTGGTGGAAGCTCTCCCTGCTCGCCATCACCGGCACGATGAGCGGCGCCGTTGTCGTCGCCTTCGCCACCTGCATGGGAGCGATCAGCCTTCGCGAAACCTCGCCGGAGCTCCGCGGTCGGGTGAACGCCACCATGACGTTCGCGGTCCAAGGCGTCATCGCCCTTGGCGGCCTCGCCGGCGGCGTACTGGCCGAGTTCGTGGGCCTGCGCCAGGTGATTCTCATCAGTGCGCTGGGCGTGGCCACGAGCGCCATCTGGATCTGGACCTCTCCCCTCCGCCAGAACCACCGCCGCCCGTCGACGTGCTCGGCGAACAGCCGCAGCGCCGTGTCGATCTTCCCGCCGGCTTCGGGCGTGAAGCGGCCTTCCACCGCCGACAGGCGGGTCG
>NZ_VCKX01000613.1 GCF_005889725.1 Nonomuraea zeae
AGCGTCGGGGGTGGTAATGCGAAAGTCCGGGGAGTGGCCGGGTGGGGTGCCCGGTCAGCAGTCGGGTCAGCAGCCGGGTGCGTGGCCGGGGCAGCCGCCCACCCACCCTTCGATGTCGGTGTCGGTGTCGACGCGGCCGAAGCGGCCCGCGTGGCTGCTGCCCACGCTGGCGGCCGCCGTCGTCGTGCTGGTCGCGGCAGGCGGCGTGGGCGCCTACGTGATGTACGGCAAGACTTCGGGCGTCGCCGCCCCGCCGGCCACGTCGAAGAGCGGATCGCCGTCCCCTGCCGCGGCGGCGGCGACCGGGCCCGACGCGTGCGCCATGCTGCCGAAGGAGGAGATCGACCGGCTCGTGCCCGACGCGACCGTGGCCAAGTCCTCCAAGGACGGCGACTACACGGTCGACTTCACCTGCAACTGGACGAACCAGCGGATCTCGTTCGGCGAGTTCTGGCGCAGCAGGGAGATCGACGTCAGGATCGCGCAGCACAAGGGCGAGGGCGCCAAGACCGGCAGGGCGATGGCCCAGAACTCGTACGAGGTCGACCTGCGCGGCGGCAAGTACGGCGAGACCGCCAAGCCGTCGCTGGACCCCGACGAGAAGCAGTACGTCTCCCCGGTCAAGGTCGTCCAGGGCGTGGGCGACGGCGCGTTCGCGCAATACACCTGGCGCCGCGACGGCAAGCTGCTGTGGTACTCCTTCGGCAAGGCGTTCGCCCGGGTGGGCGACATGACGATCGAGGTCAAGTTCCAGGCGGGCCAGCAGCGCAAGGACGCGCAGATCCTGTCCAACGAGACCACGCAGTCCATCAACGAGGACAACGCGATCCGCGAGGTGAGCGGCCTGGTCGGGCACTTCGCCAAGGGCGTGGCCGCCTGGCAGAAGCAGCATCCCAACGTGCTCGCCCAGCCGCAGCCGTCGCAGGCCACGACCTTGCCGAGCGCCCGGCCGACGCCGTCGCCGACGGTGCTGGCCGCCTTCCCCGCCGAATGCACGGCCGTCACGGAGGCGGCCACGCGGTTCGTGCCCGAGCCCACCACCCGCGCGCGCGGCATGGCGGCCGGCGACGACAACCAGACCGAGTGCCGCTGGCTCAACCTGAACCTGCCCGGCGAAGAGGGCATGAAGAAGATCCGCAGCGTGCTGATCACCACCCACCGGTTCGCCAACCGGGCGGGCGCCGCCGACGAGCCCGCGGCCAAGGGCTACTACATCAGCGAGTACGGCGGCGACAAGAACATCGCGAGCTCCAAGATGGGCGGCATCACCTGGGGCAAGCTGACCGACCTCGCGGGCCTGGGCGACCAGGCGTACCAGCAGTTCGTGCAGACCCGGCAGGGGGAGGTCTCGGCCTCCAGCGGCTCGGTGCTGATCCGCAAGGGCGCGATGGTGATCAGGGTCGACTTCTCGGGGCACCAGCGGCCGGCGGACGCGGCGACGAACTCGCCCAAGGTCGAGCTCATGGCCGAGAAGGAGGCGCTGGCCGGGGCGCTCGCCATGGCCAAGGCGTACCTGGCCGAGGTGGCGAAGCAGCCGGCGGGCAGCTGACGGCTGTCACGCGCGGCCAGGTCGCACTCCCGCCGGCGGGACGGCACGGGCCGCCCGCCGGCGGCACCACCAGCGGTCCTGACCGGTGATCTGCGTCAACGGTTAATGAGGCTGCAACCCGGTTGCAAGCGGGACAAATACGGTTGGTTCTTGTAAGCATCTGAGCCGCGCGATCACGTTTGTCCAGTACAGGGGCATGGGCAAACCGTGGGGGATCACGCGGCTCATTGCTGTGCGGGGGTTGCCGGTCCAGGAAGGGGCCGAGGAGGCCGGGAACGGCGCGTGCGGCGAGGTCCAGGCCGTCGCCGCGGCCCACGTCCAGCACGTCGTAGTGGCCGCTGCCCGCCGCCGTGGTCGCGGAGACGGTCAGCAGGCCCGAGCGGCGCTGGAAGTACGACTCGGTGATCGTCCAGCCGGTGATGCCCCTGCGGTCCAGCGCGATCGTGCGCCGCACCACCGCGCCGCTCCTGCTGACCAGGTGCCGGCCGCCGAGCGCGTGACCGAGGCTCGCGGCGCCCGCCGCGGCCAGCCACAGCCCGGCTGCCAGCGCCGCCGCCGGGACCAGCCAGACGCCGGCGCGCAGCCACGGCCAGGGCAGGAGCCACGGAAGCAGCCAGGACGCCGCCGCCGTCAACCCGGCCAGGACGGCCGCCGTCACCAGAGCCCGCACGACCCGCCTGCGCCGAGCCGCCGCCGGATGCGCGACCAGCCCGGCCCCCTCCAGGAC
>NZ_VCKX01000614.1 GCF_005889725.1 Nonomuraea zeae
CCCACCGGCACACCCACTGCACCACCGACCGGCACGCCAGTCGCACTCGAACCCGCCGGCACGCCCGCTACCCCCGGATCTGCCGGTATCCCCTCAATGCCCGGGTCGAACGGCACCCCTGTCGCGCCCGGATCGGCCGGCATGCCCACCACACCCGGATCCACCAGCACGCCCACCGCCCCCTGATCCACCGGCATCCCCCTGCACCCAGAGCTCCGCCGTACAGGATGGGTGTGACGCCATTCACGCAAGCGCGGGAAAACCGATCAGGGGGCCAGCATGTCGACGGTGAGGTTGGCCTCGGTGTTGGGGATCCCCAGATCAGAGGCCCGCTTGTCGGCCATCGCCAGCAACCGCCGGATCCGCCCGGCGATCGCGTCCTTGGTCAGCGGCGGATCGGCGATCTGCCCCAGCTCCTCCAGCGACGCCTGCTTGTGCTCCACCCGCAGCCGCCCCGCCACCACCAGATGGTCGGGAGCCTCGTCCCCGAGGATCTCCAGCGCCCGCTGCACCCGCGCGCCCGCCGCCACCGCGGCCCGCGCGGACCGCCGCAGGTTGGCGTCGTCGAAGTTGGCCAGCCGGTTCGCGGTGGCCCGCACCTCGCGGCGCATCCGCCGCTCCTCCCAGGCCAGCACGCTGTCATGCGCCCCCAGCCGGGTGAGCAGCGCGCTGATCGCGTCGCCGTCGCGCACCACGACCCGGTCGACGCCGCGCACCTCGCGCGCCTTGGCGTGGATCTTCAGCCGCCGCGCCGAGCCCACCAGCGCGAGCGCCGCCTCCGGCCCCGGGCACGTGACCTCGAGCGACATCGAACGCCCCGGCTCGGTCAGCGAGCCGTGGGCCAGGAACGCCCCGCGCCAGGCGGCCTCGGCGTCGCAGGCGGCCCCCGCCACCACCTGGCGAGGCAGGCCGCGCACCGGACGGCCGTGATTGTCGATGAGGCCCGTCTGGCGGGCCAGCGCCTCGCCGTCGCGGTAGACCCGCACCACGTAGCGCGAGCCCTTCCGCAGCCCCGCGGGCGCGAGCACGAGCACCTCGGCCTTGTGGCCGAACACCTCTCCGATGTCCTTGATCAGCCGACGCGCGGTGGCATTGGTGTCGAGCTCCGCCTCGATCACGATCCTCCCGCCCACCAGGTGCAGGCCGCTGGCGAACCGCAGCAGCGTCGAAACCTCCGCCTTGCGGCAGCACGGCTTGAGCACCGGCAGGCGGCTCAGCTCGTCTTTCACCACACCTGTCATCGCCATAAGCGTTAGTCCTCCCCCATTAAGACCGGCTCACGTCAGTCTCTCGCACCTTCGCGCCACGCCGACCAGGATCAACGCTTCTGGAGGAAAATCTCGTCCAGGACGGAGGCAAGACGTCGTGGGTCATGCTTCGCGGAGCCGTCCGGGGCGGCCACGTCCGCCATGACGAGCCGGGCGCCGAGCGCGGCGGCCGCCTTCTCGAGCGCGTCGGGGTCGTCCACGACCCCGGTGTCGGCGAGTACGACGTCCATCGACAGATCCGGAGCGTGCTGCCTGAGCACCTCCAGATGCTGCTGGGGGGAGAAGTCGTCGGTCTCGCCCGGCTGAGGCGCCAGGTTGAGCGTGACGAGCCGTTTGGCCCTCGTCTCGTGCAGGGCCCTGGCCAGCTCGGGCACCTTGAGGTGCGGCAGCACGCTGGTGAACCACGACCCCGGCCCGAACACCACCCAGTCGGCGTCCAGCACCGCCGCCACCGCCTCTGGCCGCGCGGGCGGATCCTCGGGAACCAGGGAGATCGCCTGCACCCTGCCGGGTGTCAGGGCGCACGCCACCTGCCCGCGGACGATCGAGATGACGCCGTCGAGCTCCACCTCGGCCACGATGTCGAGCGGCACCGACGCCATCGGCAGCACCCGGCCGTGGGCGCCGAGCAGCCGCCCGACCCAGTCGAGCCCGGCCACGGGGTCGCCGAGCAGTTCCCACAGCGCCACGATCAGCAGGTTGCCGACGGCGTGCCCGTGCAGGTCGCCCTCGCTGCGGAAGCGGTGCTGCACCACCTCGCTCCAGGTGCTGCCCCACTCGTCGTCGCCGCACAGCGCGGCCAACGCCATCCGCAGGTCACCGGGTGGGAGCACGCCGAGCTCGCGACGCAGCCGCCCGCTGGACCCGCCGTCGTCGGCCACGGTCACCACGGCGGTCAGCCGGTCGGTGACGACCCGTAAGGCGGAAAGGGAGGCGAACAACCCGTGGCCGCCGCCCAGCGCCACCACCTTCGGCCCGATCCCCGGATAGGGCCCGCCCTGCAAACTC
>NZ_VCKX01000615.1 GCF_005889725.1 Nonomuraea zeae
AGATGTGTATAAGGGACAGGGGCGTCCGCTGGCGAGTGCAGCCCCTCGAGTCCTGCGCAGCGGCAGTCGAGGGGTCCGGTGGGTGGTCAGGATGTCCGGTGGGTGGTCAGGGTGTCCGGTCGGGGGAGGTAAGGAGCGGGATGAGCTCCGGGGGGTCGGCGCGTTCGACGCGTACGGCGTCGCAGCCCACCCACTCCGCCGCCGACCAGAGGGCATCGCTTAACGCGTCGGCATATTTGGCGGGCGAGAGTCCGGGCTCCAGGTGGAGCTGCCTGATCACCAGGGTCGTGCCTTCCCGGGCCGGGTCGACGCGGCCGATCAGGCGGCCCCCGGCGAGGACCGGCATCGTGAAGTAGCCGTGGACGCGCTTGTGCTTGGGCACGTAGAGCTCGAGCTGGTATTTGAAGCCGAAGACCCGCTCGGTGCGGCCCCGGTGCCAGATGAGGGAGTCGAACGGCGACAGCAGCGTCGTGCGGTGGCGACCGCCGCGCGGCTCGGACTCCAGCGCCGCCGGATCCGCCCAGGCGTTGCCCTGGCCCTTCTTGCCCGGCCAGCCGGCGACCGCCACGGGCACCAGGCCGGCCGCGCCGCTGAGCAGGACCTCGTCGAGTATCGCCGCGAAACGGCCCTTGAGGCGGAGGAAGTCGATGAGGTCGGTCCTGTTGGCCACGCCCAGCGAACGGCCTGCGATGGCGGCCAGGCGGACGATGCACTCCTCGTCGGAGAGATCGTCGGCCAGGAGGTCGGCGGGGACCACGCGCTCGGCCAGGTCGTAGACGCGGCGCCAGCCGACGCGCCGGCTGCAGACCACCTCGCCGATGTCGAGCAGCCACTCAAGGCCGATCTTGGAGTCGGACCAGTCCCACCACATGCCGCCGTTCTTGGCGCCGCCCACGTCGGAGGTCGTCAGCGGGCCGGACTCGCGGACCTGGTCGAGGAGCTTGTCCACCCCGTCGGGGACCTCGTGCCAGCGGTAGCGCCTGTCGCGGTAGGCCCGGCGCCTGAAGGCGTAGAGGGGCCAGTGCTCGATGGGCAGGATGCAGGCGGCGTGGCACCAGTATTCGAAGCTCTGGGCGGGATTGTGCCAGTAGGCGCGCTCGACCTTCGGCCTGCCGACCGCGCCCAGGCGAGCGTACGCGACCAGCTCGTGGGAGCGGGCGAGGACCGAGATCGTGTCCAGTTGGACGGCGCCCAGTCTGCGCAGCATGGCGTGCACCCCGCCCTTGCGCACGTCGGCGCCGATCAGGCCCTGGGAGCGCAGGATGACCCGGCGTGCCTCGTCGGCGGTCAGATCGGTCGGGCGTTCGGTCATGGCTGCGGGTCCGTACGGCGATGCATGCGAGAAATGTAGCGGGCGGGACTGACAGAAACGGCGGGTCCCCTCCCGGGGCCTCTCTTCCAGGATCTCCCTCCGGTCTCCCGCTTGAGGTCTCTCTCCCCAAGATTTCCTCCGGTCTCCCGGTCGGGGTCTCTTGCTCGGGTCCCTCTCCCTGGTCTCCCGCTCGGGGTCCCCTCCCAGGTCCTCACTCGTGGACCCGACGCGTGGCGGTGGCGCGGAGACCGGCGTGCTGCTGGAGGTGGGTCGAGGGTGGGCGCTGAGGAGTGTCCTCGGCCAGGTGGACCGCTGAGGGGTGGTGCTCGGGTGGTGGGCCGGTCGGGACGAGTGCTGACTCGGGTGGTGGGCCCATTGGGGCGGGTGCTGACTCGGGAGGTGGAGCCGAGTGGGTGGGTGCTGAGTGCTGCACCCGGCAGGTACCCGAAAGGTGGGCCGCTGAGGGGCCTTACCCGGGAGGTGGGTTGGGGCGGGGCGGGCGCTGAATGTCCTGGTCGCCGGATGCGCTTGTACCCGGCCTGGTTGCGCGAGTGGAGTCACGAGCGCGGCGGGCGGCCAGGTGCGTTGGCTCGGTGGGCGGGTCAGAGGCGTTGGGGCGGGCGTGCGCGTTGACCCAGTGGGTGGCCGGGGGGTGCGCTGGCTTAGTGGGCGAGGCGTGTGCGTTGGCCCAGGTGCGCTGGTTCGGTGGGGCGATGTGCGTTGGTTCGGTGGGTGGGCCCGGGGGGCGCCGGTTCAGCGGCGGGCCGTCCGCGTTGGCTCGGCGGGTGAGTCAGGGGCGTTGGCTCGGCGGGCACGCGCTGACCCGGCAGTGGGCCGGGGGTGCGCCGGCCTAGCGGGCGGGGCGTGCGGGTGGTGTCCCGGGGTGCGT
>NZ_VCKX01000061.1 GCF_005889725.1 Nonomuraea zeae
GGGGGGGGCGGGGCGTACGGCGTCGTCCGCGTGCGGCTCGGCCGTGAAACTTTCACCAGCGGCCGCCACGGGCCGGTGGCCGCGCTCTCGCGGGGCCACCGGCCGCCCGATCGTCCGGATGGCGCGACGGGCGCCTAGGGGGTCAGGACCGCCGTGGTCTCGCAGCCCGCGAAGGCGTCGGCCTGCCCCGGCACGAGCCTGAGGTCGGACGTGCAGTGGTCGGTGCCGGCGCCGCCGTCGAGGCTGCCGCCGCCCTCGCCGGTGAGCCGGTCGTCGCCGCCCAGCCCCTGAACCTGGTCGTGGCCGCCGGAACCGTCGATGACGTTCGCCCCCGCGTTGCCGATGAGAACGTCGTTGGCGCGGGTCCCCTCCAGGTTCTCCACGTCCGCGGCGACGGTGTCCCTGGCTCCCGCGGGCCCGTCCTCCGAGCTGCCGTCGTCGCCGGTCACGCCGTCGAGGTCGGCCCGTACGCCGAGCCTGTTCGAGACCTCCGAATAGACGGCGGTGTCCGGGCCGCCGCCGCCCTGCAGCAGATCGCCGCCGAACCCGCCGATCAGCGTGTCGCCGCCGGAGCCGCCGGCCAGCCGGTCGGCCCCGTTGCCGCCCATCAGGCGGGCGGCCAGGCCGGTGGAGTTCGTGATCACGTCGTCGCCGTCCAGCCCGCGGATGACCATGGACCCGACGTTCGCGGACGAGCAGCGTGCCTCGTGCGGGGTCACCAGCGTGCACCCGGCGCCCACGGTGAGCGTGGCGGCGGGATCGGTGACCGTGAGGAACCCGCCGCCCGCGCTGACGGTGATCTGGTCGGCCACGCCGACGGGGGCGTCGTACTTGAGCACCCCCGCCGAACGCACCACACCGGGCTGGCAGTCGCCGTAGCAGGGGGCCGCCATCGCGGTCTGCACGGACAGGACGGCCGGCAGCGCGGCCAGCACCGCCGCGCCCCCGAGCACGCGCAGCGCGCCCCGCCTTCGATCACCCCTGAACATGTGCCGCTCCTGATGGCACTGACATGCGTGTCCCCTTTCGCCGTGCGGGTGGGTGCTCCATCGGCACCCACCCGGTAGGCGTTCCATCGGGTTCCACCACGCTCCGTCAGGCGCTCATCCGTGGCGGGATCCGGGCGGACGTCGCGAGCCCGGACGTCGCGAGCCTGGACGTCGCGAGCCCGGACGGTGCGTCACCAGGCGCGCGTGCGACCGACCCAGACGTTGCGGGCCTTGAAATAGGTGTCACCGGCGGGGCCTGGCTGGTCGTCCCAGCCGGGCCCGCCGGGCTCGATGCCGGAGGCCCAGGAGCCCATCTGCAGGTTGAGGATGAGCCGCTGGGGGACGCCGGCCCAGCCGACTCCGCGGTGGGTCGTCACGTATTCGCCGTTGAAGTAGTAGTCGAGCAGGACGTCGTCGCCCTCCTTGGTCATCCAGACCCGGTACTTGAACCAGGAGTCGGGGTTGTGGCCGCTGACCCGCTCGCGGGTGACGAACACGTCGTCGGACTGCTCCTCGCCCTCGTCGCCGCTGGAGGTCTGGTTCCAGGTGTTGAAGAGGTTGGTGGAATCTCCCACGTATTCGAGGATGTCGCTCTCCGGCGGCCAGGCCGGCCAGGTGCCGGTGATCCAGAAGGCCGGCCAGATGCCCTGCCCCGTCTGCGTGCGGAACTCGCCCTCGATGTCGTACTCGGGAAACTGGTCGTTGACCAGGATCTGCTCCTTGGCGTGGATGGCGCCCGAGCGGTACCACAGCGGCGCGTTCGGCGAGTGCGGGCTGAGGCCGTCGGGCGCGGCCAGCCGGGTCGCCGTCAGGGTCAGCACGCCCCCGGAGAGGGAGACCTGGCTGGCGTGCATCCTGGCGGCGCCGTTGTGGGTGTCGGGGTCGCCGTCCCAGGGATAGAGGTGATTCCACTCCTTGCCGAAGGCCGAAGAGCTGCTGAAGGAGGACTTCTCGATGATGTTCTCCCACGAGGCCGCGCCGCGGCGGTCGCGGGTCGCGGCCCCTGCTTCGCCGGGGACGAGGGAAAGCCCTAAGGACAGGCCGCCGACGGCCGCCGCGGAGGCCAGCAGCTGACGCCGGTTGATCGCTTGCTCGGACACTCTTCGCCTTTCTTCGAACACCTTCCTTGACATAAATGATCATGGTGAGTGCGGCGGGAGATGTCCATCGTTTGCGCGATCACACTCCGTGACGGGCGGACCGGCGGCGGCGCGCTGAACGTACGGCCAGGAAGAGACGGCTTGCGTCCGGAATACCATAGGGGGGTATAGTGTTCTTAGGGATGACGGACACGACGGGAGGGCAGGACATGGCCGGTTACAGCGGCAGCAAGCACGACCACGCGATGCGGCTGCGCCGCATCGAAGGGCAGGTGCGCGGCCTGCAGCGGATGGTCGAGGACGACAAATACTGCATCGACGTCCTGACCCAGGTGTCGGCCGCGACGAGCGCGCTGCAGTCGTTCGCCCTCTCGATGCTGGAGGAGCACCTGGCCCACTGCGTCGCCGAGGCCACGCTGAAGGGCGGCCCCGAGGCGGACGCGAAGATCAAGGAAGCCTCCGACGCCATCGCCAGACTTGTACGTTCCTGACCGGATTGAAGGAGAGATCGATATGAGCACCGCCACCTACACCGTCCAGGGCATGACCTGCGGCCACTGCGTCAGTTCTGTCAAAGAGGAGGTCGGCGACGTGCCCGGCGTGACCAGCGTCGAGGTCGACCTGGCCACCGGCCTGCTGACCGTGGGTAGTGACGGCCCGGTCGACGTGGCGAAGATCGTGGCCGCCGTGGAGGAAGCCGGATACGAAGTGGCAGGTCAGCCGTGAACACCGCAGCGCGACTCGGCGCGTACGCCCTGGGCCTGGTCGTCGTCTTCGGCGGCGCGCTGGGCGCGGGCAAGGTGGCCGGACCGGTCGGGGCGCCCCCGGCCGAGGACCACAGCGCCATGGCGGAGCCCGCCGCGAGCGCGGGGCACGACGCGCACGCCGCCGAGCCGGCGCAGGACGATACCCCCGGGGGGCTCCAGGTTTCCGAGAACGGCTACACCCTCATCCCGCTCACCGAAAAGCTGGAAAAGGGCGAGCCGACGGACTTCCGGTTCACCGTGGCGGGCCCCGACGGCAAGCCGGTCACCGACTACCAGGTCCAGCACGACAAGAAGCTGCACTTCATCGTGGTCTCCCGCGACCTGGGCAGCTTCCAGCACCTGCACCCCGCCGAGGCGGGCGGCGGCGTCTGGTCTGTCAGGCTCACGCTGCCGGCCGCGGGCACGTACCGCGCCTTCGCCGACTTCGCGCCGACCGGCGCCGAGGCCCTGACGCTGGGCACCGACCTGTACGCGGCCGGCGACTACGCGCCCAAGGCCCTGCCCGACACGGGCCGCACGGCCAAGGTGGACGGATACACCGTCACCCTCGGTGGCGACCTGACCCCCGGGCAGTCGAGCCGGCTCACCCTCAAGGTGGCCAAGGACGGCAAGCCGGTCACCGACCTGCAGCCCTACCTCGGCGCCTACGGCCACCTGGTGGCCCTGCGCGCCAACGACCTGGCCTATCTGCACGTCCACCCCGACGGCACGCCCGGCGACGGCAAGACCGCCGCGGGCCCCGAAATCGTCTTCTACGCCGAAGTGCCCAGCCGGGGCGACTACCGTCTGTTCCTGGACTTCCAGCACGAGGGCAAGGTCCGCACGGCGGGCTTCACCCTCGGCGCCGGGCCCAAGCCGGACATCCCCGCGCCCACGCCCAGCGGGCACGGCGACCACAGTCACTGAACGAGAGGAAGGAGAACGGTGATGACCTCGCTCACCGATGACCGGCAGAACGCGGTCGAACTCTCGATCGGCGGCATGACCTGCGCCTCGTGCGCCAACCGGATCGAGCGCAAGCTCAACAAGCTGGACGGTGTGACCGCCACGGTCAACTACGCCACCGAGAAGGCGAAGGTCACCTTCGCCGAGGGCGTCGAGCCGCAGCAGCTGATCGCCGAGGTGGAGAAGGCCGGCTACACGGCCGCGCTGCCCGCGCCTCCGGAGGCGGAGGCGGCCGGGCAGGAGCCGGCGGACGAGCTGCGCCCGCTGCGCGACCGGCTCCTCACGTCCGTGATCCTGGCCGTGCCGGTGATCGCGATGGCGATGATCCCGCCGTTGCAGTTCACGAACTGGCAGTGGCTGTCGCTGGTGCTGGCCGCTCCGGTGGTGGTGTACGCGGGCTGGCCCTTCCACAAGGCCGCCTGGACCAATCTCCGGCACGGCGCGGCCACCATGGACACGCTGATCTCCATCGGCACGCTCGCCGCGCTCGGCTGGTCGCTGTGGGCCCTGTTCTTCGGCACCGCTGGCACGCCGGGCATGACCCACCCCTTCGCGTTCACCATCGAACGCACCGACGGCTCGGGCAACATCTACCTTGAGGCCGCGGCGGGAGTCACCGCGTTCATCCTGGCCGGGCGCTACTTCGAGGCCCGCTCCAAGCGCCGGGCCGGCGCCGCGCTGCGGGCACTCCTGGAGCTGGGCGCCAAGGACGTGGAGCTGGCCGACGGCCGGCGGGTCCCGGTCGAGCAGCTCAAGGCCGGAGACCGGTTCGTGATCCGGCCGGGCGAGAAGATCGCCACGGACGGCGTCGTCGAAGAGGGGACGTCGGCGGTCGACGCCTCCATGCTGACCGGTGAGTCCGTTCCCGTCGAGGTGCGGCCCGGCGACGCCGTCACCGGCGCCACCGTGAACGCGGGCGGCAGGCTCGTGGTCCGGGCGACCCGGGTGGGCGCCGACACCCAGCTGGCCCAGATGGCCAAGCTGGTGGAGGCGGCCCAGACCGGTAAGGCCCAGGCGCAGCGGCTGGCCGACCGGATCTCCGGCGTCTTCGTGCCCGTCGTGATCGCCCTGGCCATCGGGACGCTCGGCTTCTGGCTGGGCACCGGCGACGGGGTGGGGGCGGCGTTCACCGCGGCGGTCGCGGTCCTGATCATCGCCTGCCCGTGCGCGCTCGGCCTGGCCACGCCGACGGCCCTGCTGGTCGGCACCGGCCGGGGCGCGCAGCTCGGCATCCTGATCAAGGGGCCGGAGGTGCTGGAGAACACCCGCAAGATCGACACCGTGGTGCTGGACAAGACCGGCACGGTCACCGAGGGCCGCATGACCCTCGTCGACGTCCACGTCGCCGACGGCGAGGACGAGACCGAGGTGCTGCGCCTGGCGGGTGCGCTGGAGCACGCCTCCGAGCACCCGATCGCCCAGGCCATCGCCAAGGGGGCGGCGGCACGGGCCGGCGAGCTGCCCGCGGCCGAGGACTTCGCGAACGTCGAGGGGCTCGGCGTGCAGGGCATCGTGGAGGGGCACGCGGTGCTGGTCGGGCGGCCCAAGCTGCTGGCGGAGTGGTCGCAGCACCTCACCCCGGACCTGGAGGCTTCGCTGCAGGCCGCTCAGGCCGCCGGCCGGACCGCCGTCGCGGTGGGCTGGGACGGCCAGGCCCGCGCGGTGCTCGTGGTGGCCGACGTGGTCAAGCCGACCAGCAAGGAGGCCATCGCCAGGCTCCGCGCGCTCGGGCTCACGCCGGTGCTGCTGACCGGCGACAACGAGGCCGTGGCCAGGACCGTCGCGGCGGAGGTGGGCATCGACGAGGTGATCGCCGAGGTCCTGCCCGCCGGCAAGGTGGACGTGGTCAAGGAGCTGCAGGACGAGGGCCGGATCGTGGCCATGGTCGGCGACGGGGTCAACGACGCGGCCGCCCTGGCCCAGGCCGACCTCGGGCTGGCCATGGGCACGGGCACCGACGCCGCCATCGAGGCCAGTGACCTGACCCTGGTCAGGGGCGACCTGCGGGTGGCCGCCGACGCGATCAGGCTGTCGCGCCGGACGCTCGGCACGATCAAGGGCAACCTGTTCTGGGCGTTCGCCTACAACGTGGCCGCCCTGCCGCTCGCGGCGCTCGGCCTGCTCAACCCGATGATCGCGGGGGCGGCGATGGCCTTCTCCAGCGTGTTCGTGGTGAGCAACAGCCTGCGGCTGCGCCGCTTCAAGTAGGACATGCCATGAACGGCTCCGGACCACACGGTCCGGAGCCGTTCGCATGAAGGTGGCCGGGCTGGGCGCGCGGCTTCGGCCGTCGTCAGCTCCAGCTGAGCCGCTCGTGCAGGAGCGCCTGCTGGGCCGGATTGGCGGTCAGCTCCAGTGCCCGCTCGTCGGCCTGCCGGGCCTCCGCGCGGCGTCCCGCGTCCCGGAGCAGCTCCGCCCGGGTGGCGTGGAAGAGGGGGTAGCGCTCCAGCGCCTGGTCCAGGCCGGCCAGCTGCGCCAGCGCCGCCTCGGCCCCCTTGGCGTAGCGCAGGGCGATGGCGCGGTGCAGCCGGGTGATGGGGGAGGGGGCCAGGTGCAGCAGCATGTCGTACAGGAGCAGGATCTGCGCCCAGTCGGTCAGCTCGAAACTGGCGGCCTCGGCGTGGCAGGCCACGATCGCCGCCTGCAACTGGTACGGCCCCGGCCGGCGATGCGTCCTGGCCGCCCGCACCAGTAGCGCGGTCGCCTCCTCGATCGCCTGCCGGTCCCACAGACCCCGATCCTGATCGGCCAGCAGCACGAGGCGGCCTCCGCCATCGAAACGGGCCGGCTCGCGGGCCCGGTGCAGCCGGATCAACGCCAGCAGCCCGGCCACCTCCGGCTCCTTCGGCATCAGGCCGGCCAGCAGCGTGGCCAGCCATTCCGCGTCGCCGGCCAGGTCCCGCGCGTGCGCGCGTTCGGCCGTGCTGGACAGGTAGCCCTCGTTGAAGAGCAGATAGATCACCGCCAGCACCTCGCCCAGCCGCCCGGGCAGCTCCTCCGCGCCCGGGACGCGGTACGGGATCCTCGCCTCGCCGATCTTCCGCTTCGCCCGCGTGATCCGCTGCGCCACCGTGGCCTCGGGCACCACGAACGCGGCGGCGATCTGCGCCGTGCTCAGCCCGCACACCACCCGCAGGGTGAGCGCGATCTGGGCCGGACGCGACAACGCCGGGTGGCAGCAGGTGAAGACCAGCCGCAGCCGGTCGTCGCGCTCGGCGGGCGCGGGCCAGGTGAGCTGGGCGAGCTTGGTGCGATGGTTGGACTCCCGCCGCAGCACGTCCAGGCCGCGCCGCCGGGCCACGGTGAACAGCCAGGCGTCCGGCCGGTCCGGCACGCCCTCGACCGGCCAGCGGCGCAGCGCCGTCTCGACCGCGTCCTGCACCAGGTCCTCGGCGGCGGAGAAGTCGCCCAGCAGCGACACCAGCGAGGCCGCCAGGCGGCTCGCGTGCTCGCGAACCACCCGCGCCAGCGCGTCGGCGCTCGACCGCTCGCGCACCTGACGGGTCGGCGGCTCCGGGCTCGGTCGCTCGTCCTCGGGCGTGTCCGGGCGCGGTCGCTCGTCCTCGGGCGTGTCCGGGCGCGGTCGCTCGCCCGCGGGCTCAGTCGGCGGGGCGGTCATGCGACGGGGCGGATCTCCACGAGCGGGCACGCCGGCCACGTCCGGGCCAGCTTCAGCGCCTCGTCCAGATCGGCCACCTCGACCTCGGCGAACCCGCTGACCACCTCCTTGCCCTCCACGAACGGCCCGTCGGTGATGACCGGTTCGCCGTCGCCCAGCCGCATCGTGGTCGCGGTGTGCACCGGTTGCAGGTGCGTGTGATGGGTGATCTTGTCGGCGTGCTCGGCGAACCAGCGGCCCACGGCCTCATAGGCGGTCGCCCGCTCGGGCTCGTCCATCGCCTCCAGCTTCTTGGCGAAGGCCTCGGTCTCGACGAACATCAGCACGTACTTCAACGCCCGATCTCCTTACGGTGTGGTGTGGTGTCAGCTTGCCGGGAGCACTGCGTACAGGTCGACACCGTTGCCGTCCGGGTCGGCCACGATCGCGCACCGCATGCCCCAGAAGGCGTCGAACGGCTCGGCGATCCCGCGATGGCCGGCCTCGACGAGCTCGGCGTACTTGGCGTCGACGTCGGCGGGCCCCTCGAACTCGAAGCACAGCAGGGTGCGCGGCCCGCCGGCCGGCGCGCTCCAGCCCGGCAGGAACGGCGTGCGGAACGCCTCCGTGTCCAGCATCACGTGCAGCCCGCCCGGCAGGTCGCAGCCGGCGTGCTCGGGCGTGCCCGGGTCGAGCTTGAACGCCAGCCCGAGGCGGGCGTAGAAGGCGATGGCGGCGTCCATGTCGGAGACCACGAGGTCGATGGTGTTCAGCGTCGGATTCATGACTCGCTCCCGGTCGAGGTCCTGGGGGCCGTATTCGCGGACGGCCTTCACCAGCAAGACGATCGGCGGTCACGCCGATACGACACCGGCGAGCAACTTCCTGAGGGACGTTCTGCGACGATCGCGTCATGAGAGGGGTCGTTCGCGGGGAGCGAAATCCTGGCTGCCTCGATCGGTGAAGGCTGCGGGGTTTGCGGCGGAGTAACGGTGTACCGGAAGAAGGGAATCGTTGCGGATGACCGCTCCCCCTGACACGCCGGCGAGGTTGGACGATGCGACGTTCATCGAAGAGTCGCTGCATCGTCCCCAAGCCTTCGCCGTGCTTTACGACCGCTATTTCGGCGACATATACCGCTATGTTGCCGGGCGTGCCGGGCCGCAGACGGCTGACGATCTCGCTGCTGAGACGTTCCTCGTGGCCTTTCGCAAGCGGGAGACGTTCGACCCGGCCCGTGGCGCCGTACGCCAGTGGTTGTACGGGATCGCGACCAACCTGGTGGCGCAGCACCGCAGGAGCGAGATGCGCAAGCTCGAAGCCCTGGCCAGGGCGCTGGCCGAGGTCCAGACCGAGGACGGGCACGAGGACCGGGTGACGGAGCGGATGGCCGCGGCCGGCGCCCAGCGGCGGCTCGTGGCGGAGCTGGAGAGGCTGCCCGACGGCGATCGCGACGTGCTGCTCCTGGTCGCCCTGGCCAACCTCAGCTATGAGGAGGTCGCGCAGGCCCTCGGCATCCCGTATGGCACGGTCGGCTCCCGCCTCAACCGGGTGCGCAGAAAGCTGCGAACGGCACTGTACGACATCACCGATGGGAGGACCGATGGCTGAGCACGACGATCACCAGGATGCCGGGCACCCGACGGGGCATCCGACGGGGCATCCGACCGGGCATCCGACCGGGCACCTGGCCGGGCATCTGGCCGAGCACGGAGAGCTGCGCGCGGTGCGCGACCTGCTCGGCCTGCCGGAGCCGTCGCTCGACACGGTGATCAACGGACGTGCCCGGTTGCTGGCCGAGATGGCTGGGGCGACTGCCTCCCCACCCGAAAAGACCGCGCCCGCCGGATCCACCGCGCCCGCCGGAATTATCGCGCCCGCCGGATCCACCGCGCCCGCCGGAATTATCGCGCCCGGCGGATCCACCGCGCCCGCCGCGCTCGGCAGGTCCACTGGGACGGGCGGCGGCACGCGGAAGAGGTGGCGGCGGCTGGCCGGGGGCGGGATGGGCCTGGCCGCGGCGGTGGCCGCGATCGTCGTGGGCACCGCCGTGGCGCTGCCGGGCGCCGAGATCACCGCGACGCCGCTCGGCACCCCGCCGCCGTCGGCCACGGCCTCGAAGGTCCCGGAGCCCCGACCGACCGCCAGCCAGATCCTGCTCGCCGCCGCCACGGCCATGGCCAGGGCGCGCGCGAGCGGCGACTACTGGCGCACCACCACGGTCAGCCAGTCGATGCGGGTCGACCCCACCGGCAGCTACGTGCTCCGGACGAGCAGGTCCGAGGAGATGTGGCTGGCACAGCGACCGGACTACCAGAGCTGGCGGATCACGCGGTACCTCGGCACCGAGCCGGCGACCCCCGAGGATCGGGCGGCCTGGCAGGCGGCGGGCGCGCCGGGCAGCTGGAGCTATCCCATGGGCAATACGAGCGAGACGGTCGAGGCCGCGGCGGAGGAGCCGAGGGCCGGGCGGCTGCGCGGCGGCTGGAAGGGCTCGGGCGGGAGCCTCACCAAGCAGCTGATGACCTGGAAGGAGCTGCGCGAGATCCCCGGCGAGCCGGACGAGCTGCGGGCCTACCTGGAGGAACGCATCACGAATCGGGCGAAGAAGTACCCGAGGGTCGATCTGAGCCGGGAGATGGAGTCGCGCCTGCGGGCCTCCTGCATGGAGATACTCGGCGGGCTGGCCGTGTCGCCCGAGGTCCGCGCTTCGGCGTTCCGCATCCTCGCCTCGCTGCCCGGCATGCGCGCGGAGGGCGAGGTGACCGACCCGCTGGGCCGTCGCGGGCAGGCGCTCGGCTACCAGGTGGACTCCGGCCAGGGCGAGGTGGTCGACGTCCGGTTCGTGGTGGATCCTGATGCCGGGCTTCCCCTCGCGCAGATGACGACCACCTCGGAGGAGCTCGCGGACGGCCGGCGGGCCGAGCTCAGCTACTCCACCGCCTACCAGGCCGTCGGCTGGACGGACGAGCGACCCGACCTGCCGGCCCGGCGGGATTGACCGGGCGGCGGGCCGCCACGCGCTCAGGCTGGCGGGCCGCCACGTGCTCGGCGGAGGGCCGGGAGGACCTTAGGCTGGAGGGTCGGGAGGACGGGGATGCCGGCAGTTCGCACAGGCGGGACGGGGGAGACGCCGCTGGTGTTCCTGCACGGCGGCTCCGGATCATGGCGGATGGGCGGCGAGCTGCTGGCCGCCCTGTCGCCGCACGTCCGCTGGTGGGCCGTGGACCTGCCGGGCCACGGCGACTCCCCGCCGGGCCGCTACGACCTGGCGGGCGCCGGCCGGGCGCTCGCCGGATGGGCCGCCGGGCTCGACCGTCCCGCGTGGTGGTACGGGCATTCGTACGGCGGGCAGGTCGCGCTGGCCGCCGCCGGGCTACGGCCCGAGGCGTTCGCCGGCCTGATCATCGGCGACGCCCCGCTGGCACCGGAGCGCATGTACCGGCTGCTGGAGCAGTCGGCCGGGCGGCTGCGGCGCTGGCGGGGGTGGTGCGGCCGGCCCGAGCCCGAGCTGCTGGAGCTGCTCGGCCGGGAGGACGCGGGCGGCCGGACCTTCGCCGACCTGCTGGGCCCCGCCCACCCGTACCTGGTGAACCTGGCGTACTCGCTGCACCGCCACGACCCCGGCTTCCTCGACGCGCTCCTGGATCATCCCGAGAGCGTCTACGGCGACCTCGGGCACGCGGGTGCCTGGCTCAGCGCGGTGCCGGGGCCGGTGCTGCTCCTGCGCGGCGATCCCGCCGCCGAGGCGCTGGCCGGCGACGACGACGCGTCACTCGTACGCGCGCACGGGGGAGAGGTCCGCACGGTGGCAGGCGTCGGGCACGGCCTGCACCACGCGGCCCCGCCGAGATCGCCGAGCACATCATCGCGTTCATCCGCGAGACCGAGCATCCGGCCGGCGGGCCGCGCCCAGACCGCCGGCGGTGAGCTCACCCGCGGCCCGAACGCATCGGCCCGAACGCATCGGCCCGAACGCATCGGCCCGAGCGCATCGGCCCGCCGCCGGCGGTCAGGCGGCCTGCCCGGTGGGCATGATGGTGACCTGCTGGAGGTTCACCCGCGGCGGCAGGCTCGCGACGAACCCGACGGTCCGCGCCACGTCCTCCGGCGTGAGCCACTCCATCTCCTGCTTGGAGCCCTCCAGCCAGGCCAGCGCGCCCTCGTCCGTGACGTGGCTCTGCAGCTCGGTCCCGACGATGCCCGGCTCGATCGCCGACACCCGGACGTTCTGCTGGCCCAGCTCGGCGCGCAGATGCCGGGACAGGTGGGTGACGTACGCCTTGGTCGCGGAGTACACGGCGAAGTTCGGGAAGATGTTCTGCGCCGCGATCGACGAGGTGTTGATCAGGTCGGCCACCCCGCGCCGGCCGGCCTCGATCAGCTGGGGGACGAACGCGCCGATGACGTTCATCAGGCCGGTGACGTTGAGGTCGATCTGGTGCTGCCACTGGCCGGCGGCCAGCTCCTCGATCGGGGCGGGCAGCATCACGCCCGCGTTGTTGAAGAGCAGGTCGGCACCGCCCAGCTCGGCAGCCACCCGATCGGCGGCCGCCCGCACCGCCGCCACGTCGGTCACGTCGGCGGCCAGCGCCAGGGCCTGGCCGCCGTTCTTGCCGATCCTGGCGACCAGATCGTCCAGCCGCTCCGCACGCCGGGCCAGGACGACGACCCGTGCGCCCAGCTCGGCCAGATGTTCGGCCGAGGCGGCGCCGATTCCGCTGGAGGCGCCGGTGACGACGGCGACGCGGCCGGCGAGCGGGAGGGCAGAGGTTCGCGTGGTCATGAGTGCACACCTTCCGAGGTGAGTGGGAGAGCACCGGCGGTCGCCGTGCCCTGTAACCAGCACACCAGCCGGCCGGCCGGCGCGGGCCGCCCGGCCGGGCCCTGACCAGGCAGGTCCGCGCGAGGCAGGTACTGGCAGGGCCACCCCCGCCGTGTGAGGGACCCGCCGGGAGTCGGCACACTGGGCGGATGGACCGTAGCCGCGAGCTCGCCGACTTCCTGCGCTCACGCCGTGCCCGGATCACCCCCGACCGCACGGGGCTGCCCGCCGACGGCCGGGCCCGCCGCGTGCCCGGCCTGCGCCGCGACGAGGTCGCCAGGCTGGCCGGCGTCAGCACCGAGTACTACACCCGCCTCGAACAGGGCCGCGCCGGCAACCCGTCATCCGAGGTCACCGAGGCACTCGCGCGGGCGCTCGACCTCGACCCGGCCGAGCGCGAGCACCTCATCGACCTGCTGGTCCGCCCCGCCCGGCGGGCCCCGATCAGCCCGCAGCGGGTCCGGCCGGGGCTCCATCTGATGTTGCAGACACTCGACAGCGTGCCGGCCTTCATCCTCGGCCGCCGTACGGACGTCCTGGCCGCCAACCGCCTCGCCCGCGAGGTACTGACCGACTTCGACGCCCTTCCCGTGCCGCACCGCAACCTCGCCCGCTACTACCTGCTGGACCCGGCGGCGCGCAGCCGTACCGGCGACTGGGAGCGCATCGCCGCGGAGACCGTCGCCATCCTGCGCCTCGAAGCCGGCCGCTACCCGCACGACCGCCGCCTCGCCGACCTCGTCGGCGAGCTGACGCTGCGCTCGCCCGAGTTCAGCTCGTGGTGGAACGACCACCGCGTGCTGCGCCGCACGCACGGCACCAAGCTCTACCACCACCCCCTCGTCGGCGAGCTGCACTTCTCCTACGAGTCCCTCCAGCCTCCCGGCGACACCGACCAGACCCTGTGCGTCTACAACGTCGAGCCCGGCTCGCCGACCGCCCGGGCCCTGCAGCTCCTCGCCGGCTGGACAGGGGACGTCGGCGCGGCCACGTGATCAGCGGATGCCGGGAAGCGACCGGCGGCCTGCCGGGCGCCTACACTTATGGCTCATATGTTCGGACGAGACACGTGCAGGAGATCAAAGTGGCCGACGTCGTCCTCTTTCATCACGCCCAGGGCCTCACCTCAGGGGTCGCCGCCTTCGCCGAGGCGCTTCGCGGTGACGGGCACCTCGTGCACACGCCCGATCTCTACGACGGCCAGACCTTCGACACGCTGGAGGCGGGCCTGGCGCATTTCGACAAGCTCGGCGTCGACGAGCTCCTGGCGCGCGGTGCCCGCGCGGTCGCCGACCTGCCGGCCGAAGTCGTCTTCATCGGGCTCTCCCTGGGCGTGCTGAACGCGCAGCGGCTCGCCCAGACGCGGCCCGGCGCCCGCGGCGCCGTGCTCGTCGACTCGTGCGTCCCCGTCTCCTACTTCGGGGCGTGGCCCGCCGAGGTTCCGGTACGGATCCACGCCATGGACGCCGACCCCATCTACAACGACGAAGGGGACGCCGAGGCGGCCCGCGGGCTGGTCGAGGAGGCTCCCGACGCCGAGCTGCACCTGTATCCCGGAGACCGGCACAACTTCGCCGACAATTCGCTGCCGTCCTACGACGCCGAGGCCGCCGGGCTGCTGCTGGAGCGTACGCTGGCGTTTCTCCGGTCGCGGTAGGCGGGCGCCGATCGTCCGGCGGCCGGGCCGCCGGGAGCGGGTGCGTCACATCGGCCGGCTCACCCGCTGGTGCCGGTGAGCTCGTTCGGGCTGCGCGGCAGCGTCGCGGTCTTGCGGACCGTCCCGGAGGCGAGGTCGATCGCGTGCAGCCGCTTCCCGGCCGGGTCGCTCACGTAGACCGTCCGACCGCGGGCGAAGATGTTCGGCCGGGGCTGCTGCCAGTCCAGCGGCTCGGTCCACTGGTCGAGCACCTTGACGGTTTTGACGGTCTTCGCCGTCGCCGGGTCGATCACGTGTACGGCGCCGTCGGTGCCGAGGACGAGCGCCTCGCCCTGCGGGCCGCGGGCCAGGGAGCGGAAGGTGTAGCTGGTGCCGAGCTCCGCCAGCCGCATCTTCCCGCCCGCCGTGTCGATGAGCGAGACCTGGGTGGGGCGCTCCAGCTCGGCGTCGGGGTCCTTCTTGTAGTCCCCGAGCACGACGGGGGAGACGTCGGAGCCGGACTGGTTGCCGATCCGCCCGTACGCGTCCGGGCTGGCGATCTTGGTGATCTCGCCGTCCTTGTAGAGCAGGACGCCGTCCTCGCAGCCGATCACGACGGCCTCGCCCCGCGCGGTGGCCTCGCCGTGCACCCCGGGGCAGTCCTCGCTGCGGGTGATCTCCTTGCGGTCCCGGCCGAGGACGATGATGCCGGTGCGTTTCTCCTCGGTGCCGAGGGTGACGACGAGCTCGCCGTTCGCCAGCTGGATCGCGACGCCGTGGTGCGGCGCGGCGGCGGTGTAGACCTCGCCCTTCGGCAGGCCGGCGGCCAGCTCCTGCGGCTTGAAGATCGTCACCTCGCCGGTGCCGTCCGCGAACAGGACGGTCGCGCCGGCGTGCCTGACGACGTGACCGGGCTTGGCGCCCTTGAACTCGTCGTTCTTCAGGGTCGCGGAGGCGGCGTCGAGCACGCGGAATCCGGTGGCGGTGGAGACCAGGACGTGCCGCTCGTCGCCGGCGGGGTTGACCCGGTTGTACCCGGGGAGGGGGATGTCCCCGGCGAGCTCCAGGCTCTGCCCGTCGACGACGTACAGGCCGCCGTCGTAGGTCAGGACGACGGGGTCCGTCACCGGTTCGCGGGCGGCGGCGGGTGCCGCCGCCGGATTCGGGGTGGCGGGCTGCTGGGATCCGCAGGCGGCGAGCAGGAGGCTCGCCGCGAGCAGCATCGCCGGGGTGGTCCGTGGCCGGACTGTCATGTTTCGTACGCCTTTCGAGGGGTTTCTAAGGGGACGGGCGGCCGTTGAGGCCGTCCACGATGGCGGTGGTGTTGGTGCGGATCATGTCGAGGTACGTGGCGGCGCCCGGCGATCGCCGGCTCAGGGACTCCGAGAACAGGGTGACCACCTCGACGTCCACGCCGGCCTCGGAGGCGAGCACCCGGGCCAGGCGGTCGGGCTGCGAGGAGTCCGCGAAGATCGCCTTCACCTTCGTGCGCCGGATCGTGTCCCGCAGCGACTTCAGATCCGACGCGCTCGGCGAGGCCAGGGTCGTGCCGCTGGGGATGACGGCGCCGACGACCTCGAAGCCGTACCGCTGCGCGAAGTAGCCGAAGACGTGGTGGTTGGTGACCAGCAGCCGGCCGGCCGCCGGAATCGCTGCGACCTGCCGCCGGACCCAGCCGTCCAGCTCTTCGACCCGCGCGCGGTAGGCGGCGGCGCCGGCCCGGACGGCGGCCGCGTCGACGCCGTCCACGTGGGCGATGACCTGCGCCGCGACCAGGTCCACGGCTCTGGCCATCCGCTGCGGGTCGGTCCAGAAGTGCGGATCCGGCTTCCCCGAGGACTCGTCGGCGGTGAAGCGGAGCGGATCGACGCCCTCGCCCACGGCCAGGGCGGGCACGCCGGCGTCCTCGGCGGCCTCGACGTTGCGCAGCACGCCCTCCTCCAGGCCGAGGCCGTTGTAGACGATCAGGTCCGCGTCCTCGATCAGGGCGGCCTCCTGCGCGGAGACGCCGAAGGAATGCGGGTCGGAGTCCGGTCTCATCAGCACGGTCACCTCGGCCGCGCCGCCGACGACGGCCCGGGTCACGTCGCCGAGGATGTTCGTGGTGACCACCACCCTGGGGGCGCGCTCGCCGGTCTCGGCGCAGCCGGCCAGCACGAGAACGACCGCGACGGCGGCACACGCGGCGCGGGCCGCGCGGGTGGCGCGGCGCGGGATGCGGGTGATCACGTGGGCGGCGCGGGTGGCGCGGCGTGGGGTGAGGGTGGCGCGGGCGGTGTGGCGCGGTGCGGTCATCGGCCGGTCTCCGTCATGTGCGCGGCGGCCGGGCCGGCGTCGAACGTGCGGGCACGGCGCAGGCCGTCCCCGTAGTCGATCTCGTGGACGACCCGGCTCGCCGGATCGTTGACGTACGCGCGCCTGGTGTCCACCTCGATGGACGGCGAGCCGGTCAGCGGCACGGCGAGCAGCTTGGTCCGGGCGCTCTCCTCGCCGGTCACGGGGCTGTGGGCGTGCAGCACGCCGTCCCCGGTCAGGGACAGGACCGGCGACTCCGGGCCGGCGGCGTTCACCGCCACCACGGGGCCGGTCTCCAGCAGCCGCCACGATCTCGCGGTGACGTCGAGCAGCCAGATGCCCGACCGGCCGGCCTTCGCCGCGAGCGTGGTGCTGCCCGGGCGGTGCCGGAACTCCTTCGCCCGCTCCGGCGCGCCGCGCGGATAGCGGATCTTCACCCCCTTGAACGTGCCGTCCTCCTCGGAGACCAGCAGGGCTCCGTCGGCGCAGCCGATGACCACGCCGCGCCGCGTCACCGCGGTTCCGGCCGGGTCGTCGCAAGTCCCTACGGCGGCGCCCACCCCGGCGGCGGCACTCGGCCCGATGGCGGTGCTCGGCCCGGCGGCGGTGCTCGGCCCGGTGGAGGTGCCGGGCCCGCCGGTCCGCGGGCGGGCTCGTACGACGCCGGCGTCGGCAACCAGCAGGTGCTCGCGGTAGGGCACGACCGCGGCGGCCTTGAGTGCCCCCGTCTCGGCGATCTCGCCCTGCTCCAGCCGGGCCCGGTCGAGCAGCCTGACCGTGCCGTCGCCCGACCGCACGGCGGTGACGGCCGCGTCGCCGGAGACGACGTACGGAGGCCGCCCCGCGACCGTCCCGAGGTCGCGCACCGCCGCCCGGTAGTAGTGGGAGTGGTCTCCGTGATCCACGCTCCAGCCGCCGCCGTCGACGACCCGCAGCGCGCCCGAGCTCGTGGTGAGGTAGGCGAAGCGCCCGTCGCCGGTGACGTCCTGGACGCCTTCGACGCCGGGGAGCGCGGAGACCTTCCCGGTGAGCAGGTCGAGCACCTGCGCCTGGCCCGCCTGCCGGCCGGCGAGGACGAGGCGGGACTGCGGCTCGGGCAGCTCCTCGGCGCCTTCCACGTACCCGTGCGGGACCTGCGCCCGCGCGCTCGCGGGCTCGCTCCGGCTCTCCTGGGCGCACCCGGCGAGCAGGATCGCAGCGCAGAGTGCCGCGGCCGGTGACCTGGACGTTCTCGCGTTCACGGCTTCGCGTCCTTTCCCGCGCTGGTGGGGAGCCGTCGCCTGAGCAGGCCGGCCAGGGCGGACAGGAAGAACAGGGCCACGGCGACGGCCGCGATCGTGGCGCCCGCCGCGGTGCTCGCGTGCCACGACACGACCAGCCCGGCCACGGTCGAGACGATCCCCAGTAACGCGGCCCCGAGCATGATCATCGGGATCCGCCGAGCCCACAGCGCGGCGGCGGCCGGCGGCCCGATCAGCAGGCCGAACACCAGCAGCGTGCCCACGATGTGGAACGAGGCGACGATGGCCAGAGTGATCAGGCCGAGCAGCAGGGTGTGCGCCAGCCGGGGCCGCAGGCCCAGCGTGTGCGCCTTGCGGGCGTCGAAGGCGAGGGCGACGAACGCGCGGTGACCGAGTGCCGCCGTCGCGGCGGTGACCGCGAGCGCGATCGCGAGCCCGGCCAGGTCCTGCCGCCGGACCGCCAGGACGTCTCCGAAGAGGAACGCGGTCAGGTCGACGGCGAAGGACCGGGAGTGCGAGACGACGATCACGCCCAGGGACAGCATCCCGGCGAACAGCAGGCCGATGCTGGTGTCCTGTGACAGCCGGGGCGACCGGCTCAGCACGCTCACGCCCAGCGCCATGCCGCCCGCGCTCAGCAGGCCGCCGATCAGGACGTTCACTCCGGCGAGGGAGGCGAGCGCCACTCCGAGCAGCATCCCGTGCGACATCGCGTCGCCCAGGAAGGCCATCCCGCGCAGCACCACCCACGTCCCGGCGAGCGCGCAGAGCAGGGACACCAGGACTCCCGCCCACAAAGCCTGCCTGACGAAGGACACCTGAAAGGGATCAAGCAACCAATCCATGACGCAGCACTCTACAATGAAAACCGTTGTCACTTTCAAGGGAGGTCTCATGAGAGGGACTGGCGTAGTCGTCATCCGCGACGTCACGGCGGGATACGGGCGTCGGACGGTCCTGCACTGCCTCGCGGCCAGCCTGCCGCGCGCCGGCGTCACCGCCGTCGTGGGCCCGAACGGCTCGGGCAAGTCCACCCTGCTGGGGGTGCTGGCCGGGACCGTGCGGCCGACGCAGGGCGGGATCGAGGGCGCGGGCGGCGCCCGTCCGGGGTACGTGGTCCAGCGCGACGCCGTCCCCGACGCGCTGCCGATCACCGTGCGGGACACCGTCGCCATGGGCCGCTGGGCGCTGCGCGGCCCGTGGCGGCGGCTGACGGCGCATGACTGGTCGGTCGTCGACGCGTGCCTGGCCACGGTCGGCATGTCGGAGCTGGCCGGATGCCGGCTGAGCGCGCTGTCGGGCGGCCAGCGCCGGCGGGCCCTGCTGGCCCAGGGCTTGGCCCAGGAGCCGGACCTGCTCCTGCTGGACGAGCCCGCGAACGGGCTGGACCTGGACGCCCGGCAGCACATCGCCGCCGCCCTCGACCGGGAGAAGGCGCGCGGGGTCACCGTGGTGCATGTCACCCACGACCTGGCCATGGCGATGCGCGCCGAGCACTGCCTCCTGCTCGACCAGGGGCGGCTGCTCGCGGAAGGCCCGCCCGGCGACGTGCTGACGCCGGAGACGCTGAACCGGGCGTTCCATGATCCGCTCGGCCGGGTGCCGCGACCCTGAGCGCGGCGCGGCGGCCCGCCTCGCCTACGACGAGGCGGAACGCCCGTGATGGGTCAGACGCAGGGCTTGTACGGCTTGTCGTACAGGGAGTAGTCGGCCGGCTTCTTGAGCGAGCTGAACTTCAGCGTGCCCGACTTGCGGCAGAAGCTCGACGGCGCGGTCTCGTACTCCACGTGGAAGACGGGCTTGCCCGCCTTGACGAAGGCCGACAGCGTCTCGCACTCGTCGTACTGGAAGCACTCCTCGTTGACCGCGTAGTCGAAGTGCGAGACCAGCTCGTCCACCTGGCTGAGGTCGTTCTTCAGCGCCACCGACAGGCCCTTGCGGTGGGCGAGGGCGGCCAGCGCGCGGTTGTAGATGAGCTGGGTGGCGGGGGCGACGCTCCAGCCGGTGACCGACTTGCCCTCCTCGTGGGCGTTGACGACGTCGAACTCGACCCCGTCGAACCCGGCCTGCACGCACTTGTCGACGCGGGCCTCCATGAGCTTCAGCAGGAAGTCGCGCTGGCCCTGGTCGTTGTTGATGTTCGCCCAGCGCTCGTTGGGGAACTCGGGGCTGAACGGCTTGCCCAGCAAGGAGTTGCCGTGGCTCTTGTGCCAGGCGACGGCCTGCTGGTAGTCGGGCCTGAACTCCTCGATCGAGCCCGCGTCCACGTAGCAGATCGCCTTGGCGCCCCTGGCGTGGATGGCCTTGACGGCCGCCGTGTTGAGCGTCTTGTTGTCGCCGGACACCTCCTCGGCGGCGTACAGGTCGATGTCGAAGACGCTCGGCCGCACGCAGGCGCCGCCGCTCTGCGGGACCTCGCAGATGTCGACGTTGATGCCGCCGGTCGCGGCGAAGGACTTGCGGCCCTGGAGCTGGTACTGCCAGCGGCTCTGCACCGCCGGGCGCCAGATGGCCGCAGAGTTCGATGCTGATTCCGATGCTGATTCCGATGCTGCGTCCGATGCCTGGGACGGGATCGCGAGCCCGGCGACGGCGACCGGTAACACGGCCATGACCATGGCGAACCGGGTCAGGAGCGGGCGGAGGTTGGCCAAGTGACTCATCCTCTATTCCGTAATGTGGAATGCAATTCCATTGTGTTCTGGACTAGTCGGATTATAGGCCGCCAACCGATCTTGATGCGGGGTCTACTCTCGAAATGGAAGGGACACGGCCATGGACATCAACGTCGTTCTCGCAGTCATCGCCTTCTTCCTCTTCGTGCTGGCGATCACCGGCGTGAGAGTGGTCAATCAGGTCGAACGCGGCATCGTCTTCCGCTTCGGCCGGGCGCAGCAGGAGATCCGGGGCCCCGGCCTGCGCTTCCTCATCCCCGGCGTAGACCGCATGCGCAAGGTCAACGTGCAGATCGTCACGATGCCCATCCCGACGCAGGAGGGCATCACCCGCGACAACGTCTCCGTACGAGTGGACGCCGTCGTCTACTTCAAGGTGGCCGACCCGATGCGGGCCGCCATCGAAGTGCAGAACTACCTGTTCGCGATCGAGCAGGTGGCGCAGACCTCGCTGCGCTCCATCATCGGCAAGAGCGAGCTGGACGACCTGCTCACCAACCGTGAGGAGCTGCACAAGGGGCTCGCGCTGATGATCGACAGCCCGGCGCTGGGCTGGGGCGTCCACATCGACCGGGTCGAGATCAAGGACGTGCAGCTGCCCGAGAGCATGAAGCGGTCCATGTCGCGGCAGGCCGAGGCCGAGCGCGAGCGGCGGGCCCGGGTGATCGTCGCGGACGGTGAGCTGCAGGCCGCGCAGAAGCTCGCCGACGCCTCGGGGATCATGTCCGAGACGCCGGCGGCGTTGCAGCTGCGGCTGCTGCAGACCGTGGTGGAGGTGGCCGCGGAGAAGAACTCGACGCTGATCATGCCGCTGCCGGTCGAGCTGCTGCGCTTCTTCGACCGCGCCACGCAGACCACCGCCCCCCAGCTCGCCGCGCAGTCCCGGGCCGCCGCGTCGTCCGAGGTCGCCGCGGTCGATTCCGAGCGGGTCCGGCCGGATCCGGTGCCGCCCGCGCTCGCGAGCCCCGGCGTCCCAGAGCTCCTCGAAGCCGTCGCGGCGGAGGACCAGGCCGTGGCCGTCGGCGAGGAGCCGAAGGCCGCCGCCGAGAAGCCTGCCCGCTGACCCCCTGGACGGCTCGCGACCCCGGTCCGGAGTTGAGGTCATGGCGGGGCTACGGGCGTGTCCGCTCTCGGAGGAGGGCGCGTACCCGGTCGATGGTCGCACCCGCGCGTTCCAGGTTCTCCTGGAGCGTGCCGGTGGCGTCGCGGAGCCGGGCGGCGGCGAGCCGGCGGTCGTCGAGCAGGGCGTTGCCCGCGCCCAGGAGGGACTCCGCCCGGCCGCGCTCCTCGGTCTCGGCCTGCTGCCTGGCCTGGTGGATCAGGCCCAGGATGGTCTCGGCGAGCCGCGCGGAGTCCATGCGCATGGCGCGCGGGTCGAGGCGCAGGTCCCGTACGCCGGACGCGCAGTCGTACTCGACGCTCACCCAGCCGTCCTTGGACTCGGCGCGCGCCGTCGCCGGGGCGCCGGGCGGCCGGCCCAGCTGGTCGAAGAAGCGGTCGGCGTCGGCCGCGAGCCGTTCGGGGTCGAAGCCGAGCGCCTGCGTGAAATCCATGATCACTCCCAGGGGAAGGTGTAGGAGCCGTCGGGGGCCTGCTCCGGCACGTACCGGCCGGTCACCGTCTGGCCGCCGCTCGTGAGGTCGCCGACCGCCTTGGCGCCCGCGAGCTGCGGCAGGCCGGCGGGCAGCGGCGTGCCCGCCCGCGAGCCCGCCCAGAGCCCGCCGGCCGGGAACCGGCCGCTGATCCCGTGGGCGGTCAGGTCGCGCTCGATCCGGTTCGCGGTGCCCCAGACCAGCATGGGGCCCTGGGCGAGCGTGGCCGAGGCGAGGTCGTTCAGCCCGCTGCGGTCGCCCCGGGCCATCCGCGCGCCCACGTCCACGGCGACGGCGGCACTCAGCGCGGCGGCGCACCCGTGCAGCAACGCGTCGAACAGGGACTCCACCGCCCGGTAGCCCTCGAAGAGCTTGATCAGGCACTGCATGGCCAGGATCCGGGCGCCGGCCAGGCTCAGCGGCGTGACGGCGGCGGCCAGCACCCACAGCGCGAGCGCCGCCAGCACCGCCGCGACCAGGAACTGGAACAGCACCATCGCGGCCAGCGCGGCGCCGGCCGTGTACAGGGTGAGCGCGGTGACCACGGCGCGGATCTCGATGCCGCGCAGGCCGGCCAGGTAGTCGCCCATGCGCCGCTGGAAGGCGCGGCCGTCCTCGCTGCGCCAGCTGGCCGTGGCCACCTCGGAGACGAGGGCCTCGACGTCCAGCCGGGCGGCGGCCACGTCGTCGTGCACCGACAGCCAGGTCTTCGCCGCGTCGAAGAAGGGCTGGGGGTCGTAATGGTGGATGTACATCTTCGCGACGAACGGCCAGCCGGCCGGGACGCCGAGGGCCGACAGCGTGGCCGCCGCGCCGGTGCCCAGGACCAGGCCGCGCCGGGCCAGCTCCGCGAAGGTCATCGCCATGTGGGGGAGCTCGCGCGTTCGGCGTCCTGCCAGGCGGCGATGGAGGTCGTCATGCCGTCCTGGATCCGCACGGTGTCGTCCGCGTGGCGGCGCATCTCGGCCATGGTGAGCGCCTCGACCTCGCTGTACGCCAGCGCCAGCGAGTAGGTGAACGAGGTGAAGGCCGACTCCGTGACGGTGAGCGCGACCAGGCTGGGCAGCACCCGGTCGAGCGGCGCGGCGGCCTCGGGCAGGCGTGATCTGATCTTCCTGAGCCGGGATCGCTCGATCTCCACGTCAGGGGTCCAGGGTGATGTCGGCATATGTCGCCTTCGTTCCGTGCTGATGGTCTCCCCAGCCTCGCGCGCGGCGGCACCGCGTGGCCGCGTTCCGACGCAACCCTGACGCGAATCCGACACCCACCCCCGCGATCTTGACGTTCCAACGACGCCCCACCGACGCCCCACCGACGCACACCGCCGTCCCAGCGACGCCTCAGCGCCGTCCCAGCGACGCGCGGCGGCGGGAAACCCGATTGCACCGGACGCGACGCCGCTGACATGGTCGTCGCCATGCCCGCCTACACCGCGCCCGATGGAACCGAGCTCGCCTACCACGAGTCCGGCAGCGGCGCCCCGCTGGTCTGCCTGCCCGGCGGCCCGATGCAGGACTCCGGTTACCTCGGCGAGCTCGGCGGCCTGCCGGCGCACCGGCGGCTGGTCATGGCCGACCCCCGGGGCACCGGCGGCTCCGCGACACCGCAGGATCCCGCCTCCTACCGCTGTGACCGTCTCGTCGGCGACCTGGAGGCACTGCGCGTCCATCTCGGGCTCGACCGCATGGACCTGCTCGCCCACTGCGCCGGCGCGAACCTCGCGATCCTGTACGCCGCCCGCCACCCCGGCCGGATCCGCAACCTCGTGCTGGTCACCCCCAGCACCTTCGCCGCCGGCATCTTCCCCACGGGGCAGGCCAGGATGGAGGTCGCCCGGCTGCGCGCCGGCGAGCCGTGGTTCGGGCCGGCCTTCGCCGCGCTGGAGAGCATGGTGGCCGGTGGAGCGGCCGACCGGGACGCCGTCCAGCCGTTCTTCTACGGCCGGTGGGACGCGACGGCACGCGCCCACGTGGCGGCCCAGGCCGGCCGCAGGAACGAGGAGGCCGCGGCCGTCTACGGCGCCGAGGGCGCGTACGACCCGCAGGCCACCCGCGCGGCGCTCGCCACGTTCGGCGCGCCGACGCTGGTCCTGGCCGGCGAGGTCGATCTGAACTCGATCCCGAGCGCCGTGGCCGAGCTCGCCGGGCTGTTTCCCCGTGCCGAGTTCGCCGTCCTGCCGGGCGCGGGCCACTTCCCGTGGCTGGACGACCCCGGCCGGCTCGTGACGGCGATCACGACGTTCCTGGGCTGACGGCGGCTACCCGCCCCGCCGGGCACCGGGCGCGGTCCTGGCGTGCGGGACCACCATCGGGGTGGCCGTACGCGGATCGGGCACGATGTCGCACGGCAGCCCGAACACGTCGTGGACGAGCTCGGCCGTCAGCACCTCCGACGGCGCCCCTTCCTTGACCACCCGCCCCTGGTCCATCACCACGAGGTGGGAGGCGAAGCGGGCGGCCTGGTTGAGGTCGTGCAGCACGGCGACGATCGTCCTGCCCTCGTGGTGCAGCTCCTTGCAGAGCTCCAGCAGGTCGTACTGGTGGGCGATGTCGAGGAAGGTGGTCGGCTCGTCGAGCAGCAGCAGGCCCGTCTGCTGGGCGAGCACCATGGCGATCCAGGCGCGCTGCCGCTGCCCGCCGGACAGCTCGCCGGCCTGCGCGTGCGCGAGCTCCGCCAGGCCGGTGCGCTCCAGCGCGGCGTTGATCGCGTCGTCGTCCTCCGGCGACCACTGGCGCAGCAGCGTGTGATGCGGGTAGCGGCCCCGCCGTACGAGCCCGTGGACGGTGATCCCGTCGGGCGCGATGGGGTTCTGGGGCAGGAGGGCGACGTGCCTGGCGGCCTGCCTGCCGCGGTAGGACCAGATGTCGCGGCCGTGCAGCAGCACCCGCCCGCTGTCGGGCTTGAGCACCCGGGCCAGCGCCTTGATCAGCGTTGACTTGCCGCACCCGTTGGGGCCGATGACCACGGTGAGCCCGCCGACCGGGAGGTCCAGGCTGACCTCGCGTACGACGGGCGCGCCACCGTAGGAGACCGTCAGGTCCCTGGCGCCCAGCCCTGTCTCCTCCGCGACCGTACCGGTGCTCAAAGGCTTCCCTTTCTCCATTCGCGGGTCAGCAGATATCCGAGGTAGAGGCCGCCGATGGCCATCGTGTAGACGCCGACGGGCAGATTGCCGGGAACGGGCAGCTGCTGCGCGGCGAGGTCGGCCAGCACCAGCAGCAGCGCCCCGACGAGCGCGGACAGCACCAGGTGCGGGCCGGGGCCGCGGGTCATCCGCCGGGCGATCTGCGGGGCGGTGAGCGCGATGAACGAGATCGGCCCCGCCACCGCGACCGCGCCCGCGGACAGGACGACCGACAGCACCACCGCGAGGGTCCTGGTGCGCCTCGGCTCGGCCCCGAGCGCGGCGGCCAGCTCGTCGCCCATCTCGGAGACGTCCAGCCGCCCGGCGATGAGCGCCACGAAGGGCGCCACGACCAGCAGCACCAGCCAGATGGTGGTCGCGTGGTCCCAGGAGCGGGCCGACAGGCTGCCGTTGAGATAGGCGGTCAGTACGGTCGCCTTGTCCCGCTCGACCGCGTACACCACGTACTGGGTGAAGGCCACCGCGATCGCGGAGACGCCGATGCCCGCCACGATGAGGCGTCCGGGGTTGCGGAACCCGGTCCCGGTGGAGACGTACACCAGGGCCATGGCGAGCACGCCGCCCGCGAGCGCGCCGAGCGGCACCGGCAGCACGCCGGGCAGGAACAGCGCGGCCATCGCGGCGCCCGCACCGGCTCCGGCGGCGAGCCCGATCACGTCGGGGCTGCCGAGCGGGTTGCGGGTGACCGTCTGGAACAGCGCGCCCGACAGCCCGAGCGCCGCGCCGGTGCCGGCGCCGACGACCAGGCGCGGCCCGCGCAGGCGCTCCAGCACGAACGCCGTCTTCCCTTCGGCCCCCTGCGTGAGGGCGCCCGCGAGGTCGGCGAGCGGGACGCCGAGGCGGCCGAGCGAGAGCGTGGCGACGGCGGCCGCGGCGATGAGCACCAGCACGGCGGCCGCCGCGACGACGGAGGCGCGCCCGGCGGGGATCGCCACCACGCGCCCGATCCTGAGCAGGCCCCGCGAGGACGCGGTGCGGGTCCCGGTCATGTGCCGCCCTTCATCCTGCGTACGGCCAGCAGCAGCGCGGGCGCGCCGAGGAACGCGGTCACGACGCCCACCATCAGCTCCTGCGGGCGCAGCACGAGCCGGCCCGCCACGTCCGCCAGCAGGAGCAGGGCGGGGCCGACGAGGGCCGAGAAGGCGATCTGCGCGCGGAAGTCGACGCCCGCGAGCGCCCTGACGATGTGCGGCACGGCCAGGCCCACGAACGCGATCGGGCCGACCGCCGCGGTCGCCGCCGCACTCAGCAGGGTCGCCGCGGCGAGCCCGCCGATGCGCAGGGCGGCCGGGTTCGCGCCGAGCGCGGCGGCGGACTCGTCGCCGAGCGCGAGCGCGTTCAGCGCGGAGGACAGCAGCACGGCGAGCAGCAGGCCGGCGGCGGCGAGCGGGAGCACCGACAGGAGCACCTCGAAGTCGCGGCCGCCGAGCGCGCCGACCACCCAGTAGCGGTAGCTGTCGAAGACCTTCGGCAGGCCCAGGGTCACGGCCTGCACGTACGCCGTCAGCACCGAGGTGACGACCGCGCCGGCCAGGACCAGCCGCACCAGCCCCGCGCCGGATCCGGCCGAGCCGATGAGGTGCACCAGCACGCCGGCGAGCAGCGCGCCGGGCAGCGCCCACCACACGGTGCCCCACTGGCCGCTCACCCCGAGGAAGGCGGTGGCGGTGACGATGCCGGCGGAGGCGCCCGCGGTGATGCCGAGCATCCCGGGGTCGGCGAGCGGGTTGCGGGTGATGCCCTGCATGAGGGTGCCGGCCACGGCGAGGCACAGGCCGGCGAGCAGGCCCAGCGCGGTGCGCGGGTACCGGCTCTCGACGACGGTGGTGGTGTTGGCGTCCGCGGTGCCGTTCAGCACGCCGAGGACGTCGGCGAACGAGGTGGGATGGCTGCCGAACGTGACGCTCGCCACCACGGCGAGCGCCAGGAGGGCGAGCCCGATGAGCAGCGAGCACAGCAGCCGGGCGGGGCGGGCGCGAGTGGCGCCCGCACCGCCCGGCATGGTGCGGCCGGTGGTGGTCGTCATGGGGGTGGCGTGCGGCCTCAGCGCTCGATCTTGGCGACGGCCTCGTCGATCAGCGGCAGGTAGCGGTCGATGACCCAGGGCACGGTGAGCGGGTTGATGATCGACGACCCGGTGACGAAGGGGTTGTCGGCACTGGCCACGACGGCGCCGCGCTTGACCGCGGGGATCTCCCCGTACAGCTTCTGCGCCTCGATCTCCTTGCGGGTCTTGGCGTCGGTGTAGAAGGTGAAGATCAGGTCGCTCTTGGCGAGCTTCTGGGCGTTCTCCAGGCCGATGAGGGCGGAGTCGGTGCCCTTGGTCTCCTCGAAGGTGTTCACGACCGGGTCCACGGTGAGGCCGAGCGAGCTGACCATCTCCACCCGCTGCTCCTCCGGCTTGAACACGCCGAGCGTGCCGGGACCGGTGGTGTAGATGTAGGAGAAGGTGACGTCCTTGTACTGTGGCCGGGTGGCGGCCGCGTCGGCGAGCTGCTTCTTGATCGTCGAGATCAGCGTCGCCGCCTCGGCGGGCTTGCCCAGCGCCTTGGCGATGATCTCGATCTGCTGGTCCCAGTTCGTGCTCCACGGCAGGTCCGGGTAGGCGACGGTGGGCGCGATGTCCTTGAGGAGGTCGTACTGCTCCTGCGTGATGCCCGACCACGGGGCCAGGATCACGTCGGGCTTGAGCTCCAGGATGGTGTCGTAGTCGATGTTCTCGCCGCCGGCGAACTGCTTGGGCAGGGTGCCGCCCGCCTTGGTGACGGCCTCGTGGATCCACGGCAGGTAGCCGGACTTGTCGCTGCCCCACTCGTAGCTCTCGATGCCGACCGGCGTGTGACCGAGGGCGATCGCGGTCTCCGTCGAGCCCTGGCCGAGGGTGACGACGCGCTCGGGCTGCTTCGGGATCGTGGCCTGGCCGAGCGCGCTGTCGATCGTCACCGGGAACACGCCGGCCGCGCTGCCGCTGCTCGCCGGCGCCGTCGCCGCGGGCTGTTCGGCGGCCTTCGGCTCGCTGCCGCCACCGCAGCCGGCGAGGGTGAGCAGGACCGTGGCGGCGGCTGCGGAGAGAGCGAGCGCGCGGCGGCGCACCCGGGGAAACCTTTGCGGCATGGATGTTCCTTGCGATTACTGACTGGCACGACGAGCGGCTGCGCACGTCACTTCGGACACTTAGGCAAGCCTAACCTACTTATGTCCCGCTTCATGCCTCCCTGCCCTGTCAGCCCACCAGCCTGCCGTGAACCTGATCGGCCGCCCGCCCGACTGTGCTGGGTGACGGGAGGACGAGATGACCGATGAGCTGCTGGTGGTGCGGGCCCAGCTGGGCGAGCGCGCGGCACTGGCCGACCTGGTGGCCCGCTGGCGGGTGCCGGTGTGGACGTACGTACGGCGCATGCTGGACGCCGAGCGGGCCGACGATGTGACCCAGGAGATCTGGCTGGCAGTGGTGCGTGGCCTGCCCCGGCTGCGCGAGCCCGGCCGGTTCGCGCCCTGGCTGTTCACGATCGCCCGCCGGTCGGTGACCGATCGCCTGCGCAGCGAGTACGCCGACCGGCGGGAGGACCTCGCGGCCGGGGACCCGGCCGCCGAGGACCCGATCGAGGCCATGGTGGATCGCGCCGACCTGGTGAGCGCGTTGTCGGCGCTGCCGGTGATGGAGCGGGAGATCCTCGTCCTGTACTACCTGGAAGACCTGCCCGTGGAGGAATGCGCGCAGATCTGCCAGATCCCGGCCGGAACGGTTAAATCCCGGCTCAACCGGGCCCGTCGCCTGTTGCGCGAACACCTCCAGGAGAAGGGATACCGCCCATGACCGAAGAGCCGAACCTGTCGGCGGATGAGCTGATCGAGCGGCTGGAGCCGTCGCTGTCACGCGGAAGGCGCGTTCGCGCCCTGGTGGCGCTGCTGGCCGGGCTGGCCGGCACGGTGTTCGTGACCGCGCTGTGGTGGAGCGAGCCGGGCGCCCTGCCCGCCCGCACGCAGCTGGCGTTCGGGCTGCTCACCGTGTTCTGCCTGGCCTGGGCCTGCTACGGAGGGTGGCTGCTGACGCGCAGGGTGCCGCTGTTCGCGACCGACCGGGTGATCGCGGCCTGGATCGCCCTGGTCGCCTCCGTCACCACCACCGGGGGCGTGGCGGCCGTCGCCGTCCAGCGCGGCACCGGGCTGGGGGTCGCGCTGGCGATCGGCGGGCTGTTCGTCGCGGCGGCGCTGGTGCTGGCCGTACGCGCCCACGGCCGCAGGGCCGCTCTGCTGCGCCGCAAGCGGGAGCTGCTCGGCGAAGAGGAGGTCTGAAAACCGGGCTCCTGGTCCGGGGTCAGGCGTCGAACCGGACCTCCGGGTGGAACTCGTTGCGGAAGGCGGCCGCCGCGGCGCCGAGCTGCTCCGGCGACGGGACGTACGGGTGCGCGGGCAGATCGGCGGAGCCGGCACGCGTGCCCGCGGCGGCGAAGAACCCCTCGAAGCCGCCCGTGCACACGCCCAGCACCCGGGTGCCGTCGGACTCGGAGCGGTAGCTGTGCAGCAGCCCGGCCGGTACGTAGCCGAAGTCGCCCGGACCGAGCACCCGGTCCAGCAGCTCGCCCGCCGCGCTCTGGATCCACACCCGGACGCGGCCGTCGAGCAGGTAGAAGATCTCGTGCACGTCGGGGTGCGCGTGCACCGGGATGGCCTGGCCCTTGGGCGCGGTCATGGTGAACACGCCGAACTGCCCCTCGGTCTCCTCCTTGCCGAGCAGGACGGTGAACAGGGAGTCGAACAGGTGGGCGTGCTCCCCTTGCCCCGCTTGCAGGAAGTACGGCGACGGGCTGCCGGGCAGGACGCTCGGTCCTGGGGCGTGGCGGGCGAACTCGGCGCTCATGTGATCCTCCTCGGGATGTCGGCCGGACGCGCCCCCAGGCGTACCGCGTACTACGGAAACCTGAAATAGGGATATCGCGCCGGACTTATCCGAGATGCCCAACCTGGTGCGCCAGGTAACAGGGGAGTACGGACCCTGTTCCACCCCGGCCCGCGCGGGCCCGAGCGGCCGGCGCCAGGGTTTGGCCGAGCTCCCACCAGGGAAAACCGACGTCGGCGCAACCCCCTCAGACGAAGTAGACGATCATGGGCGGCGAGTTCGAGCTACGCTGCGCGATCAACGAAGATCTCGCGCTGATCCGGGACCTGGCACGCATCCATGCCTGGCACGCCGGGCTGCGCGGCCGGCGCCTGGACGACCTGGTGCTGGCCGTCAACGAGGTGGCGGCCAACGTGCTGGAACACGGCGGCGGAGCCGGCCGCCTCGTCGCCGTCGCCGAGGACGGCGGCCTGACCGTGCGGATCAGCGACGTGAAGGGAACGCTGTCCCCCGAGCACCTGGCCGCGGCCCGGGCCGGGCCGAGCGGCGCCCGCGGGCTGGGGCTGTGGCTGGCCTGCCGTCTGTGCGACGAGGTCGAGCTCGATCACCCCGGCGGCGGCGCCCGGCTCAGCCTGCGCGTGCACGGCCCCGTCCCGAGCCGGCCCGCCCGGGCAGAGCGGGAGAGTGCCGCGGGGCCAGGGGGATAGAGGCAGATTCTGCTAGAATCGTTCGGGTGGTTAACGCTGAGCCTCTGACGCGCGCGGAGGCGCTCGCCGCGGACATCGAGTCGATGATCGCCGACCGGCGGCTCGGCCCCGGCGACCTGATCGGCACGATGGACGACTTCCGCGACCGCTCGGGTTACGGCCGCGCGACGATCAGCGAGGCCGCGCGCCTGCTCAACGATCGCGGCACCGTCGAGATCCGTCCCGGCCGTGGCGGCGGCCTGTTCGTGGCTCGGTCCAGCCCCATCGTGCGGCTGCGCCACACCCTGCTGACCGTGCGCAAGATGCCGGCCACGGTGGCCGACGCGATCGCCGTGCGCGAAGCGCTGGAGCCGCTGATCGCCGCCGACGCGGCTCGGCACCGTACCAAGCAGGACATCTCCGACCTGCGCAAGCTGCTGACGCAGCTCAAGCGCGCGACGAGCAGCACCGACCGGTTCATGCGCGCCAACTGGGCGTTGCACGAGCGCATCGCGGAGATCACTCCCAACCACCTGGCCAAGGCCGTCTATCTGGGCATGACCCAGTGCATCAGCGATCTGTCCGCGCACGCCGACTCCGACGACGCCGGCCGTACGGAAGATCATCTGCGTCTCCGCCTGGACGTGCACACCGAGCTGGTGGAGGCCATCGTCTCCGGCGACCTCGCGCGGACCGCGGCGGCCGTCGAGCGTCACCACGCTCCCTCGTGAACGGCGCCGGGCCGGGTGCGGCGGGGCCCCGCCGCACCCGGCCCGGCGGGATCAGTGGATGTAGACGCTGTCGCCGTACTCGGAGATCGTGCGCTGCCCCGGGTAGACGAGCTCAGGGCTGACCCCCGTGCAGTCGGCCGAATCGAAGATCAGGGCGATCTCGTCGGTGTGGTTCTCGACCACGAGCGGCCATCTGAAGCTGGAGTAGCAGCCGCTGGGATCGACGTGGACCTGGCCGTTGACGATCAGCACGCCGTTGGCGGCCTGGGCGGGGGAAGGGACGGACAGGGCGAGCAGCGCGGCGGCTGCGACGGCGCCGAGCTTCGCGGAGATCCGCGGCATGGGTGACCCTTTCGTGGCAGGTGCGGTACCCCGTCCCCGCCGGCAGCCTGTCCGGCGGTGACGGTCACCTGGGGTCTGCCCGGCACCGGAAGTCACAATGCGTAACTGAAAGTTAACTCCATGTGTTCGCGGCGTGCGGCTACTGCCGCCGTGGGGAGGCTTGACGGCGGGCGTGCCAGGTCAGCGCGGGACGATCGGCAGCGTGATGTAGGAGTCGGGGTAGACCTTCTGGTGCTGGACGACCAGGTCGGTCTCGGCGGCCTCGGCGGCGGGCCGGCCGGTGCCGGGGTTGCGGTCGAAGCGGGGGAAGTTGGAGCTCGACACCTCCACCCTGATGCGGTGCCCGGCCTTGAAGACCTGGCTGGTGGCCACCAGGTCGATGGTGTACGTCCCGGACGAATCCGACGTGCGGACGATGCCGTCGATCACGCTCAGCGCCCGGCCGCCGGGATGGACGTTCACCAGCTTTGCCGTCCAGTCCGTGGCGGCCGCGGAGGTTTCGGCGTGCAGGGTCACCGAGATCGGGCCGGTCACCTCGACGTCGGCGGCCAGCACGTCGGAGGTGTAGCAGAGCACGTCGGGCCGGAGCTCCACCTCCCGCTGGTCCTGCGGGCCGACGTTGGTGGGGTCGGGGAGCAGGAGCGGGCCTCCGACCGTGGGCACCGGGTCGCGCGGGTCGAAGGTGAAGGCGGCGGGCTCGGCCGACGCGGGCGGCTCGGGCGAGAGCAGGCCGTCGCCGTGCAGGTGGTAGCGGGTCTCGACGGCGCGGGCGAGCGGCCAGGACTCCTCGTCCCGCCACACGTCGTCGCCCATCACGAAGATCTTCACGGCGGGGCCGGTGTCCTGGCCCCTGAGGAAGGCGAGCTGCCGCTGTTCGAGCTGGATCGCCTGGGCCGAGGCGCCGAAGCCGAAGTCCAGCCGCCCGGTCCCCGAGGCGCCGGGCCCGAGGTGCGACCACGGGCCGATGACGAGCGGGCCGCCCAGCCGCCGGTGGTTCTCCAGCGTCCCGCCCAGGAACAGGTCGAACCAGCCCGCGACGTGCATGACGGGCACCTCGATGCGGTCGTGCCGCAGCGTCTCGGCGAGGCCCTGCCAGTAGTCGTCGCGTTCCGGGTGCCCGGTCCACTCCTGCCACCACGGGATGCCGGGAATGTCGCGCACCGGCAGCGTGCGCACGGCGGTGGGCTGGTCGCCCATCACCGGCAGGAGCGCGCCGAACTTCGCGCCCACGTCCTCGCCCGCCTCCATGGCGTGCATGAGCCCGAGCATCGACTGCATCGCGCCCCAGTTGAGCGCCGAGCCCAGGGCCAGCGCCCCGCCGTGGTACTTCAGCCCCTCGTGGAAGTCGTGCGGCGTCATCTGGGCGACCACGGCCTTCAGCCCCGGCGGGCGGGTCGCCGCCGCCTGCAGGGCGCAGCCGGCCAGGTAGGACATGCCGCTCATCACCACCTCGCCATTCGACCAGGGCTGCGAGGTGATCCAGGCGATCGTGTCGTGGCCGTCCACGCCCTCGTCCAGCCACGGCCGGTACTCGCCGTCGCTGCTCCCGCGCCCCCTGCAGTGCTGCAGCACCACCGCGTACCCGGCCTGCAGCGCGGGTATCACCGGCGCCATCCGGAACGTCCCCTCCCCGTACGGCGTGCGCATGAGCAGCGTGGGGAACGGCCCGCCGGTCGCCGGCCGGTGCACGGAGCCGCGCAGCACGGTCCCGTCGCGCATGGGCATGGGCGCGTCGTGCTCGACGGCGACCGGGAGCGAAGGGCGGTTGAGCTTCGGCATGTGCGGCTCCTCGGGGAAGGTCAGGTCAGGGTGTAGGCGTCGTACCGGACGGCGGCGGCCGTGCGGGCCGCCGAGGCCACGGCCAGGGTGCGGTTGAGCCAGAGATACCGCTCGTCGCCCGTCTCGAAGCGGCAGAACAGCCGGAAGTAGTATTCCGACGGGTCCACCTCCTCACCTCGCGCGAGGCGCGCGAGCACGCCGGGCGTGCCGTGCCGCACCCCGCTGGTGGAGATGTACAGGAGCGCGTCGTCGTGGGTGCGCAGGGTGTAGCGCGTGTCGACACTGATGGTGCCGTCCGCGTGCACGATCTGCCAGTCCGCGCCGCCGGGAAGGACGGAGCCGGAGAGGCGCGGGCCGTCGAACGCGCCGCCGATGATGTTGATCACGCGGCGGCGGCCCCAGTGCGAGTCGCCCAGATCGAGGATCGGGTCGAGGTCCACCTGGAAGGTGGCGAGCGGTTCGAGGTTCACGGGGTGACACTCCACGAAGGGCGTTCGGTGAGCGAGGCCGGGTCGAACCCGGCCGTGCGCTTGTAGGAGTCGGCGATCTCGGCCAGCTCCGTGTGCGGGATGACCTGCTCGACGTCGTCGAAGCCGCCGGGCGCGCGCTCGTGGGCGAGCTTCATGACGACCTCGGGTCCCATCTTCCTGTTCGACAGCAGCAGCGCCGTCGTGGCGGGCCGCCGCAGGCTCTCGTACGCGGCCAGGTCGCCGTGGGCGAGCGAGTGTGCCAGCACCCGGGCGTCGATGATCGCCTGGGAGGCGCCGTTGGAGCCGATCGGGTACATGGCGTGGGCCGCGTCACCGAGCAGCGTGACCCCGCCGGACGTCCAGCGGGGGAGCGGATCGCGGTCCACCATCGGGTACTCGTAGGCCGCCTGCGCCCCGGCGATGATGCCGGGGACGTCCAGCCAGTCGAAGCTCCAGTCCGCGAAGTGCCGGCCGATCTCGCCCAGGTCGGCGGGGCGGTTCCAGTTCCCCCGGTCCGGGGCCTCGCCGTCCAGCGGCCGCTCGGCGATCCAGTTGATCAGGGTGCGCCCGCCCGTCTCGATCGGGTACGCGACGAACTTCTGGATCCCGTCCCCGGCCATGATCATGGATCGGCCGGTCAGGAACGGCTCCCCGTACGTGGTGCCCCGCCACAGGACCAGGCCGTTGCACGGCGGCGGTCCCTCGCCGGGATACAGGTGGGCGCGGACGGCCGAGTGGATCCCGTCCGCGCCGATGAGCAGGTCCTCCTGGCCGGGGCCGGTGATGCGGCTGCCGGTCCGTACGGCGTCCGGGCCCAGCCGGTCCAGCACCGCCTCCAGCAGGAGCAGTTGCAGGCGGCCGCGGTGCACGGAGTACTGCGGCCAGGCGTACCCGGCGCCGAGCCCTCTGGGCTCCGACCAGATCGGCGTGCCGTACCGGTTGAAGTAGGCCAGCTCGGCGGTGGCGACGCCGATCTCCGCGAGCCGGTCGGCCAGCCCCAGCTCGGTCAGCTCCCGCACGGCGTGGGGGAGGAGGTTGATGCCGACGCCCAGCGGCAGGATCTCGCGGGCGGCCTCGTGCACCGTCACGTCCTCGAACCCGGCCGCGTGCAGGCTGAGCGCGGCGGTCAGCCCGCCGATGCCGGCTCCGGCGATGACGATGCGCACGGCACCTCTTCTCCTGGCAGATTGTTATGGCCGTAACAATATCCACGAGCGGCGCCGTAATACGCAAGACTTGACCGGTGAACAGCGCCGATGCGGACCTCGCGGGAGGATCCCCGCCCGTCCCCGAGGACCTGCGGTATGCCGCCTTCGCGCGCGAGCGCCTGGCCGCGATGCCGCCCCCGGCCGACCCGGAGGCGTTCGCCCTGGCCTATCACCTGCTGCAGCTCGCCTACCTGCTCGTCACCGACCTGGAGACGCACATCCACCGCCCGCGCGGCTGGACGCTGCCGGGGTTCCGGCTGATGTTCAAGCTCTGGCTGCTGGGGCCCACGCAGCCGGTCCGGCTCGCCGAGCTTTCCGCCATGTCCCGCTCGGCGGTCACCAACGCGGTCAACACCCTGGAGCGCTCCGGCCTGGTGGAGCGCCGGCCGGTGCCGGAGGACGCCCGCGCGGTGGTGGTCGCGCTGACCGGGGAGGGCGAGGCGGCCGTGCGCGAGGCGTTCGCGGAGCAGACCCGCAGGGAGCAGGATTGGTTCTCGGCGCTCGACGCCGCCGAGCGCCGGCACCTGACCGGCCTGGTCACCCGCATACTCAGGGAACGCCCGGCCGGGGTCCCCTAAGCCCGGTCGCCGCTCTCGGCCGCGGTCCGGTCGATCAGGCGCTCGTAGCGCTGCTTGGCGGCCTGCGGGGTGCCGAGCCCGAGGCCGAAGGCGATGCTCTGCCAGGTCATGCCGCGCCCTCTGGCCATCTGGAGCAGCCCGGCCTCCAGCTCGTCCATCTCGGCGCGGGCCAGGGGGATGAGGCTGAGCGCCGCGGTGATGTCGTCGTGGTCCACCTCGGGCTCGCCGTCCTCGCGCAGCGCGGCCCCGCTGAGCAGGAACGTCACGAGCCTGACCGCCTCCTGCGGCCCGATCATGGAGGCGTGCGCCTGCCGGCCGCGTTGCCGGTCGGTGGCCGCGTGCCGCTCGGCGATGCGGAAGAGCGAGGCGTGCACGCGCTGCGCCCGCGCCCGGGCGGGGTCCTCGGGGGTGAACGGGTGCTGTCCGGGGTTCGATTGCATGCGACCAGAGTGGACGGCTCACGAATAGTTGTCAACTTATTGTGTTGAACGGACTGTTTAAGCGGTGGAAACTCAGCGCGCGGACGATGACATTTGCATCTGTGCCCCGCCGGTCCGCCGGGACAAGGTAGGACCTCGTGAGCGCCCCCAGAAGGAGCACCGGATGGCCACCTCCAGGATCGAGCGGACGTACGCCACCGCGCCCGAGCGGATCGCGTTCATGGAGGGCGCCGGCCTGCCGCCGGTGGACGCCCGGCAGGCGGACAAGGGCACCCGCGTCACGATGACCATGGACGCGATGCACGACGAGGAGTGGACCCGGCGCCTGCTGACGGGCCGGGCCAACGAGCTGGACAACCTCGGCAGGGTGGCCGGCGTGTGATCGCAGGCCCGCCCCCGACGACCCCGCGAAACGAGACCCGCGTATGACGCTCCCCCTGGCACCGGTCCGGCGCCCGCTCGCCGGTGCCGCCACCCGGCCGGCACCTCTACCCTGGGCAGCTCGTACGCGTGGACGGGCGGTGGGCGGATTGACGAACCTCTGGCGGTCGGACCGCGTCGTGCGGCTGGCGCCGGCCGGCGCGGTCGCCTGCAGTGCGATGCTGCCGCTGGTGCAGGTGGCGCTGGCCTTCGCCTACGGGGGCGACGACAACGGGCCGGGGCTGTGGAGCATCGCCGCGACCACGGTCTACCTGCCGCTGCACCTGCGCCACGTCTGGTACGCCGCGCGCGCGGTCCGCCCGCCGGCCGCGTCCTGGACCATGGCGGCGCTGGCCGTCGTCATCCTGGCCGCCACGCCGCTGGCCGGGAACATGTGGCCGCGGTCGTACACCGCCCTGGTCGTGTCGGCCCTGCTCGTGCTGCCCGCCCCGTGGTCCCTGGCGATCTACGTGGCGGTGGTGGCCGCGGCGGCGCCCATCGCCCATGAGCTCGGCCTGCCGTGGACGACCGCGCCGTGGCTGATGTTCTCGGTGCTGGCCGGCAGCGGGACGTTGCTGCTGCTGATCTGGCTGTCCGCCGCGCTGACCCGGTTGCAGGCGGCGAGGGAGCAGCTGGCCCAGCAGGCCGTCACGCAGGAGCGGCGCCGGATCGACGAGGACCTGCACCATTCGCTCGGCACCGCGCTGGAGTCGCTGGCCGCGCGCGGCGAGCGGGCCGCCGGGCAGCTCGCGCGGGGCGAGTCGGCGGGTCTCGTGGCCGAGCTGACCGGGCTCTCCGACGACTCCAGGCGCACGCTCGCCGAGGCCAGGCAGCGCGTGCGCGGCTACCAGCGATCGTCGCTGCGCACCGAGCTCGAGACCGCCACCACGCTGCTGGCCGCGGCCGGCATCGAGACCCGGCTCGAACTGCCCAGAGACGGCATCCCCGACACGATCGCCCAGCAGCCGCGGGCCGCCCTGCGCTCGACGGTGACGCGGCTGCTGCGCGACGGCAGAGTGCGCGCCTGCACGATCACGGTGACCTCGCGAGAGGGCCGGATACGCCTGGAGCTGCGGGCCGACGACGCCGCCGAGACGATCGAGGTGCCGGCATGACCGGGTCGATCCCGCCGCCATGGGTGCTGCGGCACCCGCACTGGCCGCTGATCGCGCTGCACGTGCCGCTGGCTCTGCAGGTGCCCGTCTACACGATCCTCGGCATGGAGGGCTCGCCGGGCGATCCGGTCACCGCGATTTCGGCCGCGGTCCTGGCCGGCGGGCTCCAGCTGCGGCACAGCCTCGCCGCGACCAGGGGCGAACGGCCGCCGGGATGGCTCTGGAGCCTGGTCGCGTTGCTGCTGCTGGCCGACCTGCCGATCTGGTGGATCGGCGCGGACTGGGAAGGCTTCATGATCTTCGCCGTCGCGTCGATCGTGATGCTGCTGCACGGGCGGACGCGGCTGATCGTGATCGCCGCGCAGATCCTGATCCTGCCGACGCAGGAGTTGCTGGCGACCCTGCGGGACGACGGCACCGTGACGTCGCGCACGCTCATCCTGTGCGCGTACGCCCTGGTCGTCAGCCTCCTGTTCGCCGCGTCGCTGGTCGGCGGGGCGCGGCTGGTCCGGCTGGTGAACGAGCTGGCCGCCACCCGTACCGAGCTGGCCGCCGCAGCCGTCGGCGAGGAGCGGATCCGGGTCTCGCGCGACCTGCACGACCTGCTGGGCCAGAGCCTGTCGGCGATCTCGCTCAAGGGCGACCTGGCGCTGCGGCTGCTGGCCAAGGACGCCTGCGCCGCCCGCGCCGAGATCGAGAGCCTGACCGGGGTGGCCCGCGACGCGCTGCGGGACGTGCGCGCGATCACCCGTGACGAGCACGCCGTGTCGCTGCGTACCGAGATCGACGGGGCCGCCGCCCTGCTCGGCGCGGCCGGGGTGTACACCCGGCTCGACGTGGCCGACCTGCCGCCGCTGCCCGGCCCCGCCCAGAGCGCCCTGGCGTGGGCGATCCGCGAGGGCACCACCAACCTGCTGCGCCACAGCGACGCTCAGACCTGCGCCATCACGCTTTCACGACGCGACGGCACAGTACGCTTGGAGATCGTCAACGACGGCGTGCGCGCCGCCGCCCGCGGCTCGGAGCCGTCCCGGGTGGCCGAGCGGGCCGGCGGCTCGGGGTTGTCCGGGGTGGCCGAGCGGGCCCGCGCCGCCGGCGGCACGTCGGCGGCCACCGTGCTCGGCGGCCGGTTCCTGCTGTCGGTCGAGATCCCCGAGGAGGCCGCGTGATCCGCGTACTGATCGCCGAGGACATGCACATGATCCGCTCCGCCCTCGTGGCCCTGCTGTCGCTGGAGGACGACATGGAGGTCGTCGCCGAGATCGAGCGCGGCGACGAGGTGCTGGCCACGGCGCTGCGCGTCCGGCCCGACGTCGCGGTGCTCGACATCGACATGCCGGGGCTGGACGGCCTGTCCGCCGCCGAGCAGCTGTCCGCGCGCCTGCCCTCCTGCCGGACCCTCGTGCTCACCGGGCTCAGCCAGCCGGGCAACCTGCTGCGCGCGCTGAAGGTGCACGCGAAGGGGTTCATCGTCAAGGACGCCCCCGCCCAGACCCTCACCGACGGGATCCGCCGCATCGCCCGCGGCGAGCGCGTGATCGACCCGGAGCTCGTCGCCGCGGCGCTGGAGACCGGCAGCAGCCCGCTCACCGCCAGGGAGACCGAGGTGCTGCGCGCCGCCGCGACCGGCGTGCGGATCGCCCAGATCGCCACCCAGCTCTCGCTGTCGCAGGCCACCGTGCGCAACTACCTGTCGAACGCGATCAGCAAGGTCGGTGGACGCAACCGCATCGACGCCATCCGCATCTCCCGCGACGCCGGCTGGCTCTGACCCCCGCTCGCCGCGGGCCCTGGCGAGTCCGCCGCCGGCTACGTGCCCGCTCCTCCGCCCGGCGTGGCCAGGTCGGCGGTGATGAGATCGGCGTCGAGGGCGACGCCCGGCAGCGGGGTGGCGCCGCCGGGGCGCAGGCCGTCCAGGAGCGTGGCCAGCAGGCGGGCGCGTACCGCGTCGTCGAGGTCGCCTGACACCGACGGCAGGGGCCGGGTCAGCACGGTGAGGAACATGACGAGGTCGGCGGCGCTCACGTCGGCCCGCAGCGCTCCCTCGGCGCGGGCGGCGCCGACCAGGGCGTCCAGCGCCTCCAGCACGCGGGCCCTGGTCTCCAGGAACTCGGGGCCGGGCCGCACGTGGGCGCCCAGGATCGGGAGCATCGCGACGATCCGCCGCTCGACGACCCCCCGGGCGAACGCGGCCAGCGCCTGACCGGCCGACGGCCCGGTGGCCAGGACCTCGGTGGCGAGCGCGGCCACCTGCGCCATGTTGTCCACGACGACGGCGGCGATCAGGTCGGCACGGGCCGGGAAGTGGCGGTACAGGGTGGCGTTGCCGACGCCCGCGCGCGTGGCGATCTGGTCGAGTGGCACGTCCGGCCCCTGATCGAGAAAGGCCAGGTGCGCCGCGTGCAGGATCTGCCCGCGGTTGCGGCGGGCGTCGGCGCGCAGCTCTTTCATCGGCCACTCCAGATCCAAGCGTGGACATGTTCCCCGGTTATGTTACTGTGCCAGGCAAACGGGGAGTTTCTCCCCACTTTCTCGTTGGAGGATCAGATGGGATCGATCGCTGAGACCTCGGTGGCGTGCGTCGTCGCCGGAGGTGGCCCGGCGGGGATGGTGCTCGGCCTGCTGCTGGCCAGGTCGGGCGTGGACGTGGCGGTTCTGGAGAAGTACCCCGACTTCCTGCGCGACTTCCGCGGCGACACGGTGCACGCCTCCACCCTCAACCTGCTGGACGAGCTTGGCCTCGGCGACCGGTTCGCGGCGCTGCCCCAGCAGCGCGAGCGGCGGCTCACCATGGAGTTCGACGACGGCGTCATCGGCGAGGACTTCAGCCGCCTGCCGGGCCGCCACCAGCACATCGCGCTCGTCCCGCAGTGGGACTTCCTCAACCTGCTGGCCGAGGCCGCCGCCGAGTCGCCGCACTTCCACCTCGCCCAGAACGCCGAGGTCGACGGCCTGCTCCGGCAGGGCGGGCGGGTGTGCGGGGTGCGCTACACCGACAAGGACACCGGGCGGGTCGGCGAGGTGCGGGCGCCGCTGGTCGTGGCGGCCGACGGGCGGCACTCCACCGTGCGGGACCTGCTCGATCTGCGGCCCCGCTCCTCCGCCGCGCCGCACGACTGCCTGTACGTACGAATCCCGCGCCTGCCCGGCGACCCCGACGGCACGTTCCTGCGCTTCTCCGCCACGGGCGGCCTCATCATGATCAACCGAGGTGACTACTGGCAGGCGGCCCTGCTCATCGCCAAGAACATGGCGCAGGCCGCGCGGGCTGACGACGGGGCGTGGACCCGCCGGACGATCGCCCGGCTGGCCCCGTACACCAGCGAGCGGATGGCCGCCATCGGCGCGCGCGACATCGCCGTCCTGCAGATCCGCATCGACCGGCTCGCCCGCTGGTGGGTGCCGGGCGCGCTGCTCATCGGCGACGCCGCGCACGCCATGTCCCCGATCGCCGGCGTGGGCGTCAACCTGGCCATCCAGGACGCCGTCGCCGCGGCCCGGATCCTGGTGCCCGCCCTGCGGCGCGGCCGGGTGAGCGAGAAGGAGCTGGCCCGGGTGCAGCGCCGCCGGCAGTGGCCGACCGTGATCACCCAGGCGGCGCAGCGCAAGGCCCAGGAGCGGTTCGTGGCCGCCTCCATCGCCGATGACGGCGCCGCGCCCGCCCCGCTCCGCCTGCCGCAGCCGTTGCGGGTCCTGCGGCACTGGCGGGGGTTCCCGTACCTGCTCGGCAGGGTCGTGGGGCTGGGGATCCGGCCCGAGCGCCTGACCGGCTCGCTGGAGCCGCTGAGCCACGGGTGAGCGTGGACACGCGGCCGTTCACGCGGGGTCGCCGAGGAAGTCCAGCATCCTGGCGTCGACCTCGTCCGGCCGCTCCCTGTGGGCGAAGTGCCCGCAGGCGTCCACGACGTCGATGCGCGGCGCCACGTCGCAGAACGTGATCCTGCCGCCCATGACCGCCTGCTGGGCGTCGGCCAGGTCCGGTGCCCGCAACGCCGGGTTGAGCGGGTGCCGGTAGTAGGCGAGCGCCGCCGTGACCACGGCCGGATCGGCGAAGACGTCCTTGACCGGGTCGATCTCCTCGGGTGACGGACGATAGCCCGGAGACCAGTCCGCCCAGGGGCCGGTGACCACGTGCCCGTCGTCGCCACCGAGCGCGGCGCCGCCTACCGGGCCAGATTCCGCACCACGAACGCGGGCCGCAGGCTTTGACCTGCCGGCCATCGGCCTGAAAGCTCAGTCGGCCTGCCGGTCGCCCGCCGGAATCGGCTCGGCCAGCGCGGCACGCCCGGGAGCCGCGGGGAAGGGGTCGGCGAAATACTGGGTCTCGTGCGTCACCAGACCGTCGGTGATCTCCATGATGCTGACCGAGTACGTGGGCGCGCCGTCATAGGTGATGACGCACTCGCTCACCCACAGGTCGCCGGCGCCCTGGATCCGGCGGATGGTGAAGTGACGCTCGGCCGGGTGCCCGCCGCGCTGCGCCTGGATCTTCGACCGGCCGCTGAAGCGCTCGCCGGACTGCGGGTAGTCCAGGATCGCGTTCGGGGCGTAGATCGCGTGCTCGGCGTCGACGTCCCCGCGCTCGGAGGCCTCCCAGTGCCGCTGGATCCGGGACCGGATCTCGGCCGCAGGATCGTTTGAGCTGTTCACCCGTTAGCCCCTCATGACCAGAAGGAATGTCGCCGGCTCGCACGGCCGATCTTACCTGAGGGTCTTCGCCCAGCTCAGGACCACTGGCCGCCGGCACGTGGCCGGACTTCGGGCCCGGTGCGGGCGGCGGCCGTATCCGGGTCAGGTCACCCGCCGGGGCCGCTCATGACTCCAGGGCGAACACCAGCCAGGATTCACCCGGCGCCAGGCCGGCCAGCTCGCGGCCGCACTCCTGGAGCACCTGCGGGCCCGAGGTGATGTGCGCCGTACCCGCGTGCACGTCCCTGAACAGCCGCTGGATCAGCCCGTCACGCAGCGCCGAGGTGCCGCCCGAGGCGTAGACGAACCTGGCCACCTCGGCGAGGGTCGAGGTGATGTGGTTGAGCGCGAGCCGCACCATGGTCTCCTGCCGCACGTCGAGCCGCCCGCCCGCGTCCAGGGTGCGCTCCGCGTCGTTCCAGGTCTCGTGCACCAGCGCCCCCGCCGACCGGAACTTCGCCTCGGCCCGGGCGAAGTCGGCGTGGAAGGCGTCGCTGCCGGCGATCTGGCCCGGCCGCCCGGCCCGCGCGCCGGCGTAGCGGCGCAGCTCGTCCAGCAGCCGCCGGCCGACGCCGAGCGCCCAGCCGGAGTGGCAGATCAGCGCCTGGTCGACCAGGCCGAGCCGGTAGATCGCGCCGCCGCGCAGCGGCTCGTCCTGGGTGAAGACGTGCGACTGCGACTCCGGTACGAACGCGCCGTCGATGGCGTAGTCGATGCTGCCGGTCGCGCGCAGGCCCAGGACGTCCCAATTGCCGAGCATGGTGACGTCCTCGATCGGGGTGATGCAGATCCGGACCTCGTCGGTGCCCTCGACGGCGCCCAGGCTGTGGGCGTACTGGGCGTGCGGCATGCCCGAGGCGAAGCTCCACTGCCCGCTGAGCCGGAAACCGCCGTCCTCGCGTACGGCGCTGCCCGGCCGGGTGCCCTGGCCCGCGAAGACCGGCATCCGCGGGCCCTTGAAGATCCGCTCGACGGCGTCGTCGCCCAGGTAGGCGCCGGCCGTGCCGTTCTCCAGCGTGGTGGCCATGAGCACCCAGCCGGTGGAGGCGTCGGCGTACGAGAGCTCCTCGAAGACGGCGATCAGCTCCTTGGGGGACAGCTCGGCGCCGCCGAGCTGGACAGGTACCCATACGCCGAAAAGTCCGGACTCGTGCAGGGCGTCCACGACGGGGTCGGTGAGCTTGCCCTGCGCCTCGGCCGCCTCCGCCTCGCGCTCGACCAGCGGGCGCAGCTCGCGGGCTCGCTCCAGCAGGGTGGTGCCGGCGGTGTGCAGTCGCGGCGTGTCGCTCATTTCCCGGTGCTCCTGTTCACGATCGACGGCGCTTTACTCCGTCAGATCACGGATGTGCTGCTTTGTCCAGGGCACGCCATCGCCGTCCGGGCCGCCGCCCGCTGCCCGGCACCAAGGTCGTAAGGCGCCGCCGCCGTCGCTCCGGGCCTGGCGTCAGCCGGGGCCCGAGCCTGGCGTCAGCCGGACCGGGCCGTGTCGTCAGCTTGGGCCGGGGCGGGTGGAACGCCAGTTCTCGGCGGCCTCGATCATGAGGTTACCGACGTGCTCGAAGAACTCGCTCACCTCCGCCAGCCGGGCGCCGGCGGGGGTGGTGGCGCCGAGGGTCGCGGCTCCGCTGCGGGCGGTCTCGGCCAGCATGACGTTCTGCCGGGCGCTGGTCAGCCAGGCCCGGAACCAGACGTCCGCGTCGATCGCGTACCGGTCGCGCCGGCTGCGGGGGTCGCGCTCGCGCCGGATCAGCTCCTGCTGCTCCAGCTCGCCGATGGCCTTGGAGATGGACGCCGGGCTGACCTGGAGGCGTTCGGTGAGCTCGGCCGCGGTGAAGCTGCCGCTGTCGGTGGTGTAGAGGGAGGTCAGCACCCGGGCGGTCATGCGCGACAGCCCGGTCGTGACCATCGCGGCGGTGAACTGCTCTTCCAGGTCGTGCACCGCCTCGGGGTCGCGCCCGTGCGCGTCGGCCCGCTGCTGCGCCGGGGCCGAGGCCGGTTTGCGGCGGCGCCGGGCGCGGCCTTCGGTCGCCCGATGGGCTCGCTCGGCCTGGTAACCCTCCGTGCCGCCGTTGCGGGTGATCTCCCGGCTGACGGTCGAGATCGGCCGGTGCAGGCGCTGGGCGATCTCGGTGTACGTCAGCCCTTCGGCCAGGCCGTCGGCGATGTCGCATCGGTCCTGGTATGTGAGCCTGCCTCCCGGCATCGGGCCCCGCCTCCTGCTGATTCCTGCCGTGTCGATGAACAGTATTGCGTTCGCCGCCATTCCATTGCAAGTCCCATTGATCGTTATTGCATTTGATGTCAAGCCTATTGCAAGTGACCTGCGCTTTTGGCTGGATTTTCGTCTGGTCCACGCGTTGACGAATTGATGAAGGCAAAGTAGCTTTTACTGAGTGTTGAACGCGTACTATCTCGTTCGGGCGCATGCATGTCCCGACGTTCGGAAGGAACCGACATGACCCTCACAGCGCCCACCAGCGTGACGGCGCGATCGCTCGCGCCGGACCTGGCGCGCGGCCTCATGCTGCTGCTGATCGCCCTGGCGCACGCGCCCGCGTTCGCCGGCGACTGGAGCGCGGGGCCCGCCGCGCTCGACACCGCCGCGAAGTTCGTCAAGTCCCTGCTCGCCGACAACCAGGCCCGCGACATGTTCGTGTTCCTGTTCGGCTACGGCCTCGGCCAGCTCGCCCACCGGCAGGAGGCCAGGGGCGGCGACTGGCCCTCGACCAGGAAGCTGCTGCGGCGCAGGGCATGGTGGCTGATCGCGATCGGCTTCGCCAACACCGTGCTGCTCGTGCCAATCGACGTCATCGCCGTCTACGGGCTGACGCTGCTGGTGCTGGCCCCGCTCGTACGGGCGCGTGACTCGGTGCTGCTGTGGACGAGCGTGCTGACACTCGTGCCCGCGACCCTGCTGCTGGCCTGGCAGAGCGTGGCCGCCCAGGCGAACCCCGTCACCATGGCTGAGTTCATGGAGCCGACCTTCGGCGCCCACCTTGTCGCGAGCATCCCGTCCTGGCCGGTCGAGACCGTCCTGTCCACCATCATGGTCGTACCGGGCATGCTGCTTGGCATCTGGGCCGCCAGGCGCAGGATCCTCGACGAGCCGGAGCGGCACGTGTCACTGCTGCGGCGCGTCACCGTGATCGGGCTCGCCGTCGCCGTCGCCGGCAGGCTCCCCGCGGCGCTGCTGGCGGCCGGCGCCTGGACGATCCCTTCTACCTCTGCGGGCTGGGCGGTCGCCGTCGCACACGACCTGACCGGGTATGTGGGCGGCATCGCCCTGGCGGCGGCCGTCGGGCTGGTCGCGATCAGGGCGCGCAGCGGGCGCCTCACCACGGCGCTCGCCGCGCTGGGGCAGCGGTCCTTGACGTTCTACCTGTTCCAGGCGGTGCTGTGGATGGTGCTGTTCTACCCGTTCACGCTGGATCTGAGCGGGGACGTGGGTTTCGCCGCCACCTCGGGGATCGCCGTGGGGGTGTGGCTGCTGTCGCTCCTGCTGGCTGACTGGATGCGGGTGGCGGGCTACCGCGGACCGGCCGAGGTGCTGCTGCGCAGGCTGTCGTACGGACGCCGCTGAGCTCCGGCACCGAGGAGCCGCGGCTCCGGGGTGCCGGGTTCGGCGGGGCCACCGCGCTTGTCCCGCCTCCGGTGCGGGAGGTGCGGGCTGGGGGGCGGCCGGATCCGATCCCCGGCCGCTCCCCGTTGCGCTACGTCAGGCGGCTTCGTTGCGGCGCTGGCAGTTGATGCAGTAGCGGGCGAGCGGCCGGATCTTGAGCCGGTCGAACGGGATGCCTGCCAGGCAGTGGGCGCAGCGGCCGTACTCGCCGGTCGCCAGCCGGTCCAGCGCCCCGGCGAGGTCGGCGATGGCGCGGTCGGCGGTGGTGAGGGAGGCGAGCAGCTCCTGCCAGGTGCCGTCGGCGCCGCTGCCGTCCTGCGCCGCGGCCTGGAGGTTGAGCAGCTGGCGGCTGCGCCGTTCGAGCTGCTCCTGGAGGTCCTGGCGCAGCGTCTGCAACTGGACGGTGCTGAGGTGCGGGGTTCCGCGGGTGTCGGTCATCGGGAAGGTCCTTTTCGCAAGTGAGAGAAGTGGGGTACGGGTACGGCGCAGCGGCCGTACGCGGTCAAGCGGGCGGCCGAAGTCGTACTGGCAGCCCAGGCGGTGTGCCCGGCCCCGAGCGGTGTGGGTTGCCCTGGACGGTGCGGGCTGCCCGCGCGTCAGGGGCAGCCTGATCCGCGAGAGCACCCCGGGTCGGCTGGCAGCCTGAACCGGCAGGCGGCCTGAACCCGCCTGGTGGCCTGAACCCGTCAGGAGAGTCCCGGCCGTCAGAGCGGCTTGATCACCAGGGCGGCTTGTACCGTCAGGGCGGCTTGAGCCGTCAAGGCGGTCCAGGTGGCGCGCATGCCGCCACCTGCCGTCGGCCATGGCCGCGATACGGCGGTGCCGTGGCCGGTCGTGCGGCAGCCCTGCGTGGGCGGTGCCGGTGGGCCGGCAAGCCGGGCGGTCCGATTCGGCGTCAGGCCGGGCGGTCCGATGCGGCGTCAGGCCGGGCGGTCCGGTTCGGGCGCGCATGGCCGGATCCCCGTGGCGCGGGAGCGTACGGGGACGGCGGATCGGCGAAAGGAGTCGGTCAGCTCAGCGGCGGGCTGCGCGACCCCGAGGCGTGGTGCGCGAACTGCTGGGGATCGCGGACCTGCTCCGCGCCCAGGCCCGGCGCCGGCAGCAGCGCGAGCCGGGCCTCGTCCTGCCGCTCACCACGCAGCGGCGGCCAGAGCGACAGGACGTGATGCTCGCGTGCGCCGCCGGTCTGCGGCGGCAGGCCCGACAGCTGCGCGTCCCACGCGCCCAGACTCCACGCCTGGCCGGAACCGAACGCGGACGGGTGGGCGGCGGCGGAGCCGCCGTAGCGGGCGTAGCTGCAGGCGGCCAGCAACAAGGACAGCAGGACCAGGCCCATCACGCCGGTACGCGCGATGGACCCGCGTGGTGTGCCCCACGGTCCCGTCATACGGCCGACCATAGCCCAGACCGCGCGAAAAGGCAGATCGGCTGCGCCCGCCGACCGGCTGGGCCCCCTGACAGGCTGCCTCCGCCGACCGGCTGGGCCCCCTGACCGGCTGCGCCTCGTACTGGGGCTGGGTCGAAGCGCGCCGGCCAGGCCCGCATGCTCGCTGGGCCCTCATGCGGACCGGTTACCCCGGGGCTGCTCGACGAGCGTCTGGGTGCCGAGCACGGTGATCAGGGAGAGGCGCTCGGCGTCCTCGGTGCCGGGCTCGGCCGTGTAGATCATGATCCGCAGGTCGCTGCCCGCCACGGTGAGCACGTCGCAGTCCAGCGTCAGAGCCCCGGCCTGCGGATGGTCGATGGTCTTGCGAGCCGCCTCGTGACGCCCGACCGCGCCGGAGTCCCAAAGCTCGGCGAACCGGTCGCTGCCCGCGCGCAGCTCCGCGATCAGGCGCCGGAGCCCCTGGTCGGCCGGATACCGCCCGGAGGCCGTGCGCAGGTCGGCGACCAGCGCGGCCTCGAAAACCGGCTGGGACTGCGTCGTGTGCCTGACCCGGCCCCCCGAGCCGAGAAAATGCCGCCACACACCGTTGCGCTGGTTGCCGCGCCACCCGGACGGATCGCCCATCAGCGCCGCGTACGGCCGATTGGCCACGAGCAGCGTCCAGGAAGCGTCGTAGACCGCGACGGGCGTGCCCGATAGCCGGTCCAGGAGCCGCTGGACGCTGGACGTGAGGTAGGCGGGCACCGTCTCCGGCCCCGGCGGCGCCAGCCCGGCCAGCCTGAACAGGTGCGCGCGCTCGGCCCCCGACAACCGCAGCGCCCTGGCCAGAGCTTCAACGACCTGGGCCGAGGGGTTGGCCGCACGGCCCTGCTCCAGGCGGGTGACGTAGTCGACGGAGATCCCGGCCAGCAGGCCCAGCTCCTCGCGGCGCAGCCCCGCGGCACGCCGCTGGCCGCCGGACGGCAGGCCCGCGGCCTCCGGCGGGACCCGGTCACGCCAGCGGCGCAACGCCTGCCCGAACTCCGTCGTCGCCATGCTCCCAGTCTGCCCTGGCGGCCGGCATTCTGCCTGGTACGGGCAGTCCCAGGAAGCTCGTACGACTGGCTGGCCGCACCGCCCCGGCGAATCCTGGAGACATGACGACAACACTGATCACCGGAGCGAACAAGGGTCTCGGCTTCGAGACCGCCCGCCGGCTCGTCGCAGCGGGCCACACCGTCTACGTCGGCAGCCGGGACGCCGGACGCGGGCGCCGCGCCGCCGAGAAGCTGGGCGCCCGGATGGTCCTCATCGACGTTACCGACGACGCCTCCGTCGCGGCGGCGGCGAAGACCATCGAGGCCGACGGGGGGCTGGACGTGCTGGTCAACAATGCCGGCATCGAAGGAAGGACGCAGGAAGGAGCGGTGATCGGTGCCGCCGACCTGACCGCCGGCATGATGCGGACGATCTTCGAGACGAACGTCTTCGGCATCGTCCGCGTCACCCATGCGTTCCTGCCGCTGCTGCGGCGCTCGGCCGCCCCGGTCATAGTGAACTTGAGCAGCGGCCTGGGCTCGATGGCGCGGGTCACCGCGGAGGGCACGCCGACGTACGCCTATCCGGGGGTCGCCTATCCGGCGTCGAAGGTCGCGGTCAACATGCTCACCGTGCAGTACGCCAAGGCGTTCCCCGGCATGCGGATCAACGCCGTGGAGCCCGGCTACACCGCGACGGACCTGAACGGGAACACGGGCACGCAGACGGTCGAGGAGGGGGCGGAGATCATCGTCCGGATGGCGAGGGTGAGCCCGGACGGGCCGACCGGCGGCTACTTCGACGCGGCGGGCACCCTTCCCTGGTAACGGCGCGCCGGTGGCGGCGCGTCGGCCCGGGTGATTCAGTCCGGCCGTAATTCGTTGCAGACTGGCCCGATGGGGGTACGTGCCCGGGTCGAGGGCGTCGTTCAGGGCGTGGGGTTCCGGCCGTTCGTGCACGGGCTGGCCACGAGGCTGGGGCTGGCGGGGCGGGTCGGCAACGACGCGCACGGCGTCTTCATCGAGCTGGAGGGCGGCCGGGGCCAGATCGCGGAGTTCCTGTCGCGGCTGGAACGCGACGCGCCCCCGCTGGCCGCCATCGAACGGGTGACCGTCACCTCCGGCACCCGCACGGCCCAGGCCGGTACGGGGTTCGCGATCGTGCCGAGCGACCCGTCGGGCGTGTCCCGCACGATGGTGTCGCCCGACGTCGCGACCTGCGCCGACTGCCTGGCCGAGCTGGCCGACCCGGCTGACCGGCGGTACCGCTACCCCTTCGTCAACTGCGTCAACTGCGGTCCGAGGCTCACGATCGTGCGCGCGATGCCGTACGACCGGCCGCTGACCACGATGGCGGGGTTCGCGATGTGCGCCGGCTGCCGCGCCGAATACGACGATCCGGCCGATCGGCGCTTCCACGCCCAGCCCATTTGCTGCCCCGCATGCGGCCCCCGGCTCCGGCTGGTCGTCCCGAACGCCGGGCCGACGGCGGGTGCTGATCCACTGGCTGGGGTGCAGCTCAGGCTTGCGGCGGGTGCTGATCCGGTGGCCGGGGCGGAGGTCGGGACGGCTGCGGGTGATGACCCGGTGGCCGGGGCGGCCGGGGCCTGTCTCTTATACCCATCT
>NZ_VCKX01000616.1 GCF_005889725.1 Nonomuraea zeae
CCACGGCCCGTTCCCCGCCCGCCCGGTAGCGGCTCTCCAGCAGCGGTAGCAGCTCCTTGAGATGGTAGGTCTCCCAGCGTGGGGGGCCGCCGTCGCCGCCGTTCCACCAGTCGGAGTAGCTGCCGCACTTGCCGCCGTCGGGCATGACGACCAGTACGCCGGTGTCGCGGGTGAGCGCGTCGACGTCCGTCTTGGCGGTCCACGAGGCGTAGTTGTCGAGCCCGCCGTGCAGCAGCCACAGCACCGGCCAGTCCTTGCGCGACTCCCAGCCGCGCGGCAGCAGCAGCCGTACCTTCGTGGTGGCGTCGAGGGCGGGCGACCTGATCGTCAGCTCCATCCTGCGTTCGTCGAGCCGCTTCTCCTCGACCACCTCGACCGGGGATCCGGACTTGGTGGTACGGGGTTTCGGCGCGGCCGGCTCGTCCCTGCCGGCCATCACGACCGACAGGACCAGCAGGAACAGGCCGCCGGCGACGATGGCGCCGACCAGGCATCCACGTAATCGGGGGCGCATCGAGCCTCCTTGTTGGATGCGCGGATAATAGCGGGATGAGATCAATAGGCACCACGGCTCTGTCCGTTTTCCCGATATCGCTCGGCACCAACGTCTTCGGCTGGACGGCCGACAAGGAGACCTCGTTCGCGGTCCTGGACGCGTACGTGGAGGGCGGCGGCAACTTCCTCGACACGGCCGACGTCTACCCGCATTGGGCGACCGGCGAGTCCACGTCGGAAATGATCATCGGTGACTGGATGGCCGATCGGCGCAACCGCGACTCGCTCGTGCTCGCGACCAAGGTCGGCATGCTGGAGGGGCTGTCGGGCCTGTCTCCCGCGACCATCCGCACCGCGGTCGAGGACTCCTTGCGGCGGCTCCGTACTGATTACATCGACCTCTACTGGGCGCACGTGGACGATCACGACACGCCGCTCGTGGAGTCGCTCGCGGCGTTCGACGCGCTGGTGCGCGAGGGCAAGGTCCGTTACGTCGGGGCGTCCAACTACGGCCCGGCGCGGCTGGCGGAGGCGCTCAAGATCTCCGATGACGAGGGCCTGGCCAGGTACGTGGCGCTGCAGCAGCCGTACAACCTGGTCGAGCGCGGTTATGAGGGGGCGTTGCGCGATGTGGTGGCCGCCGAGGGGTTGTCCAGCACGCCGTACTTCGGGCTGGCGCGCGGGTTCCTGACCGGCAAGTACGCCCCGGGCGTGACCGTGGACAGCCCGCGGGCGGGCAAGGCCGCCGAGTACCTCGGCACCGAGCACGGGCGACGGACGCTGGAGGCGCTGGCCAAGGTGGCGAACGAGCGCGAGGTCGCACCGGCGTCCGTGGCGCTGGCCTGGGTCGCCGCCCAGCCGACGATCACCGCGCCGATCGCCAGCGCCCGGAACGTCGAGCAGCTCCAGCCGATCATGACGGCCGCGGCTCTGACGCTGAGCGCCGAGGAGCTGGCGCTGCTGGACGAGGCCTCCCGCCTCTGACCAGCCGCCTCTGACCAGCCGCCTCTGACCGACTACCTCTGACGGACCGCCTCTGACCGACGGCCGCCGGCTGACTGACTCTGGCCACACGACCGCCGACCGGCAGCCGCGATCGGGAGCCGCCGCCGGACGCCGGACAGTCGCGGCGCGTCCGGCGGCCCGCCAGAGGCGCCCCAGGGCCGCCATCCGGCGTCGTCTTCACGACGTACGCAGGCCGGCCGCGGTCAGCTGACGCGGCCGGACCAGCCGGATGCGGCCGGTTGACGCGGTCGGCCCAGCCGGATGCGGCCGGACGCGGTCAGTTGACGCCGTCGGCCCAGCCGGATGCGGCCGAACGCGGTCAGTTGTCGCGGTTCACCAGTGAGGAGCACAGCGCACGCAGCTCCGTCGCCTCCGGCAGGCACTCGTCCAGGGCCGTCAGCGCGGACGAGAGGTACTGATCGGCCGTCTCCTGGGCCGACGCGCGCCCGCCCGCCTCCTCCACGAGGCGGGCGGCCTCCTGGATGGACTCCTCGTCCGCCAATCCGGCCGACAGCATCTCCGACAGCTCGCGGGCGGGGGCCCCGCCCGTGCCCAGGGCGGCGAGGACGGGGAAGGTCTTCTTGTCGCGCCGCAGGTCACTGTAGACAGGCTTGCCCGTGACCAGCGGATCGCCCCAGATGCCGAGCATGTCGTCCACGATCTGGAAGGCCACCCCCAGATCGCGCCCCAGCGCCCACATCCGCTCCCCCAGCTCGGGCGCCCCGCCAAGGGCCACACC
>NZ_VCKX01000617.1 GCF_005889725.1 Nonomuraea zeae
GCCCCGACCTGGACCACGCAGACCTCTCGGACCTGCCCCCGACCCTGGACCTTTCGGACCTGGACTCGACCCTGGACCTTTCGGGCCTGGACGTTTCGCTCCTGCCCCCGAACCTGGACCTTTCGGATCTGGACCGTGGTCCGGGCCCCGGCCTGGATCTGGACCCGAGCCTGGCCCTCTCCGACCTCGCACCCAGCCCGGCCACCAGCCTGCGGGACCGCCCCGAAGGCCCTCCCGCCGCCCGCTTGGGGGACCCTTCGGACGTTCCCGCCGCCCGCCTGGGGGATCCTTCGGACGTGCTCGCCGCTCGCCTGGCGGCCACCATCCAGTCCCGGCTCGAGGTCATGCGATCCGCCGTCCGGGCACGCCTCGCCCGATCGGCCGCCCTCGACCCCGCCACCCGCGCCATCGCCACCGGCTTGCGCAAGGGCCGGACGGTCGCGGACGTGGCCTGGTCACTCGGCCTCAGCGAACGCCAGCTCCAGCGCCGCAGCGTGACGGCCTTCGGCTACGCGCCGAAGACCCTCCAGCGCATCGTCCGCTTCCAGTGCGCGCTCCGGCTGGCCCGCGCCGGCGTCCCGCTGGCGGAGGTGGCGGTCACGGCCGGCTACACCGACCAGGCGCACCTGTCACACGACGTCAAGCGGCTGAGCGGGGTGTCGCTGCGCGGCCTCGTCTCACCCGTTCGGGAGCTTGCCTGACACGAGCGCCTGAGCCCACCGGGCGCTCGGGTCGCTGTCGATCAGCAGGGCCCGCGTCAGCAGGCTGAGCGGGATGGCGAGAATGGCGCCCAGCGGGCCGAGCACGAAGGTCCAGACGATCAGCGAGATGAACGTCATCGTCGTCGAGAGCCCGACCGCGTCCCCCAGGAATTTGGGCAGGATGAACGACTGCGTGACGACGTTGATGACGATGTACGCGACGAGGACGAGCACCATCGTCTGCACCCCGCCGTCCAGCAGAGCGAGCATGGTGGGCGGCAGGAGGGCGATGACGAAGCCGATGTTCGGAATGTAGTTGGCGATGAGCGCGAGCACCCCCCAGAGCAGGGGCAGGGGCACGTCCAGCAGGGAAAGGGCGATCACGTCAAGAATGGCGTTCATCAGCCCGAAGACGGTCGAAACGATGAGATAGCGCCGGGTCTTGTGCGCGAACGTGGCCAGCGCCTCCACCAGTTGCGGCCTGCTGCCTTCACCGCTCATCAGAATTTTGGCCGTCATCGGCGCGTCGAGACACATGGCCAGCAGCAGCACCACGATCAGAAAAAGCGAGGAGAGCACGCCGATCAAACTGCCGACCAGGCTCTGCGCCAAGCCGAGGATCTTGCCGGGGTCGAACGCCTGCAGCGCCTTGCTCAGCATGTCGTTGCTGACGCCGTGGGTGGTGGCCCAGTGCTGGGAGTCGTCGATGAGCTGGTCGAACTGGCTGGTGTAGCTGGGCAGCAGAAAGGCGAGCTGGGTGGCCGAGATGGTCAGGATCCCGGCCATGCTCAGCAGCACGAGCACCACGATGAGGAACGGCACCGCCACCTGGAGCCAGACGGGCGCACGCCTGGCGTCGAGCCAGCTGCGCACCGGGGCGACGGCGATGACCAGCACCAGGGCCAGCACGACTGGCCCGGCGATGGAGGCCACCTCGCGGAGTCCGAAGAGGGCGATCACCGCTCCGGCGATGCCCACCAGGATGATGAGCGCCCTGGGGACGTGTTGATCTCGCACGCCCCCTACTTACCCCGGGCCGACGGGAGAACCATCGATTTGACGGTTCCCGGAGGCGTACATAGAGTTCACCAGTCCCACGAGGACGGCGGTGATCGCCGGCCTCACTCGGGGACAACCTCCAGACACCAACACTCCGGTGAACGTGCGCGTGCACTCGGATCGGCTGGTAAGTTAGAGGGGTTGTCCCGGAAACGGGGCAGAGCTTAATTCCCGCAGGTCGAGCAAGTCCGGTCAATTTGACAGGGACTGGAACGGCTGAAAGAATTAAGACACAACGAAAGAACGCAGAACGAAATGAACGCCTCCAAGCCGGGATCGCAGAGATTCTGGTGGGGATGTACGCGTCCGTTTCTTGAGAACTCAACAGTGTGTTAAAAGCCAGTGCATGATTAACCATGCATAACCCCGTCAAGGGTTTTCGGATTCTTGATGGATTCCTTTTTGGTTGGGAT
>NZ_VCKX01000618.1 GCF_005889725.1 Nonomuraea zeae
GCACGACCCGAGCCCCGGCCGCATCCACCCCGCCCGGCCGCCCTGCCTCGCCCTCACCGGCCAGCCGCCAAACCGCCAGGAGCCGATCGGACGCATCCCCCTCGTTGATCGCATCCGCCATCGCCCCGTAGAAGTCCTCCAGATACTCCTCGGGCATGGCCCCCAGCTTGACCAGATTGAACCGGGCATTCCTGCGTACGAGCGGATCGAAGGTCCACGTGATCCTTTCGAGCCCGCGATCGAGGCACCAGTCCCGCTGGTGCGACTTCAGCGCGTACCCGATGCCCCGGCCGATCACGGCCCCGGTGACATGGGAGTGCAACGTCCGCCGGGCGGCCAGAAACCCCACGGAAGCACCCACCAGCACGTCACCCTCAAAGGCGCCGGCCACGTAGCTGCCTGTGTGCGCGAATCCGATCATCAATTCCATCGTCACCGGCACATTCCGTGGATCCGGATGCCAGATCTCATCAAACAACCGGTAGACCTGCTGGAATTCGGCTATCTCCTGCAATTCCCGAATCACCACGCCAGCCGCCTTGGCCGACGCCTCGCCATAACCACTCATGACCCCATTTACGCACGCCACCACCCGGACTTCGATCAGCCCCACCGTCCCGCCGCACACGTCGTCCCACCGCACCCACCGTCCCGTCGGACGCGTCGTCCCGTCGGACCCGTCGTCCTGCCGCACGCGTCGTCCCACCGGACCCGGCCGCCAGCGCATCGCCCCACCGGCTGCGCGGCGACACCCTGCTGCTGCAGAGCCACGCCCTGCCGGGCCGACACCCCGCCGCTCCACAGCCACGCCCTGCCGGGCTGACACCCCACCGTGCCGACGCGCAACCGGATGGGGCAGGCCTGACTTCCGCCGCAGACGGCCCACTGACGGCCGCAGCCGCGCAACCCGCGAGGTGGCATCTCGCATAGCGGAGTAGCTCCTCGCCCCTTCAGCCCTGGCGGGCCCCTTCCCCCTATCAGGTCGCCGATGTATGCCGCCTCACCAGTAGAGATAGCACTCTGTAACCACACCAGCACCTTGAGATCACCATGGCACTAGTGGTCGAAAATTGGTCACTGACTGTAGTCATGTGGGGTGCGTCGTTCCATGCTCGGAACGGCCTTGACCAGGGAGGTTTCCATGTCGCTTATGCTGACCGCTGCCCGCAGGGTGACCGCGCTCGGGCTGTGTGCGGCTGCCATCGTCGCGGGGCCGTTCGCGGCGTTCCCCGCCAGCGCCGCCGCCGCGGGAGCCGAACTGTTCATCACCGTCACCCCCCGCGACGGCGGCGCCTACTCGATGCGCCTCACCTGCGCCCCCGACGGAGGGTTCCATCCCCGCCCGCGAGAGGCGTGCGACGCGCTACGCAGCGTGGACGGATGGGTGGGGGATCTCGACGTCGATCCCGGCCCTTGCCCACGCATCTACGATCCGGTCGAGGTCGAGGTGACCGGCCACTGGTACGGCCGGCGGGAGCCGTACTACGAGGAGTTCGCCAACCGGTGCGAGATGGAGAGGAAGCTCGGCCCGGTCGTCTAGCAGAGCAATCCGTCCGCCGCCCTCCGCCGTAACTCCCGGCGGGGGGCGGCGTCGTGTCACCGGATCACGCCCCGGCCCCCGGACGCGAAGACGCGTGCGGGTCACGTCCGTGGATCGCTTCGATTGGGCCACGAAGACGAAGCGGGTGGCACCTCTTCGGACCGCTTCGGCCCGGAGGTGAAGGCGCGTACGGCGTTGAAGGCGCGTATGGCGTCATGTCGGCGGGTCGCTTCGGCCAGGAGGTGAAGGGGCGTGCGGTGGCGCGTCCGTTGAGTGCTTCGATCGATGAGGGCGGAGACGCGGCAGGCGGCACGTGTTCCGGGCTGCTGCGGCCAGGGGGGAAGGCGCGCGCGGTGGCACGTCCGTGGATTGCCTCGATCGATCGGGGGGTGGGGACGAGGCGGGTTGCACGTGTTCCGGGTTGCTCCGGCCAGAAGCCGGACACCCGTGGGCGGCCACCGCGTGGATCGCTTTGACCGGGGCGCGAAAGCAGGGGTGGTGTCACGTCGAGCGGGTCGCTTCGATCAGGGCGCGGAGGAGTGCGGTGCGCCGGGGCATTTCGGCGACGATGACGTGCTCGTGGTCCGCATGGGCCCCGCCCCCCACCGCGCCCAGCCCGTCGAGCGTCGGGC
>NZ_VCKX01000619.1 GCF_005889725.1 Nonomuraea zeae
AGGAGGGTCTCGTGGGCTCGGAGATGTGTATAATAGACAGGTGCTGGTCTCCATGGCCGGGTTCGCGGTGACCGGGCTGGCGCTCGGGCCGCTGGTGCCCGCCCTGCTCAGCCGGGCCGCCGCCGACGACGCGAGCGGGACGATCGTCTGGGGGGTGTCGACGATCTCGTACACGGGGTTCGTCGTCAGCCCGCTGCTGGTGGCGGGGCTGAGCGGCTGGCTCGGCCTGCCGGCCGCGCTGGCCGCGCTCGGGCTCCTGGGCCTGCCCCTGCTGACCGCCTTCGCCCTACGCCGCCACTGACCACCCTTGCCCCTCGCCACCTGCCGGGCCGGTGCCTCCCGGGGACGCCGTGTGCCGGGGACACCGCCGGTCGGAAGCGGTGACTCGGGGAGGCGGCCTGAATATGGTGGTTGCTTGGGGAAGCGAGAACCAGGAACCGGGTATCCCCCCGGCGGATCGACTGCAAAGGGGATCACCATGGCTGTCTGCGAGACCTGCGGCAACGACTACGACATGGCGTTCGAGGTGCACGCCCAGGGAGCGGTGCACACCTTCGACTGCTTCCAGTGCGCGATCGAGGCGATGGCGCCCATCTGCGAGCACTGCGGCACCAAGGTCATCGGGCATGGCGTCCAGTCGGGCGAGCACTGGTACTGCTGCGCCCACTGCGCGCGGGAGGAGGGCAACAAGGGCATCGTCGACCGCACCATGGCCGGCACCGCCTCCTGACCCCACCCACCCAGGGCCGCACGGACCTCCCAAGCCACCGTGACGGCCCACTTCGCCATGTCCAGGGTGAGCTTGGCAGCGCCGAGGGAGGGACGTCACCGTGCCCGAGGGGACTGGCCGGGCCTGAGAGGCGTCACCATGCCCGAGCGAGCATGGTTGCGCCCAAAGGTGGCCTCGTCATGCCCAAGCAAGCCTTAGCCACGCCCGAATGGGCCCTCACCGGAGCCTGGCCCTCGCCCATGCCCCACCGCACCAAGCCCACCGCCTAATCCCATGGTCGAGATGCCACCTGCCGGACGGGACCCGGCTCGCGCGTCAGGACAGGAGGGCGCGCATCCGGGTGACGGCCGCGTCGAGCGATGCTTGGGGCACAGAGGTGGCGAGGTCGAGGGTGATGTCGCCGTTCTTGGCCTCCCAGACACCCGCCACCCGGCCCTCGTGCACGACCACGGGGGAGATCCACCCCGCCTGACGGCTGACCTTGGGTTTGAGCAGCGGCGGAATGAGCGGGGCGAGCGTGCGCGGGGCGGCCAGGATGTACTGGTCGAAGCTCGGCAGCAGGTGGACCTCAGCCGACGCCCGGGTGCTCGCGAGGTCGTCGAGGTGCTCGGCCAAGGCCAGCAGCACCAGGCCGTCACCGGTCTCGACCTCCGTCAGCTCCGGCGCCAGGTCACGGAACCAGCCCTTCAGCACCGCCTTCCTGGCCACACCGCCGAACAGCCACGTGTCGAACATCTCCGGCGTCGCCGGCCCGTGCGCGCCCAGGAACGCGCGGGCCAGCCGAACTCCCGCCTCCTCCTGCGGGGGGAGCGCGGCAGGCCAGCCCGGGATCCACGTGCGCGGGGCGGTGAAGGTCACCCTGCCCTCGCGGGGCGGGCCGTAGCACAGCTCGCCGAGGCGGCTCAGCGGCTTCAGCAGGGCACCCCAGCCGGAGGTGAGCGCCTCCCGCAGGTGGGCGTCACCTGTCACGTCCACCACCGCGCCGACCAGCTCCTCGCGTGTCAGCGGGCCCTCGGCCTCCAGCGCCCGGGGGACGGCCTTGATGATCGCCGCGATCTCGTCGGCGGTGACGCCGTGGCCGCGCTGCCACGAGCCCTTCTCCCAGAACCGCAGCGTGCTCAGGGCAGCGCAGTAGTCAGCCAGCTCGCCGGCGGGAAGCAGGTGCAGCGTGCCGCGCATGATCCAGGTCTTGACCAGGGTGCGATCGGACCACAGGGCCCTGCCGATCTCGCCCGGGTCGGGCTCGGCGCTCCTGACCGCGACGGCGAGCTCTGCCGACGAGGCGACCTGCGTCTGCACGCCGCACAGGCGCCGGACGACCGACACGGCGTCGGAACCGTCGGCCGCGCTCACGAACTGCCTGCGCAGGCGCCACGAGAGGATCTGGGGCCAGGTCAACTTCAACGTCACGCGTATACAACTACACCCCGCCACCGAC
>NZ_VCKX01000620.1 GCF_005889725.1 Nonomuraea zeae
GGTGAAAGACCTTCACCGCTGACCCTGTCGCAGCAGGGAGGTGGAGCTGAGGGCAGCCTGATCCGGGTGGTGCCGGGGAGGGCGGGAGCAGCCCTGACAACGCCGGGACGGGCCAGTACTACCAGATGGTCCGGGTCCGGCTAGCGAGACGGAAAGGAGTACGCGAGGAACCGGCGTGTGACACCCCCTTGATCAGGCGCCAGCTCGAATCTGGTGGATATGGGCTGGAAGCGGTGCGCATCCGCCCCTCATCACGGGCGGAGAACTCTTACGGCGGTATGTATGAGCCGCTGGGGAGGCTGTGAGGAAGATCTGCGGCGTACTCACAGCGATGCCGCAGGGGCATAGTCGGGCTCCTCCTCCGTCGAGTGACTCACCGTGAACACGGGAACCGTTCCGGGTCTTGCCAGGTGCTCCGCCTCCAGCGGGGTGGCCGGGCTGAGCGCATCGACCGCTGATCAACCCGGGACGGGGCGGAGCCGCCGTAGTACTCCGAGCCGGGGAGAGCCCGCGCACATGGGGAAGGGCGGCAGCGGTTTCGAGAAGGACTGGAGGCTGTAATGCCGAAAGACGCGCCCCCGAACGGGGACGCCTGGCCGGAGCAGATCCCCGAGGGCGAGATGGGGCCGCGCCGGAAGGTATCGGAGATGCAGGCCAAGCTTCACCGTTGGGCGGTGGCCGACCCCGGCCGCCGGTTCGATGACTTGTTCAATCTCGTGCATGACCCGGCGACGCTGTTGGTGGCGTTCGACCGGGTCGCGGGTAATCGGGGAGCCGGCACTCCCGGCGTGGACGGCCTGACGGTCGCCTACGTTGAGGAGGAGGTCGGCGTCCCAGGGTTTCTGGACGACCTGCGGGCCCAGCTCAAGACGGGCATCTTCCGGCCGCTCCCGGTGCGGGAACGCAAGATCCCCAAGCCGGGCGGGTCGGGCAAGGTCCGCGCGCTGGGCATACCGGCGATTGCGGATCGGGTCGTCCAGGCGGCGCTCAAACTGGTGCTGGAACCCCTCTTCGAGGCCGATTTCCTGCCGGTCTCCTACGGGTTCCGGCCCCGGCGGCGACCCCACGACGCGATCGCGGAGATTCACCACTTCGGCACCCGCGGCTATCGCTGGGTGCTGGATGCAGACATCGAAGCGGCCTTCGACAACGTTTCGCACACGGCGATCATGGATCGGGTGCGGTTACGGGTGAAGGACAAGCGCGTTCTGGCACTGGTCAAGGCGTTCCTCAAAGCCGGGATCCTCACCGAACTCGGCGAACACCGGAATACCTACACCGGTACGCCGCAGGGCGGCATCCTGTCCCCACTGATCTTCAACGTGGTGCTGAGCGTGCTCGATGAGCATGTGATGGCTCCGTGGAAGAACGACGGGCCGATGTCGACCTCGGGCAAGCGCGCCTACCGGCGCTCCAAGGGACGGCCTACGTGGCGGATCGTGCGTTACTGCGATGACTTCGTCATCTTGGTGCACGGCTCGCAGGCCGATACCCAGGCGTTGCGCGAGGACGTCGCCGACGTGCTGGAACCTCTTGGGTTACGGCTGTCACCAGCCAAAACCCAGGTGGTCCACATGAGCGATGGGTTCGATTTTCTCGGTTTCCGCATCCGGTGGAAACGCAAGAGGGGCTCGAACAAGTGGTACGTCTACACCTTCATCGCCGACCGGGCCAAACGGTCGGTGAGGGCGAAGATCCGTGCCCTGACCCACAAGACATCGCAGCAGGACTTCGCCTCCGTGCTGAAACGACTGGCTTCGATCATGCGCGGATGGGCCAACTATTTCAAACACGCCGTGGCCAAGTGGACCTTCGACAAGCTGGATACCTTCACCTGGTGGAGACTCGTCCACATGTTGCGGGCCAGACACGGCTGGAACTGGGGGCAGCTGCGCCGTCACCTGAAAGACGGCTCCGGCCGGTGGGTGATAGCCGCAGGTGGGGTCGAGTATTTCAGCCTCAGTAAGCGCATGACAATCATCCGCTACGCCTACCGAGGCAACAAGATCCCCTGTCCATGGCCTCCTGCGAACCCCGCCTGACGATAGAGACCGTGGAGAGCCCGTTGCCGAGAGATCGGCACGGCGGGTTCGGCGAGCGGCCTGGGGAAACGGACTGAGAGCAATCCCGGCACCGCGCCCCAGGCCGACTCAACA
>NZ_VCKX01000621.1 GCF_005889725.1 Nonomuraea zeae
GAAGCCACCAAGAAATAAAGCGTTGCTTTCTGATCTTCGGTTCGTTGGGACGGTATGGGCTTCCCCGACGACGTCTTGTCTCAACTCGCACGGCGGTTCGACGTGCTCCTTCCGCATCTGAATGAGCGTCAGCGGCGTCTGCTGCTCGGGCAGGAAGCGCGACTGCTCGGGCATGGCGGTGTTCGAGCGGTGGCGACAGTGGCTGGGGCGTCGGAAACAACGGTCCGTGCCGGTGTTTTCGAACTGGAGGCGGGTGACGAGCCTCTCGACGATGGTCGAGTCCGCCATGCCGGTGGCGGCCGAAAACCAATCGAGGAGATCGACCCGGACCTGATTCCCGCCCTGATGGCGCTGGTAGAGCCGGACGAGCGGGGCGAACCAATGTCGCCGCTCCGCTGGACGACCAAGTCGCTGCGGCACCTGGCCGACGAGCTGACCCAACGAGGGCACCGAGTGTCGCCTCCGACAGTCGGGCGGCTTCTGCGCGAAGCCGGGTTCAGCCTGCAGGGCAACGCCAAGACCCTGGAAGGCAAGCAGCACCCGGACCGGGATGCGCAGTTCCGCTATATCAACGAGCAGGTCAAGCAGCACCAGGCCGAGGGAGAGCCGGTGATCAGCGTCGATACCAAGAAGCGCGAGCAGCTCGGCCGACTCCCCAACCCGGGCCGTGAGTGGCGGCCGAAGGGCGACCCGATCAAGGTTGAGGACCACAGCTTCTTCTTCACCGGTCCCGACGTCGCTCAGGCCATCCCGTATGGGATCTACGACATCAGCGCGAACACCGGCTGGGTGAACGTCGGCATCGACCACGACACCTCAACGTTCGCGGTCGCCTCGATCCGCCGCTGGTGGCAGGCCCGCGGCAGTCTGGACTACCCGAACGCCTCTCAGCTGCTGATCACCGCGGACGCGGGCGGCTCCAACAGCTACCGGTATCGGGTCTGGAAAGCCGAACTCGCCGCCCTGGCCGCCGAGACCGGCCTGGCGATCACGGTATGTCACTTTCCGCCGGGGACGTCGAAATGGAACAAGATCGAACACAGGCTGTTCTCCCACGTCACGATGAACTGGCGCGGACGGCCGTTGACCAGCCACGACGTCGTGGTCAACACGATCGCCTCAACGCGGACCCGCACCGGGTTGCGGGTCGAAGCCGAACTCGACACCACCTCGTATCCGCTGGGCGTCACGGTGAGCAAGGCCCGGTTCGCCGAGCTGCCGATCCACGCCCACCCCACCCATAGCTCCTGGAACTACACGATCCGCCCCGACCAGGCCACCATCGCTGATCAGCCGGGCGTCGTCAGCGCCGACCGGGCGCAGGTCCGCGCCGCAGCGCTGCGCGCCCTGGCCGACCCCCGTCTGACCGGCATGACCGAAGCCGAACTGGGCGACCTCTCTCGCCGGCTCGCTCCCGCCCAGGCCGCTCGGGCCGAGCAGCGCATGTTCCACCAGCGTGGCGGTGGACGTCGCCGCGCCAAGGGCGCCGGGTCCCAGAGACTGCTCTGTGACGCGGACCGGGTGCTGATCACGGTGGTCTACCTTCGCCAGATCTGTTCCCAAAAGGTCCTGTCCGACATGCTCGAGGTCAGCGACTTCACGATCGGCTACTGGATCGCCGAGACCCGCAAACTTCTCACCGAGAATCAGATCACCATCCCCGCCACCACCCTGCGGTTCACCACCCCCGCGCAACTGCACGTTTTCCTGGACAACGACGACGTCCCTGCCCAGCGGCCCCGGATCTCCGAAACGCTCTCCCACCCCGCTCTGACCGGGATGAGCCGCGAAGAGCTCCATCAGATGATCGAGCGGCTGACCCCACTGCAAGCGGCCCGCCTCGAACGCCTCCGCTACGAGCGTCGCGGTGGCGAACGCCTCCCCGGAGCCCGCGGTGGCATCTTCCAACAGAAGATCACCGACGCCGAACGGATCCTCGCCACCATCCTCTACCAGCGGAAAGTCTGCACCCGGCAAGCCCTCAGCGAACTGTTCGAAGTCAGCCCACGCACCATCGGCAACACCCTCATCGACGCCCGCCCACTCCTGGAAAACGATGGCTACAACCCCGCACCGGCCACAATCCGCTACCGGAACGCAGCCGCGCTCCTCGCCTCCATCTCGCCGTGTTGATCCTTTACGGCTTCA
>NZ_VCKX01000622.1 GCF_005889725.1 Nonomuraea zeae
GGATCGAGTTGGGTGAGGTGCAGGCGGCGGTGGCCGCTCATCCGGGTGTGGCTCGGGCGGTGGTGGTGGCTCGTGAGGACACGCCGGGTGACAAGCGTCTGGTCGCTTACGCCGTTCCCGCCGGGGACGGGGCGGGGCTGGCCGAATCGGTGCGGGCGTTCGTCGCGGACCGGTTGCCGTCCTACATGGTGCCTGCCGCCACGGTCGTTCTGGACGCGCTGCCGCTGAGCGCCAACGGCAAGCTCGACCGCAAAGCCCTGCCCGCCCCCGACCGCACCGCCCAAGCGGGACGAGGCCCGGCCGACGTGCGGGAGGAGATTCTCTGCGCCGTGTTCGCACAGGTGCTCGGCCTGGAGAGCGTCGGTGTGGACGACGACTTCTTCGCGCTCGGTGGCCACTCCCTGCTCGCGGTCCGGCTCGCCAGCCGCGTCCGATCGGTGCTCGGCGTCGAGATGCCGCTGCGGGCGTTGTTCGAGGCGCCGACGGTGGCCCGGCTGGCAGCCCGGCTGGGCGACGCGGACGCGGCACGGGTCGGATTGGCGGCGAGGGAACGGCCGGAGCGGGTGCCGTTGTCGTTCGCGCAGCGGCGGTTGTGGTTCATCGGCCAGCTCGAAGGGCGCAGCGCGACCTACAACGTGCCGATCGTGCTGCGCCTGGCGGACGAGGTCGATCAGGAGGCGCTCGGCCTGGCCCTGCGGGACGTGATCGAGCGGCACGAGGTGCTGCGGACGGTCTTCCCCGTCGCGGACGGCGAGCCGTACCAGCACGTCGTGCCCCTGGACGAGCTGGACTGGACCCTGACGGTCGCCGGCGTTCCTGACGTAGACGAGGCCGTTGCCGGCGCCACGGAATACGCCTTCGACCTCACTACGGAGGTGCCGATCCGGGCGTGGTTGTTCGATCAGCGGGTCCTGGTCGTGGTGATCCACCACATCGCCAGCGACGGCTGGTCGAGGGCGCCGCTGGCGCGTGACTTCTCGCTGGCGTACGCGGCCCGCCGCGAAGGGCGCGCCCCGGCGTGGGAGCCGATGCCGGTGCAGTACGCCGACTACACCCTGTGGCAGCGCGAACTCCTCGGCGACGAAGCCGACCCGGACAGCCTGATCGCGCGCCAGGTCGCGTACTGGCGGGAGGCTTTGGCGGGGGCGCCGGAGGAGCTGGCGCTGCCGTTCGACCGGCCGCGTCCCGCCGTCGCCTCCCACCGGGGTCACAGCGTGCCGTTGCTGGTGCCGGCCGAGGTGCACGCGCGGCTCGTCGAGGTGGCCCGTGCCGAGGGCGTGACGGTGTTCATGGTGCTGCAGGCCGCGCTGGCGGTGCTGCTGTCGCGGCTCGGCGCCGGCACGGACGTCCCGATCGGGTCGGCGAACGCGGGCCGGACGGACGTGGCGCTGGAGGATCTGATCGGCTGCTTCGTCAACACGCTGGTCGTACGGGCCGACCTGTCCGGCGATCCGGAGTTCCGCGCACTGCTGGGGCGGGTCAGGGAGCGGAGTCTGGCGGCGTTCGCTCATCAGGACGTGCCGTTCGAGCGGTTGGTGGAGGAGCTGGCGCCGTCGCGGTCGATGGCCCGCCACCCGCTGTTCCAGGTGGTGCTGACCAAGGGCGACACCGTCGGCGCGGCACTGAACCTGCCCGTCGTCCGGCCGGGAGCCGCGTCGGCGGGCGAGCGGGCGGCCAAGTTCGACCTTGACGTGATGGTCAGCGAGGCGTTCGACGGTGAGGGGGCGCCGGCTGGGGTGCGGGGGTCGGTGACGGTTGCTAGCGATCTGTTCGATCCTGAGTGGGCTGAGCGGATCGCGCGGTATTGGGTGCGGGTGTTGGAGACCGTCGGCACTGACACGCGGACACGGCTGAGCGAGGTTGACCTGCTCGGGGAGCACGAGCGGCGTTGGGTGGTGGAGGAGTGGAACGCCACGGCGGCCGATGGGCTCGGCGTGCCGGTGGTGGAGTTGTTCGAGGCTCAGGTGGTGCGTCGGCCGGATGCGGTGGCGCTCGTGGCCTCGGAGGAGGTCACTTACGCCGAGTTGGATGAGCGGGCGAATCGGCTGGCTCATGTTTTGATCGGCGAGGGTGTCGGGGCTGAGTCGGTGGTGGGGGTGTGTCTGGATCGGGGTGCCGATCTGGTGGTGGCGGT
>NZ_VCKX01000623.1 GCF_005889725.1 Nonomuraea zeae
CTGTCGGGCAGGTCGGGGCGCTCGGTGGACGTCCGGGTCGCGGGCGGCTCGCTGGTGGGCGGGCGCGTGGTCGGCTCCGGCCGGCTCGATCGCGTCGGCGGCTGCCGGGTCGGCTCCGGCGTGCCCGGCGGCGGCAGCGGCCCGCCCGTGGGAGGCGCCGTCGGCGCGCTCGGGCCCAGGCTCGGCTCGGCGATGGAGATGACGGACGGCGTGCCCGCGCCCGACTCCTCCGGGCTGGGCGTCGGCGAGCCCGGCTCCGTGGTGCCCGGCGGCGTGAACGGGGGCGCGGACGTGGCGGGCGGGAGCGCGAGGCCGGGCCCCGGCTCGGGGTCGGAGTCGTTCCAGATCACGTACGCCGCGACCACCGCCGCCGCGGTCGCCAGCACCAGCCCGCCGGTCACCGCGATCTTGGTGGCGGGCGTGAGCGTGGTGTGGGCCATGCTCGTGCCGGCGCCGTCCTCGGCGATCGGTTGCGGCCGGGGCAGCAGCGCGGCGAGCGGCACGGTCAGGATCCCGAGCCCGGCGCGCCCCCGGAGCTCCCATTCGTCCCCGTACGCGTCGAGCGCGGCCTCCTCCACCTCGGCCAGGAACGCCTGCGCCGACTCCGGCCGCTCCGCCGGGTCCTTGGCCAGCCCGTGCTCGACGAGCCCGCGCAGCGGCTCCGCCACGTCCTCCAGCACGGGCGCGACGTGCTGGTGCTGGTAGGCCAGCGCGGCCACGTTCAGGCCCTGGAAGACCCGGTGACCGGTCAGGCATTCGAAGAAGACGAGCGTGGCGGCGTAGACGTCGGTCGCGGGGCTCGCCGGGGCGTCGTCCCACTGCTCGGGTGCCATGTACGAGGGGGTGCCCGCGAGCGCGGCGGTCTCCCCGAAGCGCGCGGCCACGCCGAAGTCGACGAGCTTGCTGTCGCCGTCCTGGGTGATGATCACGTTCTCGGGTTTGAAGTCGCGGTGCACGACCCCGTGCCGGTGGGCCTCGGCCAGCCCGAGCAGCGCCCCCTTGAGCACCGTGAGCGCGGCCTCCGGGCCCGTCCTGCCCTCGTGCTCCAGCAGCCGCCGCAGCGTGACACCGTCGACCAGCTCCATCACGATGACGGCGTCGTCGCCCGCCTCGACGTAGTCCAGCAGCCGGGCCGTGTACGGGCTGTCGATCTCCCGGATGACCATCGCCTCGGCCCTGAACCGCGCCACGAACGACGTGTCCTGGCGCAGCGGCTCCGACAGGTGCTTGATCGCGACCGCGAGGCCGTCGGAGTCCCGTACGGCGAGCATGACCCGGCCTGTCCCGCCGTGTCCGAGTTCCCGGATCTCCGTGTAGCCGGGAACTTCCATAGGGGACCTCCTGACAGGATAAAGATCCTTATGTCAGGACGCTATCTCGGCGTCACGCGGCGTGTCGAGCCCCTTCGCGCGAGTAACCACACCCCTGCTGTAATCGATATTTTTACTACTTCTTATAGTAGTTTCGTGTCTCTTACCGATCATCTGCGGCACTGGCTCGGCGCCTGGCCCCCCGAGGAGAAGCTCCACGTCACAGGCTCGGACCGGCGTACCGCGCCGGCCTGGGACGGGCGCGTCCATCCAGCGCTCGGCGTGGGCACCCCTGACGGCGCGGTCCTGTCGGTGGCGCCTGAGCACGTGGCCCGCGTGACGGCCGCGCGGACGCTGGCGGAGATCCCGAAGATCGTCGGGTACGGCGAGCGCGGCTGGTTCGAGGCCGTCTACCGCTGGACCACCCGGCCGGCCCCGCTGGCGGACGCGGGCGACTGGGTGCCCGCCACCGCGCCCGGGGTGCCGGAGTGGCTGCACGTGTTCGGCGGCGAGGTGCTGGTGGCCGTGGACCCGGACACGGGCTCGCACCTGGCCGGGGTGGGGATCAAGCGCCATGACGCGTTCGGGCACGAGCTCTCGGTGGTGACGGCCCCGGAGGCGCGCGGGCGCGGGCTGGCCAGGCAACTGGTGGCCCAGGCGGCGCGGCGGGTGCTCGACGAGGGGGCGGTGCCGACGTACCTGCACGCGCACTCGAACGCGGCGTCGGCGGCGGTGTCCACGGCGGCCGGTTTCCCCGACCTGGGGTGGACGGCTTTCGGCATCGCCGAGAAGTGACCGGCCCCGGCGGGGGTCAGGCGGAGGG
>NZ_VCKX01000624.1 GCF_005889725.1 Nonomuraea zeae
AGATGTGTATGAGAGACAGGGGGGTGGGAGGCCGCGGCGGCGCACGGCGTACGGACGATCCTGGACCTGCGCGGCCCCGGCGAGCACCGCGCGGACCCCGGCCACCGGCCACCCGGGATGACCGTCGTCAACCTGCCGCTCGACCGGCCCGGCGATCCCGGCCGCGAGCTGCACGGGACCCCGTTCTACCTGCGCCCCTACCTGGAGCAGTGGCCGGATCGCTGCGCCGGCGCGATGCGGGCGATCGTCCAGGCGCCGCCCGGCGGGGTGCTCGTGCACTGCGTGGCCGGCCGCGACCGCACGGGGCTGATCACGATCCTGCTGCTCGCGCTGGCCGGGGTCGCGCCGGAGGACATCCTGGCGGACTACGCGCTGTCCGCGGCCCGCCTGCGCCCGCTCTACGCCCTGCTGGGCCAGCCCGACGACGGCCTGCGCGCGACCCGGCGGCTGGCCGCGGCGGGCACCACCACGGCCGAGGTCGTCGGCGCCCTGCTGGACGGCCTCGACGTCGCCGAACTCCTGCGCCGCGGCGGCCTCACCCCTGACGAGCTGACCACCCTCCACGACCGCCTGACCGAGCCCGCCACCTGACCCAGACCGCCACCTGACCCGGACGTCCACCTGACCCGGACCTCCACCTGACCCAGACCGAGCCCGAGCGCGGACCGGAGCCACATCGGCCAGGCCCCTCAGTGGTGGTGAACGAAGGCGGGGGTGAGGACGCGGGTGTCGTAGTAGCGATGGAAGACCGGCGTGGCACTGCCCGACATCGGCGGCACGATCCACGACCAGTCCGCCGGGCAGACGCGCCCGGCCTTCTCCTCCCGCGACAGGTGGGTCAGGAAGCGCTGCGACTCGGTGTGGTGGTCGGTCATCGTGACCCCCGCCCGCTCGAACGAGTGCAGCACCGCCACGTTCAGCTCCACCAGCGCGTGGTCGCGCCAGAGCGAGCGCTCGGTGGAGGTGTCCAGCCCGAGCCGCTCGGCCACCACCCCGAGCTGGTCGTACCTGTCGGCGTCGGCCAGGTTGCGCGCGCCGATCTCGGTGCCCATGTACCAGCCGTTGAAGGGCGCGCAGGGGTAGCAGATTCCGCCGATTTCCAGGCACATATCCGAAATAGCCGGAACGGCGTGCCAGCGCAGACCAAGCTCCTCGAACCACCGATACTCCGGATGGAGGATCGGCACCTCCAGCACCGCGTCCCCCGGCAGGTTGCACAGCAGCGGATCGCCCAGCCCCGGCTGGATGACCAGCGGGAGCACGTCGAACCGCCCTGACCCGCCGCGCCACCCCAGCTTGCGCGCCAGCTCGGTGAGCTCGACGTTGCGGGGATCGCCGACGACCCCCTCGGGCGTGCGGTATCCGGCGTACCGGATGAGCTGCTCGTTCCTGACCCTGGGGCCGCGGAGCGCGGGGGTGTCGGGCGGCAGGACGGTCACGGTGGGCCTGATCTTGCCGTTCGCCGTGGCCGCGCGCAGGTGGGCGACGCATTCGAGGGCCACTCCCTCGGGGGTGTTCACCTCCCTGCGGTCGCGCACGCGCAACGAGCGCCAGTAGAGCCGCCCGATGCAGCGGCTGCTGTTGCGCCACGCCACCCTGGCGCCGAACTCGAGCTCCTCGAACGTGTGGGTGTAGATCCCGTACCTGGCCACGTCGCGCGCGACGTCACGCAGGCGGGCGTGCAGCCCTCCGGCGGCGGGGTTCTCGGCGTGGAAGAGCCTGATGAAGCGCTCCGCTTCGCGGAGGTCGGTCGTTCGCTCGATCACCGCCTGGGCGGCGAGGGCGTCGAAAGGGCGCAGGGACCTGATCCAGGTAGGCACGCGGCACTCAGCACTTCTCCGTCATCGGATCGCCCCGCCGATTCCGGGTCGGCGGCACGTCCTGGTGGAGGCGCCCTCTCCTCGCCTCCGTCACGACTGCCCGCGGCTCCGGCCCCATGGGGACCGGCCTCCCCATCTTCCCCACCGAACGCTGACTTGTCCCGCCAAACCGAAAATCGAGTGATCATCGCATCACAAAGCGTGATGAAGCGCCCGCCCCCGGCCCCCGAGGGAAGCACGC
>NZ_VCKX01000625.1 GCF_005889725.1 Nonomuraea zeae
AACTCACAGCCGACAACCCCACCGAACTCGCCGACCACCTCACCCTCGTCTTCGAAGGCCTGCACGCCTCAGGCCAATCCCTCGGCCCCCAAGGCCCCGCCAAACACGCACGCACCCTCGTCGAGAAGCTCCTCACCACCACCACACCCCAACCCAACACTTCGCGAAACGCCGGGCAGGCAGGAGAGGCGAGTTGACGCGTGGCGGTGGGTTCGACGCTTGTATCTGCAGGTTGTGCTGGCAAGGAACCAGGCACAGCCCTTCAGCTCACCACCACTTTGCCGCCTTCGGTTATCTGGCTGAAGGCCCGAACCCCGGCGCCAAAGTCCCGCGCACCAACATCAGCATGAGGTTCTCCTCGATCGGACGGTCACGCAGACTTCTGCAGACGCCGACGGCAACTACACCGTTGCGCTCGCACCCGCCACCTACGAAGTCCGGCCAGTGACCTCGAGCTGCCGGGTCTTGCGGCAGCCTTGTTCCCAGCGTTGGCCGTGGAGTCACAGGTTCGTCCAGAGGACGTCCCCGGCGCGGATCGCGTCGCCGCCTTACTCGAACTGGTTGAGCCGCCCGTCCGCACCGTACTCGTACATCATGCGCTGCCAGCGGATGCCGTCGTCGGTGTTGAGGTACTCGATCTGCGTGAACGGCGTCCCGAACCGGGTCGGCGCCAGGTTGGAGAAGATCTTCCCGTCGCTCGGCCAGGCCCGGCTCCCCGCGTTGACTCCGCATCCGGCAGGTGGCGCGCATGGTCGGTGCGCACGGCCACCAGGTCCTTCTGCGCCACCTGTCGCTGGAACCCGGTCAGCGCGCCTTTCAGCGCGCCTGCCTTCCAGCCGGGCCGCGCGCCCGCCAGCAGCGTCGCGACGTGCGGCGTGGCCATCGAGGTGCCGGAGTTGGCCACATACGGCACCTCCCCGGGCTGTCTTTGCTTCGGGCGGCAGTGATGTCCACACCGGGGCGGTGATGTCCGGCTTCAGCCCGCTGTCGCCTACGCGCGGCCCAGGTCGTCCTGCGGCGTGTCGGGACCGCCGAGGCTCATGTTCACCACGCGGGCGCCCTGCTCGGCTGGGCTGGGTGGGCAGGATGCGGCGTCTCTACCTCTTGGGCTGTGGAAGGGGGCATCGCAGCCGCCGGTTGGGCGGCGAGCACGGTGGCGGCCAGCAGTAAGACCGCGGCTGCTCGTGTTTTCTTTTGCACTGAAGCTGCTCCAGATCAGCGGTAGTGGATCACTATGTCTCCGCCGATGACCCCGATCCGCTTCGCAGTGTTACTCTGGCGGCCTTGTCAACTAGGAATCTATTGGACAGACATCCACGTCCGTCGACCCCCGATCGAACCAGACGACTTCGCCAAGCGTGCTCGACCAGGCGGTTCATCGTCGGAGACACCGCACGGCTTGACCGGGCGTGGGCTGGCGCTCGCTCGCGGAGTGTCGGTGGTGCTGACATATGGCGGCACCTGCGAGTTCTCCCCCACCCTCGGCGGATCGCAAGCCATAGTTGAGGGGCTCTGGGTGACATCCGGCCTCGCCGCGACACCTGCGGAGTAGGCAGTGCGCCTCGTACCGCCTACTCCGCAGGAGGCGGAGTTTGAGCGACCAGACCGGCTTTACTGACCTGTTCGAGGAGTGTGACGAGGGGGTGCTGCGATATGCATGGCGGCGGGTCGGTGCGGCGGACGCACCGGAGGTTGCCGCGCCAGCGGCGCATCGAAGCCTTCGCCGAGGGCTGGGGCGGTCGCTACCTGGCGGCCGTCACATGCCTGCTGACCGACCGCCAGAGCGGATCCTGGCGAGCACGAGGACGACCACCGCCCGGATGCGGTTCCCGAATCCCCTTTCAACAACGGCTCCAGCATTGCCCACCGCGCGGCGGTCAAACCTCCCTGGCCTGCTCAAAGAGCATCCCGAAAGTGGACCACCCGGGTGATCCACTTCTGAGACAGGCCGAGGTGACTAAGAGCTGTTTCTTTGATCTGCTGACTAATCGTGGTGATGTTGTCACGATCAGTTCATGGGACGTGGTGACTTAACGAACGCTGAGTGGGAGCGGCTCCGGCCACTGCTGCCCGAGGGCGGCCGGCGGGGCGGGCGATGGAA
>NZ_VCKX01000062.1 GCF_005889725.1 Nonomuraea zeae
GCCGCCAGCATCGGCATCACCGAACGCACCGCGCAGAACATCGTGCGCGATCTCTACGAAGCCGGCTATCTGACCCGCGAGCGCATCGGGCGGCGCAACCGCTACAGCCTCAACCTCGACCGGCAGTTCCGCTACCGCACCGAGGCCGGTGTGCCGATCAGCGTGCTGACCGACATCTTCACCCAGCGCGAGCTGTCCCCCCGAAACGGCCAGCCCGGCGAAACGCCGGGCAAGGCGATCCCGCCTCTCCGCACCCGGTTCCGGCTGGATGACAGCCGCTGACCTGCCACGACAGGCAGCGCCACTCCGGCTCGGAGGCGGCTTGGCGCTGGCCCCGCGCTCCCGGACGCACCGGCGCGGCCGGCGCGCCGCACCCACCGCCCGAACGGCTTCAGACTCTGGCCCGCCGCGCCTTTGTCACGCTGCTCCGGACCTCCGACTACGAGCGCGTCCGGGCGGCCCTGCAGGAGACGATCGGCCCGCTTGTTCGTCGACCGGCTCGCGGGCCTGCTCGAAGGCCCCGACACCCGGTTGCGCGCCCACCTGACCGGAGCCCAGCTCCTCGGCGTCATCCAAGCTTGGACGATCATGGATCCCGAGGGCGTCACCGACGCCGCCCTCGACCGGGCCATCGAACTGTACGGCGCCTCCCTCCAATGCCTCATCAGTCCTGACGGTGACACGCGATGACCCGGACGTCACCGGCGGCCGGCGGCGGGCACACCGCTGCCACCTGACGTGCTCGGCCGGCGGGTGCGGGGATGGTCAGCCGGTGTAGTCGGTGGTGTGGGTGGTGCCGGCTGGCCACAGATATTTGCCGTTGTCGGCCGGTGAATAGCGGGTGTTCCCGTCGCCGGTGCGCGCCTGGATGAGGTTGTTGCGCCAGGTGGAGCCGCGAGCGGAGCCGCCCCAGATGTTGCCGTACAGGAAGCCGTACAGCTGATCGAGCTCGGCTGAGAACACGTTTCCGGTCACGGTGATGTTCTTGGCGTTGTCGACGGTGCCGATGCTGAGGGCGTAACCCCATCCGGAGATGTAGTTGTCCGTGACGGAGACGTTCTGGTAGACGCCCGTGCCTTGCAGGGCGAGCGCATTGGTGTTGCCGAGGGATGCCAGGGTGTTGTGGCGGACGATCATATTTCCGCCGTCGCCTTCGCTCTGCGGTCCGATGCCATCGTGGTGATAGACATCGTGTGTGGTGTCGGCCATGTCATGGATGTAGTTGTTCGTCCAGGTCGAGGGGCGGTCGGGGAATCCCGTCACCATGATCATCCCAGCGTTGCCCCAGATGTCGTTGTGGTCCATGACGGCGACGGCTTCCTTCATCGTCGTCGCGAGCTGCCAGGAGTCCTCGAACGGCGTGCCCGGTTCGGTGTGGGAGGAGGACACCGTGCCGTCGTTGCCGGGAGGCATCGCGTAGGAGCTGGGCTTGAACGTCGAGTACAGGAACTTGATGTTGGTGTCGGAGTAGATCTGCACCAGGTTGTCGTTGGGGTTCGTGCCCTCGAACAGGCAGCCCACGAAGGTGAGATTGTCGCCGTAGATGTAGGTCTTCAAGGCGGTGAAGCGCGTGAAGGCGATCACGCTGTTGTCCGGGTATTCGACCCGCAACGGCTTGTCGGGGCTCATGCCGGCCGCGTAGTCGGTGAGCTTTCCGGGATAGGCCCCCAGCCCGAGGCCACCGGCGTTGGCGGGGGTGTTGGAGTAGCCGGTGTTGGAGAAGTCCGGCCAGTATCCCGAGCCGTCGTTGGGCCGCGCCTCGATGGCGGAGGTGAGAGTCGCACCGCTGGCGGCAGCGGCCTGGCCGTCCTGCGTGCTCGCACCGGCCATCAGGACCGAGGTGACGAGAGCGGCAGCGGCGGCGGCGCCAGCCCATCTGATCAGGCGGTTTACCGAGAAGTGGCGCGGTTGCGATAAATGCTGAGATGGCATCCTATTAAGGTCCCCAAGTCTTTGGACAATAAGATAACAACTCCGGACGGGCTGAGCTTGTGGTGTGCATGGGCCTCCTGCCGGCCTTCGTCATGCACGTTATGCCTTTGCCGTCCGGCGCCGAACACCTTAGGCCATGTTGATCAACTCACACAAGGAATCCGAGGAGGCGGTTCGCCGCGATTTCCTTGGCTCGGGCGAGGGCGGAGCGTGGCGGTGACGCTTCGTTCATCGGGAGTTTCCCTACTGGCAGGATCGGCCCCCAAGACGATCTGCAGGTGGGGCTCGGAGGCCGTATTGCCGCAGCTAGAGGGTACTGATCGACAACGTCGCCATTCGGCTGACAACGTGCGATTTGATGCGGTAAAGTGCTTCGGAAAGTCGCGCGCGATAGTGCCGTCGTCGGTAAATGCCGGGCGACAATGCTTGGGCTTTGTTAATTTCTGGTGCCGCTGCCCTCTTCCTTGCTTCCGTTTCGTATACCTGGCCGCGTAATGAGATGACGGGTGCGGGCAAGGAGCGTGCCGGACATCAGGATTGACCGCATTTTTCCGGGCAGAGCTTGACCTCCGGGTATTGTGTTGACGGCTTGTCCAGGAGTGGCTGCCGTCGTGCCTTCCGGTGCTGGTCGAGAAAGGCTGCCACATAGGGGCGGGCAATCGCGGCGCTGCACTTCGCGGGCTTGATGCCGAGGGGAGGCCCCATCAGCGGAATGTCGGTGAACGCCTGGTGGTCGCTATCCGTCACCACGATCCAGCGCTTCCATCCGGTCAACAGCTTCCAGTCACGTCCGATGATGAGTCGTTGCCGCCGGGGACGTGCTGCTCCGTACCGATGATCATGAACGGCCGGGAGAAGCCGCTCCTGGGGATCCGGGCGTAGGTGCTGCCGTCCACGTCGATCCCGGCGCGTACGCGGGAGTCCTTCACCATGGCCGCCAGGGCGGAGGTTGAGTTTCCGCGTCACCGCGACGAATCCGGAGGTCAGCAGCGAGCGAGGCGACCGGCTCATCCAGGATCAGCAGCTCGGGCCGCTTGGCCAGGCTCAGGGTGAGGGCGAGCTGGGCGCGCTGGCCGCCGGACAGCTTGCCCGCCCGGTGAGCGGGATCGAGGCCGAGTTGCGTGATGCGTTCGCGTGCCATGGCCTCGTCCCAGCGGGGGTTGAGCTGTGCGCCCAGTCGCAGGTGCTCGGCGACGGTCAGTCCCGCGTAGACGGGGGTGTCGTGGGCGACGAACCCGACCTTGGCCAGCTGCGCGGGCGTGCCCGCGGGGCGGCCGCCGAGCACGGTGATGGCGCCCGCAGTCAGTTGGAGCTGGCCACCGGCAAGCTTGGTCTTCCCGGTCCCGACCGACCCGACAACGTGCTCATATGTGTTCCATATGCGGGCGTTGCGATACTCGCGTGCTTCTGGTTGAAGACGAGCGGCCCCTCGCCGGGTACATCGAGGCCGGGCGGCTGCTGCGCCCACCCGGGACGGATCGCGGTCACCGCCCGGACCGGCAGCGGCCTTGACATCACCGTCGACCGCCCGACCCGGTGACGAAGGGACGCGAGATCGCGGGGCACCGACTCGCTTCGGGAATAACCCCTCCCTGTGAAGTGATCCGGTCTGGTGCCGCCATCTGGCGGGACGGTGACTGTGATCACATGCGTCCCCACTCTCTGACTTAGTAATCGGTACCGTATCGTTTACTAAGTGACTGACACCGTACTGGTCGCAGGCGCCGGCCCCACCGGGCTGGCCCTGGCCATCCACCTGGCATTACACGACATTCCCGTCCGCGTCATCGACGCCGCACCTGGCCCCGCCACCACCTCCCGCGCCCTCGGCCTGCAACCACGCGGCGTCGAGGTCCTGGAACGCATCGGCGCGCTCGGCGACCTGCCGCAACGTTCCCAGTCCTCGCTCAACATGTCCTACAACGAGGGATCGCGCACCGTACTGCGGCTCCACGTCGGTCAAGCCGTCGCCGACCAGCCGAAACAGGCGCTGCTGATCTCGCAGGCCGACGTCGAGGGCACCATGCGGCAACGCCTGGCCGAGCTGGGCGGCCAGGTGGAGTGGGGCACCCGGCTGGTCGCGGCCCGGCAGGACGACACGAGCGTCACCGCCACCGTGCAGACGGCCGGCGGCGGCGAGCAGCACATCGAGACCCACTGGCTGATCGGCTGTGACGGCGCGCACAGCACCGTACGCAAACTCGCCGGCATCGGCTTTCCCGGCCGCAAACTCCTCGAACGCCTGCTGATGGTCGACGTGCGGGCCCGCTGGCCGCTGGACAAGAACGGCAGCACGACCTGGATGGACGCCGGTCACATGCTGTCGGTCACCGCGCTGCCGGACGACACCTGGCGGGTGTTCACCGAACCCCCGCCGGACCTGCCGGACCAGCTGTCCGAGAACGAGATCACCGAGCGGGTGCTGAGCGAGTTCTCCCGCCGCAGCGGCGTCGGCCTCGACACGGTCAGCGACGTCCGCTGGGCCTCGGAGTTCCGCATCCACCGCCGCCTCGCCGACGCCTACCGGCGCGGCCGGATCCTGCTGGCCGGCGATGCGGCACACATCCAGAGCCCCACCGGCGGCCAGGGGCAGAACACCGGGCTGGGCGACGCGGAGAACCTGGCCTGGAAGCTGGTGCTGGTCGCCCGCGGCCGCGCCGAGCAGCGCCTGCTCGACACCTACGAGGGCGAGCGACGGCCGCTGGCCCGAAAAGTCCTGCGCGCCACCAGCACCGCCGTGGACATCATGCTGCCACACGACCCGTGGAAACGCCTGCTGCGCGACAAGGTCGTCCTGCCGATCGTCCGCCTGCCCGGGATCCAGCGCCGGCTGTGGCTGGCCGCCTCCCAGCTCGGCATCAGCTACCGGGGCGGACCGCTGGCCTCCGCCTCGCATCGGTGGACGCGCGGCCCGCGCCCCGGCGACCGGATGCCCGACCTCGCCTGCCGACGGCTCGACGGCGGTCAGACCACGCTGCACGCCGCGATCGCTGGACGCTGGGTGGTGCTGGCCGGCGATCGGCACGTCGCCGCCCGCCACGCCGAGGCCGCCGCGGCACAACTGGGCGCCGACCTGGTCCTCGCCCTCACCCCGGTGGAGCCGCACCCGCACGATGTGGTGCTGATCCGCCCCGACGGGCACATCGGTTGGCGTGACCAGCCGGGACCCGACAAACTGACGGCATGGCTGAACCAGGTGCTGTGGCCGGCATAGAACGCCACGGCCGCCCACGCGACCCAGGAAACGACGCCGCCATCCTGGAGGCGGCGTTGGACCTGCTGATCGAACGCGGCGCGGCGGGCACCAGCATCGAAGCGGTCGCCCAACGCGCCGGGGTGGCAAAACTGACCGTCTACCGCCGCTGGCGGGCCAAGGACGACCTTCTCATGGCCGCACTGGAGCACGCCCGCGCCCCCGACATGGACGCTGCCCCAGCCGGGCAGTCGATCGACGATCTCGTCTCGTCCATCGCCGAGCTCCTCAGCCGCCCCCGCTTCCGCGCGCTGATGGCTCGCGTCATCGGCGCGTCAGTCGACTACCCGAGGCTGGTGACCGCCTACACCGAGCGCTACCTGCGCCCACGGCTGGACGCCCTGGCGCAGATCGCGCAGCAGGCCATCGACGCCGGCCACTTCCCACCGGACACCGATCCGAGCGTCATCCACGACATCCTGGCCAGCTCGATCGGATCCGTCCTGCTCCAGCATGCGGAAGATGTGACCGCAGCACAGGTCGAGCGCCGGCTGCGGATTCTGTTGCACCACATCGGATACCAGCCCTGATCTCCATGCGCGAAGAAGGCTGTGGCGGCCGGGCCAGCAGGCGGTCGCGCGCGAAACTCGTGGCTGGAGCGGCACCCATGGCCGGTCGTCCCTGCTGGCCAGGGACTTTGTCCCCTGGAGACGGGGCCGGGGCGGGCGTGTACTGAAGACGTGAGATCGGGATGGAAGGAGCGGTACCGTCCACGGCTTGCCGCGCGCGTCTGAGGAGGCCAGGGAGATGACGAGAACGATCGTGGTGGGGATCGACGGCTCGCCGGCATCGTACGCCGCGCTGGACTGGGCGGCCGATGACGCGGCCCGGCGCAGGCTGGGCGTGCGCATCGTGCACGTACGCGGCCCGTGGACAGCCGAACACTCGCTGACCGCGGCCGGCGATCACCAGACGTTGACCGAGCAGTGCGACGCGATGCTGCGGGCGGCGGCGAGCCGGGCACAGCAGCGGCGGCCCGGCCTGGAGGTGACGACCGCGCTGGGCGTGGGCGCGGTGGCCGAGCGGCTCAAGCACGAGGCGCGGAGCGCCGACACCGTGGCGCTGGGCAGCCGCGGCCTCGGCAGGGTCTCGGGACAGGTGCTGGGCTCGGTCGGGCCGGCGCTGACCGGCCAACTCTCCTGCCCTCTGGTCATCGTGCACGAGCCGGCTCAGCAGCCGTACGGCGAGGTCGTCGCCGGGTTCGACGGCTCGGCTGACGCTGAAGCCGCCCTGGAGTACGCGCTGGAGCAAGCGCAGGCTCGGGATGCCCGGCTGCGCGTGCTGTACGGCCTGCAGGCGCCGGTGCAGACTCCGCATCCGGTGGGCTACGGGCCCATCCCGAACGGCATCACCGAGCAGGAGATCGAGCAGCGGCTGACAACGTGGCGGCAGAAGTACCCGGAGGTCGAGATGGTCGTGTCGGTCCTGGCCGGGAATCCGGTCACGGTGCTGGCCCGGGCGTCCCGGCAGGCCGATCTGGTCGTGGTCGGGTCGCGCGGACTCGGCGGGTTCGCCTCCGCCGTGCTCGGCTCCGTGAGCCGCGGCATCCTGCGCCGCGCTCGGTGCCCGGTGGCCGTGATACGCCGGCCGGACCGGACATCATGACCGTCATCCGCACCCCGCCGCACCTGACCGGCAGGCCCGCCGTGACTGGGACGCGCCGCAGGCCGAGACGGCCGGTGCTCCAGACTTCGACCGGGGCAGCCGCAACGTAGGGTCTGCCGCCAGGCGGAGCTGGCCGCGCCGCCGCGCCGCCGCGCGGCCTGGCGCCGGTCGCATCGACCGCCGCCGCGCGGACGCGCCTGCGTACCACCTTCATGATGGTTGACGTCTCGGCTCGCCTTTCAGAGCAGGGCGTCGATGGCGATGGGGAGCTGGCGGATGCGGCGGCCGGTGGCGTGGAAGACGGCGTTGGCGATGGCGGGTGCCACGCCGACCAGGACGACCTCGCCGAGGCCCTTGACGCCGATGGGGTCGGCGACGTCGTCACGGCCGTCGAGGTAGATGGCTTTCAGCTGGGGGACGTCGGCGTTGACCGGGACGAGGTAGTCGGCCAGGTTGGCGTTGGTGATCCGGCCGTCGCGGGGGTCGGTGAGCGTGTGTTCCAGCAGGGCCGCGCTGATGCCGCCGACCATGCCGCCGATGGCCTGGCTGTCGGCGAGTTTGGGGCTGATGATGCGGCCGGCGTCGTAGACGGCGAGCATGCGCCGGACCCGGACCAGGCCCAGCCGCTGGTCCACGGCGACCTCGGCGAACACGGCTCCGTAGGCGTACATGGAGGACTGCGGACGCGCGGGCGTGTAGGCGCCGTCCGCTTCGAGGTGGGTGCGGTTGTTGCGGGCCAGCAGCTGCCGGTACGTCTCCCCGCGTCCGGGATCGTCCTTGAGCTGGAGCCGGCCGTCGCGGACCACGACGTCGGCCGGGGCGGCGCCGTGCAGCGGCGACGTGGCGTCTTCCACGGCGAGCTGGATCGCCTGCAGGCGCAGTTTGTCGCAGCCGTCCTGCACGGTGGATCCGACGCTGGCCATGGTGAGAGAGCCGCCGTGGACGGGGGCGGGCGGCAGGATGGTGTCGCCGAGCCGGAAGGTCACCGCGCGGACGGCCAGGCCGAGGGCGTCGGCGGCGATCTGGGTCATGGACGTGTACGTGCCGGGGCCCATGTCACTGGTGGCCGATTCGACCAGGGCGGTGCCGTCGGCGTTCAACCGTACCCGGGCCTGGGCCGGGGCGCGGAGGGTGTCGTAGACGGCGGCTGCCACGCCGGTGCCGATCAGCCAGTCTCCGTCGCGGGTCTGGCCGGGCTCGGGGTTGCGGCGGCTCCAGCCGAACTCGCGGGCGCCGGCGGTCAGGCACTCGCGCAGCCGCCGGGTGGAGAACGGCAGTCCGCTGGCCTGGTCGTTTTCGGGCTCGTTGCGCAGGCGCAGCTCGATCGGGTCGATGCCGAGCTCGTGGGCGAGCTCGGCGATCGCGCTCTCGATGGGGAAGGCGGCGGTGGAGTATCCGGGACCGCGCATCGGGGTGGGCGTGTTCACGTCCAGCGGCACCGTGCGGTAGGCCTGGCTGACGTTGGGGGTGGTGTAGAGCATCTGCCCGGGCGACAGGACGCCGCGTTCGCTGAACCGCTCATACCGTGACGTCTCGGCGCGCAGGTCGTGGATCATCGCGGCCAGCCGGCCGTCCCGGTCGCTGCCCAGACGCAGCTTGTACTCGTAGGCGGGCCGGAACCCGACCCCGGAGTAGAGCTGCTTGCGTGTCAGCACGAGCTTGACCGGGCGGCCCACCTCGCGGGCGGCCAGAGCCGCGATCACGGTGTGCGGCCAGCAGCGGGCGGCGTTGCCGAACGCGCCACCGACGAAGGGGGAGATGACGCGTACGTCGGTGGCCGGGATGCCGAACACGGCGGCGAGCTCGTCGCGGGTGCTCTGCACCCATTGGGTCTTCTCCCACACGGTGACCCGCGCGCCGGTCCACCGGGCGACGGTGGCGTGCAACTCCATGGCGTTGTGGTGGGTGCGGGAGAGCCGGTAGGTCATCTCCAGCCGTACGGGTGCCGCGTTGAAGGCCGCGTCGGCGTCGCCGCGGGCGTAGGCGGCGGGATCGTTGGCCGGGGCTCCGGTCAGGTCGGTGACGGGCTGCTCGGCGGCGTAGTCGACGCGCACCAGGCCGGCGGCGTGCTGGGCGGCCTCCAGGGTGGTGGCGACCACCGCGGCGACGGGCTGGCCGTGGAAGCGGATCTGGTCGTCCTGGAAGACGCGCAGCCGTTCGCCCGGCAGGTTGAGCGAGCCGGGGTTGGGCCGGTACGGCAGCGTGGGGGCGTTGCGGTGGCTGAGGACCTTCAGGACACCTGGTTGCGCTTCGGCGGCGCTGGTGTCGATGGCGGTGATGCGGCCGCGGCCGACACCGCTGGTGACGACGACGGCGTGCACGATGCCGTCAATGCCGTGCTCGGGGCCGTGGTCGGCGGCGTAGGTGGCCTGCCCGGTCACTTTCAGCCGACCGTCCACCCGCGACAGCGGGGCGCCGACCGCTCGTTCTGGCTGCGGGCTCATGCGGTTCCTCCCACGATGCGGAGCTGGCGTTCGACGGTGCGCTTGAGCAGTTCGACCTTGAACCGGTTGTGGGTGAGCGGGCGGGCTCCGTCGGCGGCGAGCGCGGCGGCGGCGGCGGCCCACAGCGCGTCGGAAGGGCGCCTTCCGACGAGGTGCCGCTCGACGGCGGGCAGCTTCCACGGCACGGTGCCCACGCCGCCGGCGGCGACCTTCGCCTCGCGGATGACACCTGCGCGCAGGTGCAGGGCGACGGCGGCTGAGGTGAGCGCGAACTCGTAGGACTGCCGGTCGCGGACCTTCAGGTAGCCGGACTTCAACGGGCGCGGGTGAGCCGGGATCTCCACGGCGGTGATCAGTTCGCCTGGACGCAGGTTCTGCTCGCGGTCCGGCGTGGTGCCGGGCGGGAGCAGGAAGTCGGCGAACGCCACGCTGCGCTCGCCGTCCGGGCCGAGCAGGTGCACGGTGGCCTCCAGCGCCGCGAAGGCGACGGCGACGTCGGAGGGGTGGGTGGCCACGCATTCGCCGGACGTGCCGAGGATCGCGTGGGTGCGGTTGACACCCTCCAGGGCGGAGCATCCGGAGCCCGGCCGGCGTTTGTTGCAGGCGGCGCTCACGTCGCGGAAGTACGTGCAGCGGGTGCGCTGCATGATGTTGCCGCCGATTGTGGCCATGTTGCGGAGCTGGGGGGACGCGCTCAGCTCCAGGGCCTGGGAGATGACGGGATAGGTGGTGCGCACCTTGGGGTGGGCGGCGGCGTCGGCCATCAGGGCCAGGGCACCGATGCGCAGAGCGCCGCGTGCGGTGACGGTGATCTCCCGCAGGGGCAGGCCGGCGATGTCGATCAGGGTTTCAGGGCGTTCGACGGTCTCGCGCATCAGGTCGACGAGCGTCGTGCCGCCGGCGATGTAGCGTCCGCCGCGCCGGGCGGCGTCGATCGCCTCACGGGTGCCGGCGGCCTTGGTGAAGGTGAAGGGATACATGGCTGCTCACTTCCGGCCCGCGGCCTGCTCGACGGCGCGCACGATCTTGGTGTAGCAGCCGCAGCGGCAGATGTTGCCGCTCATCCACTCCCGGATCTCCGCATCGGAGCCGGTACGGCCCTCTTTGATGCAGCCGACGCCGGACATGATCTGCCCGGGTGTGCAGTAGCCGCACTGGAAGGCGTCCTGGTCGATGAACGCCTGCTGCAACGGGTGCAGGCGGTCGTCGCCGGCCAGGCCCTCGATGGTGGTGACCTTGGCGCCGTCCAGGCGTACGGCCAGGGTGAGGCAGGAGTTGACGCGCCGACCGTCGACGAGCACGGTGCACGCTCCGCAGGCGCCGGCGTCGCAGCCCTTCTTGGTGCCGGGCAGGCCGAGGTGCTCGCGCAGCAGGTCCAGCAGCGAGGTGCGGTTGTCGACCATGACGATGTGCCGGTCGCCGTTGACCGACAGCGTCACCCGGCCGGCGGGCGGCGCCTCGGCGGCCACCTCCTCGGCTGCCGCGGATGATGCCGCGGCGGGTCCGGACGGCGTCGCGGCCAGGCCCGCGGTCGCGGCGACGCCACCGGCGGTGGTGGTGGTCGCGATGAACGTGCGCCGGGACATGGCGGTCGCGGATCCCTCGGCGGGAGCGACGGGTTGACTCGGGTAGTTCGGTAGACATGGCCACTCTCTCGTAGCGGTGGAGGGGGTCAGTGGTCGTACGTGGGCTGTGGGTTCGGCCGGTGCCTCACTGTCGATGCATGCAGGGTGCGGGGGAGTGCGCAAGGGGCGGGCTTGACACCGTGACCGGACGGTGGCCAACCGCACCGTCAGACTGGCGGCTCGGCCGGCCTCGTGACAGGGCGTGCTGTGCCAGGGAACGGTGTTCAGGGGAGTGGCGCAACCCCCCACGCTCGATGGATCGCGATCGGGGTCAGGGCTGTGCGCCCGGCGGCGTCTCATTCCTCGCGGCCGCATGCGCGGCGGACTCGTGCGCGGTCAGGTCGAGCAGCAGCATCGCGTCGTAGTCCGGGCTGCCGGGCTCGGCGACGTAGACCCCGAGGCGCTGGCCGGGGGTGCCTTCCAGGGTCATGGACTGGGCGCTGAGGCTGAGGGTGCCCACGTGCGGATGGTGGAAGGTCTTGCGGATGGGCTTGCGTCCGGTCACGTCATAGCGCTCCCAGAGCTTGGCGAAGTCGGGGCTCTTCAGCAGGAGCTCGCCGACGAGGTTGGTCAGGTCGGGCGCGTCCGGCGCGGTGCCGGCCTGGGCGCGCAGCCGGGCGACACAGCCGCGGATCTGGTTGTCCCAGTCGGGGAACAGCCCGCGCGAGGCGGGGTGCAGGAACAGGTAGCGGGCGATGTTGCGCTGCTTGAGCGGCCAGTCTTCCAGGCCCGCGTACAGGGCGAGCCCGCCGGGATTCCAGGCCAGGACGTCCATGCTGCGGCTGACGATGTAGGCGGGGCTCGGGCGCAGCGTCTCCAGCAGCAGCCTCAGATGGGGGCGTACGGTCCGGCTGGGCACGGGCGGCGGCTCGGAGACGTAGCAACCGCGCGGGCGGCCAGCTCGCGCAGGTGCTGATGCTCCTCGTCGTCGAGCCGGAGCGCGCGTGAGAGGGTGTCGATCACCGAGGGGCTTGGCCGGGTCTCCTTGCCACGCTCGAGACGCACGTAGTAGTCGATACTGATCCCGGCGAGGGTGGCCAGCTCCTCCCGGCGCAGCCCCGGCGTCCGGCGCAACCCGGTGCCGACGGACAGGCCCACCTGCTCGGGGCTGGTCTGGGTACGGCGGGCACGCAGGAACCGGCCCAGCTCCGTGTCGCTGCTGCTGGTGGTGCTCTGAGGTGCCATACCTCCAGTTTCACACCACGCCGGCGTGCTCAGTGGCCAGGTGGGGGGCCGTGTCATTACCCCCGAACGTCACACCCCGGCACGACCCGCCCTGGCACCGAAGCCGGAACCACGCAAAAGTGAATACCAGTAACGACCCGTATGTCCCATTTACAGAGAGTCTTGCTCCTGTAGGCCACTCGGAGTGCATGAAATATTACAAAGGGCGACATCGGTGCGGCGCGCCTCCCGTACCGCACGATGTCCATTGCACAGAAACGGAGAACCCGATGAAGCACATCCTGCTGGGCGACCTGGAGGTCTCCCGCATCGGTCTGGGCGCGATGGGGATGTCCCATGGCTACACCGGCGCCGGCAGCGACGATGCCGAGTCCATCCGCACCATCCATCGCGCGCTGGAGCTGGGCGTCACGCTCATCGACACCGCCGAGATCTACGGCCCGTACATCAACGAGGAGCTCGTCGGCAGGGCGCTCAAGGGCCGCCGCGACCAGGCCGTGATCGCCACCAAGTTCGGGCTGGTCTCCCACGCCGGCGACGGCCCCTGGAACCTCGACAGCAGCCCGGCCAACGTCCGCACCGCCGTCGAGGGCTCGCTGCAGCGCCTGGGCACCGACCACATCGACCTGTACTACCAGCACCGGGTGGACCCGAAGGTGCCGATCGAGGACACCATCGGCGCGGTCGCCGAACTCGTCCAGCAGGGCAAGGTCCGCCACATCGGCCTGTCCGAGGCGTGGCTGGACACCATCCGCCGCGCGCACGCGGTCCATCCGATCACCGCGCTGCAGTCGGAGTACTCGCTGTGGACCCGCGACCAGGAGCAGGTGCTGCCGCTGCTGCGCGAGCTGGGCATCGGCCTCGTCGCCTACTCGCCGCTCGGCCACGGCTTCCTGACCGGCAAGATCCGCTCCGAAAGCGACTTCGGCCCCGACGACTTCCGGGCCACCAACCCCCGCTTCACCGGCGAGAACTTCCAGCGCAACCTCGCCCTGGCCGACGAGGTGCAGGCCATCGCCACCGAGGCCGGCGCCACGCCCGCGCAGGTCGCCATCGCCTGGCTGCTCAGCAAGGGCGACGACATCGCCCCCATCCCGGGCACCAAGCGGGTCCCGCGCGTGGAGGAGAACGTCGCCGCCGACGACCTCGTACTGACCGCAGAGCAGGTCGCCAAGCTCGACAGCCTGCCCCCGGCCGCCGGCGGGCACCACAACGAGGCGCAGATGCAGATGATCGAGCGCTGACCCGGCAACTATCGAGGAGTACGTCATGCGAGCAGCCGTCATGTACGGCGCCGGCGACGTCCGCGTCGAGCACCGGCCCGACCCGAAGATCGAGCAGCCCACCGATGCGATCGTCCGCGTCGTGCTGTCCTGCGTGTGCGGCAGCGACCTGTGGCCGTACGCGTCCATGCCCGCCACCGGCACCGGACGCCCGATGGGACACGAGTTCCTCGGCGTCGTCGAGGAAACCGGCTCCGACGTCGCGACCTTGCGGGCGGGCGACGTGGTCGTCACGCCGTTCACCTACTGCGACAACACCTGCGACTTCTGCCTCAAGGGCCTGCACTCCTCCTGCCGCCACGGCGGCCGCTACGGCCTGGACGGCGACGTCTACGGCCAGTGGCGCGCCATGCAGGAGCTGTACGGCCAGGGCCGGATCAAGGCCATCGGGGTGTCGAACTTCTACCCTGACCGGCTCATCGACCTCATCGACCACAACGAGGTGGCGCCCGCGGTGAACCAGATCGAGACCCACCCGTTCTTCCAGCGGACCGCCGACCAGCAGCTCATGGGCGAGCGCGGCGTCCAGATCGAGTCGTGGGGCCCGTTCGCCGAAGGCAGGAACAACCTGTTCACCCACCCGCTGCTGAGCGAGATCGCCGACGCGCACGGCAAGTCGGTGCCGCAGGTCGTGCTGCGCTGGCTCATCCAGCGAGGCGTCGTCGTGATCCCGAAGTCGGTGCGCCCCGACCGCATGGCGCAGAACATCGACGTCTTCGACTTCGAGCTCACCGACGACGAGACAGCCCGTATCGCCACCCTGGACACCGGACACTCGCTGTTCTTCGACCACCGTGACCCGGCCATGGTCGGCCAACTCGGACAAGTGCGCGTCAGCGACTGACGCGGCTGGAAGCGGCCTCCGCCGGCGCGATTCCGTCGCCGCGAGGAGCGGCGGCCCGCCCGCGAGATGACCGAACCCCGCGCACGCACCCCACCGGAGCATGTGATGACGAACCCTGGCGACGATCCCACCGCCGCGCTGGAACGGCGCTCGTTCCTGCGCAGCGCGTTCCTGTCCGGAGGTGCCATGATGGCCGGCGTCCCGATCCTCGGCTGCGCCGCCTCTCCGCCTGCCCGGCCGAGTTCCGCGCCGGCGAACCAGCCCGCCCGCTCCAGCCCGGCCGCCAAGCCCATCCTGCTGGCCTACTTCTCCCGGGCGGGGGAGAACTACCACTACGGAGGACGCCGCAACCTCAAGGTCGCCAACACCGAGGTCCTCACCCAGATGATCAGCAGGCGCATCGACTGCGACGTCCACCGCATCGAACCCGCCGACCCCTACCCCGACGACTACGAGGAGACCGTCGCACGGAACGTGCGCGAACAGGACGCCGACGCCCGCCCGGCCATCGCCGGCCCACTGCCGACGATCGACCGCTACGACACGGTGCTGCTGGCCAGCCCCATCTGGAACGTCCGAGCACCCATGATCATGACGACCTTCACCGAGTCCCTCTCCTTTCGCGGCAAGACCGTCTTCCCTCTCACGACGTACGCCATGAGTGGTCTGGGGACCACCGAACGCGACTACGCCGCCTCATGCCCGGGCGCGACCATCGCCGAAGGCCTCGCCGTGCGCGGCGAAGAAGTGAGCAGCGCCCAGGCCGAGGTCGACGCATGGCTTCGACGCGCCGGTCTTCGCTGAGGCCGATCAGCTGCGCAGGCGAAAGGAGAACGACACCAGCCACGGGCGTCAGCCGGACGATCGTCGATGTGGTCGCAGCCCCCGAGGCACCGTTCCGGCTCCTGCTGGGAAGCGATGCGATCACCGGTGTCGAAGCCGAGCTGGACACCCAGCGCGAGGAAATCCGCGCCTGGGAGGAGATCAGCCGGAGCACCGACTTCTCCGGCTGAACGGGCGGGCATCGCTAGTGGTAGACCAGCCGAGCCCGGTAGCCGCCGGCAACGGGGTCCACCGACGCATGGGTGACGGTGTAGCCCTGCTGGACGCGGATCTGGTACTCGAAGAGCAGGATCTGGGTGGCGATCAACTGTGAGGTAACGCTCGACGTCCACGTGCAGGATGGGTTGCAGACCTGAGGCATGACCGATGCTGCGGAGGCTGTCGAAGGTACCAGCGTTGCGCTGGCCAGGCTGCCCAGAAGCAGTGCGAGCCCGGCAAGGGCGCGTTTGCTGCGCACGGCACATCCTTTCGCTCGATGGAGGAAGCACGCCTACGGTGCCTCCAAGTTGAGATCGAATCTAGGTGTGCGACGGTCGTTTCCCCAGGTCAGCAGCAGGACATTTACCGGACATCCGGGCGAGGCCGTCCGCTTTCAGCTCTCTGGCGCAGAGACGCTGACCTCGGCCGGGCGCGGGCGGGCGTCCTCGGCGGTGCGCAGATGGCGTACGGGCGACAGCAGCACCCACATCGGTGCCAGCGCGAGCCCGATGCCTCCCACCAGCAGCGCGGGGCGCAGGCCGATCAGATCGCCGAGCAGGCCGCCGGTCAGGGCTCCGAGCGGGAGCACGCCGAACGACAGCGTGCGGTAGGCGGCGTTGGCCCGCCCGACCACGGCGGGGGGCACGGCGACCTGCCGCAGCGTGACCGCCTGTGAGGCTGACACCGCGAGGCCGAATCCCTGCACGAAGTAGGCGACGGCCAGCACGAACGGGGCCGCCGGGCCGGAGGCGAGGGGGATGGCGACGAGCGGCGTGGAGGCGATCACCATGGTCGCGATGAGCACGGGGCCGAAGCCGAGCCTGCGCACCAGTGACTGGATGGCGAGTGCTCCCAGCACGGCGCCCACCGCCGCCGCCGAGGCGATGGTGCCGATGACCCCGGCGGACAACCCCAGGTCGTGCACGGCGTACAGGACGTAGATGGCGGCGATGAACTGGCTGAAGAAGTTGAACGTGGCCGCCTCCAGGGCGACGGGCCGGACGTGGCGGTTGCCGAAGGCGGCGCGCGATCCTTCGGCGATCTCCTGCCGGATCTGCCGCCGACCGCCTGGCGCCGGAGCCGGCTCGCGGTGCCGGATGCGCAGCAGGAACAGCGCCGAGACGAGGAAGGAGGCCGCGTCGAAGACGAGTGCGACAGGTGCGCCGAGCAGCTGGATCAGCAGGCCGCCCAACCCCGGCCCGGCGAGCTGGCCGAAGGAGACGCTGAACTGCAGGCGGCTGTTGGCCCGCGTCAGGCTCCGGCCGGGCACGAGCGTGGGCACGTACGCGTGATAGGCGGTGTCGAACAGCACGGTCAGCGCCCCGCTCACCAGGACGATCAGGTAGAGACCCTCGATCTTCAGTATTCCGGCCAGGGCGGTGATCGGGATCAGGCCGATCATGACGGCTCGGCCCAGGTCGGCGCCGAGGAGCAGCGGGAGGCGGCGGCCGCGGTCGATCCACACGCCCGCGAGCAGGGTGAACAAGAGCGCGGGCAGGTAGCCGGCGGCGTTCAGCAGGCCCATCTGCGCGGGGCCGGCGTCGAACAGCGCGACGGCGGCCAGCGGCAGCGCCACGGTGGTGATCTGGGATCCCACCTGCGAGACGGACTGCGCGGCCCACAACGATGCAAAGTCGCGATCTTCTACCCTTTTAAACAATGTCACGGGGTTAGAAATAGATGGTTCTAACCCTGTGTGTCAACTCTTATAGTTAGAGCATGCCGTTCATGTTCGTCGGGGGCTCGCTTCCCCTCGACTTCGCCAACACGGTGAGCTGGCACACGGGGCCGGAGCCGTACGACCATCTGCGTACCCCCGCCGACCTGGCCGAATGGGCGGAGCAGGCGGGGATCCCGGCGCCCGCCGGCACGCAGTCCACCCTGGACGCGGCACGCGACCTGCGCGAGGCGTTGTTCCGCTCGTTTCGCGCCGCCACCGACGACCATCCGCCCGACCCCGGCGATGTGGACAGGATCAACGCGCACCTGCGAGCGGCGATGGGGCATCTGCGGCTGACCGCCGACCTGGCATGGAGCTGGGACGAGCAGCACTCACCCGACCTGGTCTCGTGGACGATCGCCCGGCAGGGCGCCGAACTGCTCGCCTCGCCCGATCTGCGGTCGGTGTCCATCTGCCAGGCCGACAACTGCGGCTGGCTCTTCCTCGACCGCCGTCACCTGCGCCGCTGGTGCACCAAGGAGGGCTGCGGCAACCGGGCCAAGGCGGCCAGGCACTACCAGCGGGTCAAGGCAAAGAGGGTGTCGCCGTCACAGTGAGCTCCGCCCCGAGCCGAAGGCTGGAGATCTGATGCCGGCTTCCGGCCGGTTCGTCGAACAGGTGCCATGAAGGGGCCGCGATCGGTTGGTGGACGAGGCCGTCACCAAGTCGCGGCGCCATGGCCGGAGTCATCATGACTTCCCTGCGGGATCGTCAAGAATGCTCGGAGGATGGCCGCGGCGCGCTCCAGATGCCGCGTAGCGGCCGCATGCCTTCCTCGACGTAGTCGGCGATGGGGCGGTTGCCGCCGTCGAGATACCACTGCTCGAGTGCGGCGAAGTAGCCGAAGGCGAGGGCGTTTGCGATCACGCGGGCCTGCGTCTCACTGATCTCCCCGGTCGCCTGGATCAGCGGTGCGATCCGCTGGGCGGCGCGGTCGAGTGTGGCGCAGACGGCCGTGCGCACCGACGGCTCGGCGAAAAAGTAGCGGACCCTGCGCCACGGGCTCTTGCCGGCCTGCGGGACCTGGCCGGACTCCGCCGGGGAGTCGGACGCGCGCCCCGGCGCGGCCTCGTAAGCGCGGATGGCTTGGAGCAAGCTGTCGATGGGGTCGCGCGGGTCGAGGAAGTCTTTGAGCGTTTCCGGGCTCATGGTGTCGAACTCGTCAGCGACCAGAAGGGACGCATGCGATGACACCGAAGCCGGGACCGCGTAACCAGCCTTCACCGGCGCTGCTGTGCACCGGGGCAGGGCTCACCGGGCTCATCACCCTCTTGCCCCTCATCGACCAGGGCATCCTGGCGGACCACATCAAGGCCGGCTATCCGGCCTACGAGCCCGGTGCGATCAGCGCCGCCGTCACCGCGTACCTGGTGATCCTGTCCGCGGTCGGAGGGCTGGGAATCCTCGGCTGGCTCAGCGTGGCCTGGGCGGCTCGGGTCGGCAAGAGGTGGGCTCACCCGCTGGCGATCGGGCTGCTCGCGGCTGCGGTCTGCTTCGCGATCGCCGCACTGACCGTCCGCGACACCTCGGGGGACGTCGGCCTCGCGCCGCTGCTGGGCTGGCTGCAGGTCCTGCCGTGTGCGGCCGGTCTCGCCGCGATTGTGCTGAGGAGAAGTACGAGATGACCAAAGCGTCGGGGAACATCGGCCGCGTAGTCGCGGGCGGGGTCGCGGCGCTCAAGCGCAGGATGTACCGGGGCGGGCGGCCGAACGCGCTCATGCGGCTCATCAACCGTTTAGATGTCCTCGTGTACGGGGCCCGGCGGCTGTCGCCGCGCCATTTCGCCGTGTTGAAGGTGGTGGGGCGCGGCAGCGGGACCATCCGCTCGGCTCCGGTCGCGATCACGGGCTACCGCGATGAGGAGTTCCTCGTCTCGATGCTCGGGCCGGACGCGAACTGGGTGCGCAACGTCCAGGCCGCGGGCGGTAAGGCGGCGCTCCACCGTCAGGGCCAGGAGACTCGGATCCTGCTCGAAGAGATCCCGTCCGAGCATCGCGCCGAAATCCTTCGCCGCTACCTCGCCCTCGCACCCGGCGCGAGACCGCACCTGGGGCTGCGGCCGACGGCTCCTCTGCCGGAGTTCCAGCGAATCGCGCCTGGTCACCCCGTTTTCCGCATCCACCAGCACCCATGAGACGGGTACGGCCGGAGCCCGGCCTGACGATGGCCGCTCTCGGGGCCGATCAGGACCGGCGCGGACCGTTCAGGCGCGGACCGTTCAGTCGCCGGACCAGAAGGCGGTGAGCAGCGCGTTCAGCCGCTCCGGCGCCTCGACGTGCGGGTAGTGGGCGCTGCCGGGCACCTGCTCGTGGCGGGCGCCGATCCGCTTGGCCGTGACCCGCGCGCAGGCCATGAGAGGGACGCCGCCGCGCTCCCGGTACGGGCCGGGCGCGTCCTCCCAGGTGCCCGAGACGACCAGCTTGGGGAAGGCCGCCGCCCGCAGCACCGGCAGCGGGAGACCCGCCTCCCAGCAGACGCGTTCGCGCAGCGCCGTGCCGGCCGCGCGCAACCGCCGATCGCCCGTCCCCGGCTGCGGCATCCCCGTCGAGCCGGCGGCGGCCTTAAGCCACTCCTCGGGCGTCAGGTCGGGAAGGTCGGCGTAGGCGGCGCGGTTGGCGTGCAACGCCTCAGCCACGGCGGGGTGGTCGGCGGCCGCCTGGTAGCTGCCCGGCTCGACCAGGGTGAGCGAGCGCACCGCCTCCGGCCTGCGCGCCGCCGCGATCATGGCTCCGACGGCGCCGTACGAGTGGCCGATCAGGTGCGCGCCCGCGCCGAGAAGCTCGGCGACATCGTCGGCGTCGGCCAGGTAGTCGCCGGGGAACCTGTCACCGGCGTCCGGGCTGCCGCCGTAGCCCCGGCGGTCCATCAGGAGCAGCCTGAACCGGCCGGCCAGCGGGCGTTGCGCCGCGAACCCGTACGCCGGGTCATCGCCCCAGCTCGTGGAGCCGTGCACGAAAACCACCGGCGGCCCGGACTCAGGGCCGAGCGCGGTCACGTGCACGTCGCCCGGCAGCGGGCCGTTCGGGCGGAACACCGGGGCGAGGGCGGGCATCCAATCCTCCTTGAACGCTGTCTAATTCTCTTAAACGTTGTATAAGGGAGGTGAGAGGGCAGCGTCAAGGCGAGTAGGGTGATCGCGTGCCGTCGTCAGAGTCCTCCGGCGGGTCCGTGTGGCTGCGTCCCGAGCGGCCGCCGCGCGACCGTCAGCTCACCCGGGAGCGGATCGTCGACGTGGCGGTCGCGGTCCTCGACGCAGAGGGTCACCGCGGCCTGTCGATGCGCCGCGTCGCCACCCAGCTCGGGGTGACCGCCGGCTCGCTCTACTGGTACGTCCACACCAAGGACGATCTGCTGGAGCTGGCCCTCGACCGCGTGCTGGCGGAGGTGCGCGCCGACCCTGACGCGTCCGACTGGCGGGGCGGCCTGGCGGCGCTGGCTCGCAGCAACCGCGCCATGCTGCTGCGCCACCGGTGGGCCCTGTCCGAGCTGACCGTCAGGGCCAACCTGGGCCCGAACGCTCTCACCCTGGCCGAGACCGGACTGCGGCTGCTGGAGCGCGCCGGGTTCACCGGCGCCGACCTCGACGCCGCCATGGCCGCCGTCAACGACCACGTGGTCGGCGCGGTCATCGCGGAGGTCGCCTGGCGCGACACCCTGGCCCGCATGAGCGGGACCGGATCCGGCTGGGACGAGCGGGCGGCCGAATACCTGCGCCAGGTCGCGGAACGCCACCCGACGCTGGCCGGCAGGATGGCCGCCACGGGCGAGATCGACGTCGAGCGCGAGAGCGAACGGCGCTTCGCGTTCGGCCTCGGCTGCCTCCTGGACGGCCTCGCCGCCCACTGCGCCGGCCCGTCCTCGTCATAACGTCGCCGACCTCGAATACCAGCGCGCCCGCGTCATCTCGACGGGCGGCGGCGTTGAGCACCGTGCACCGGGCCACCGCCAGGTCGGGCTGGCCAACACCGCGGGAATTGCCGCCCGGCAGTTGTAACAACTATCGTTACGACCAGAACCGAGGCGCGAGGGGGGTGGAGTCCGACGTGAGTGCCAACAGCAGGCTGACCATCGCGGCACACGCCCTGACATGGATCGGGCTGTATCAGCGCCGCGGCCACGAGGTCGCCACCTCCGAGCAGATCGCGACGAGCGTCAACACCAACCCGGTGGTGATCCGCCGCCTGCTGGCCAACCTGAGCAAGGCCGGCCTGGCCGAATCGCGGCGGGGGGCGGGGGCGGGCTGGATGCTCGCGCGGGACCTGGCGGCGATCACCCTGCTCGACGTCTACGAGGCGATCGAACCGGGACCGGTCTTCGCCCTGCATCGCGCGACACCGGACCCCGAGTGCGTCGTGGGCCACGGCATCGGGCCGGCGATGACCGCCGTGTACGACAAGGTGGAGGCCGCCCTGCGCAGCGAGCTGGCCAAGACCACGCTGGAGGACGTGCTGCGGGACGTCCTGAAAGCCGCCTGACCTCGTACCGCCAATTTCCCCCGGTCGAGAGGACCGTACCTCGCACATCGTCAATGTAACCAAAACGGTTACATCAAGAACTGGAGACTCTCATGGGACAGCTGGACGACAAGACCGCCCTCGTCACGGGCGCCTCCAGCGGCATCGGCCTGGCGATCGCCCGCCTGGACATTGTGGTGGTCAACGCCGGGGTCGGGGACTACGGCCCGCTCGGCGCGATCACCGAGGAGGCGTACGACCGCACTACCTCGATCAATCTCAAGGGCACGGTCTTCACTGTCCAGAAGGCGCTGCCGCTGCTGACGGCCGGCGCCTCGGTGATGCTGCTTTCCTCCAGCTCGGCCCTGCGGGCCGTCCCTGGGCTGGGCGTCTACGCCGCCACCAAGGCCGCGATCCGCAGCCTCGCCCGCACCTGGGCCGCCGAGCTGGCCGGCCGCGGAATCCGCGTCAACGCCCTCACCCCCGGCCCTGTCGAGACCCCGGGCCTGGACGAGCTCCTGGCCGCTTTCCCGCCCGGCGATCGGCCCACTGCGGCCGAGCTCGCCCCACCGACCCCGCTCGGCCGCGCCGGCCATCCCGACGAGGTCGCCGCCACCGCCCTCTACCTTGCCGGCGACCAAAGCACTTTCACCACCGGCGCGGAACTGTTCGTCGACGGCGGCGCCACACAGCTTTAGGCACCAAATCGGCGACGCGGGACGCAGCAGCCCGATCCCCGGCACCGCACCGGTCGATCTTGGCGCGCTGCGCGAAGGCGGGGCGCTCATGCATCTCGGCGGTCCGCTGAGCGGCAAGCACTTCCGGTTCCAGGGCTGAGGCCCGACCGGCACACCTGTACGACAAGGACATGGACGATGACAACAGATGCCCAGACCTCGCGGACCGTGGCCGAGAAGTTCGTGGAGCGCCTCGGCAGGCAGGACCCCGACGGTATCCAGGAACTGTTCGCCGAGGAGATCGACTGGTACGTCCCCGGCAGTGACGCGCTGCCCTGGACCGGACGCCGTACCCGCCGGGAGGAGGTCGCGCCGTACTTCACCACGATGTGGCCGCACTTCGCGCGCGGCAGGAGCAAGGTCGTGCTGGAGCGCGTCATCGTCGACGGCGGTGACGTGGTACTGCTGGCGGTCTGGACGCACACCGTCGTGGCCACCGGGAAGGAGTTCACCACACCGGCGGCCATGCACCTGATGGTCGAGGACAACCGGATCGTCCGCATGCATCTGTACGAGGACACGCTGACGGTCGAGAACGCGTTCAACGCCGGCTGAGTGGAGAGTGCTCATGTGCCCCGTGGCTCCGGGGCACACGGCGGCTAGGACCTCGCATTCGCCGTCCAGCCCCGCCCCACAGACCCGGCGACGTCACGTGGGACGTCCAGGACGTCCGGGGGACGTCCTCGCTCTCGCAGGCCATCCACAAGGACAAACACGCCATCGCCTTCGCAACCTCCCTCAGGCCACCAGGAGTCACACGCTGGTCGTCCCCAGAGCGCACCACCGGGACCGACGACGGCGATTGCCTGGAGCAAGGGTCAGGAGCAGGCTGGGTGTAGCCGCCGAGCGAGGAAGCGCTCAAACGTCAACAATTCGGGGTGCTGTCGGCGCAGGGCCTGCACATCGGCTCGGTAGCCCTCCTCGGCGAACCACTCGAACATGCGCTCGTCGATCGGCAGCGCCTCGAACCTGGTCGGGGTGCCGGTAACGCGCTCATAGATCTCGGCGACTTCGGGGAAGGTGAGCTCGTCGCCGGCGAGCTCGATCTGCTGGCCGATGAACTGTCCGGGACTGTCAAAGGCGTCGGCGGCGAAGACCCCGATGTCGTCGGTGGCAATGAGTTGCATCGGCTTGTCGGGCCTGACCGGCAACGCAAGGAGCCGCTCATCCCCGGCGTCGGCGTAGTGCAGGAGATTGTTCATGAAGAACACCGGCCGCAGGATGGTGGCGGGCACGCCGAGGGCCAGGATGTGCCGCTCGATCTCGGCCTTGCTTTCGAAGTGGTCGATGCCGGTCTCGCGCTCGGCACCGCCCACGGAGCTGTAGACGAGGTGGGCGACGCCGCTGTCCTGGGCAATGTCGGCCACCGTCTTGCCCTGGCGTACCTCGGCGGCCAAGGTCTTGGGCTCGTAGGCCAGCGCCTGAACGCTGAACACGCCGTACACGCCTTGCATCGCCTCCCGCAAGGAGCCGGTGTCATCGAGATCGCCCTGGACCAGCTCGGCGCCATGGTCTCGCAGGGCCTGAGCCGCGGACTTGCTCGCATCGCGTACCAGCGCACGAACAGCCCACCCGCGAGCCAGCAGTTGGCGGGCCGTGGCCCCGCCTTGATTGCCGGTCGCGCCGGTGACGAGAACAACACGGGAAGTAGACATGGTCAGGTAACCGCCTCTTAACTCGGAGCGCTTTGCTCCGGGTAATGTAACCCGGAGCGGATCGCTCCGCAATTGGTATCCTGGTGTCATGCCCGACCCTGTGACGCCACGCAAGCGAGGACCCCAGGCCTTGGCAGCCCGGAACGACCAGGCGCTGATCGAGGCCGCTCGCCACGTGTTCACCACTCTGGGATTCGACGCGCCCGTCTCCGCCGTCGCCGAGTATGCGGGCGTGGGAATGGGCAGCCTGTACCGCCGTTACCGCACCAAACAAGAGCTGCTCCAGCAACTGTGCGTCGACTCGATGGAACGCGTCGCGGCCGCTGCCCGAGCCGGCCTGGCTCACGAGGATCCCTGGCAGGGACTGGCCTCCTACATCCGGCAGTGCGTGGCCTTCGGCTTCGGCATCCTGGCCCCGCTGGCCGGTGCCATCGACGTTACGCCCGAAATGCGGCAGGCCAACCAGCAAGCCCAGCATCTGGCCGACGAGCTCACCGCCCGGGCTCACCGTGCCGGTGTGCTCCGCACAGACGTAACCACCATGGACATCTCTCTACTCATCGGCCAGTTCAGCCGCACAACCCCACCCCCACCCGGGCACAGCGAGGAAGAGATCCGCTCCCGACTGCTCGCCATCGCCCTGGATGGCCTCAAAGTTCACAGCAACGACCCACTGCCCGGCAAACCACCCAACGCGGAGCGCTACCAGGCCCTCTGGGACACCTGACGAGCGTAGACCCAGGTCGGGGGTTGCCGGGCATGACGTCCGAAACGCCGTGGAGTCAATCTCCGTGAACGAACTGCCTGTCGAGCCGGACCGCTCGATGACGGACGAGCAGCTGATCTCGATGCTCGTGAATCGGGCACGCAGCGAGGGTCCGCCCCCACTGCGGGGATCGCGCGGATCAGGGCGGCTACCAGGGGCGGCAACGACACACTCCGAAACTTCACCTCCCTGGCGCTCCAGGGCGGACATGGGGCGTGGGGGGACATCTTCTACGGTGGGACGGCCAGCGACGTGATCTTCGGCCGGGCGGGCGATGACGTCCTCAAGGGCCCGAGAGGCAACGACGCCGCCAACGGCGGCCCGGGCTTCGACCACTTGCACTGCCGAAACCAGGGTGCTCTGCCCCTAGCGAGGGTCCGACAATCCGGCGCGCCGGAGCCAGAGCATGAGCGAGGCTATGGTGGCTCCCGCCAGGTACCTGTCGAAGCGGGAGGCGACGGCGCGTCGCCGAGCAAAACGTCAGGCCTGGTACGGGGCCGGCCACCGGCGGGGCGGCGCAGCCGGAATTTCGCCATCACCGCCTCGAACGCGGTGCAGTCGACGATGTTGCCCCCGGTCAGGTGCAAACGTCATCGGCAGGCCTCGTCCTTCGACGATTAGATGGAGTTCCGCCGCCCACTCTCCTTGATCATCCGGGATTGACCCAATTACTGGATCTACCTGCTGGTATGTCAACCTCTACCCCATGCACATCCGATTCGGAACAAAGGACGACGCCGAGCACATCGCCACGCTGCATGCTCAAAGCTGGCTGACCGCCTACACCGGGATCATGCCCGCCAGCTATCTGAACGGGCCGCGGCTGCTCGATGAACGTAAGACCCTGTGGACCACACGCCTCACCACGGTCGCCCCGGAACCGGATCGCACCTCCTGCCTGCTCGTCGCCGTGGATGACTCGGCCACGCTGGGGTTCGCCTACCTGGCCCTTGAGGCCGATGGCCGCATCTTGCTCGACAATCTTCACGTCCGACCTCGGCGCAAGGGCTCGGGCATCGGCCGCCACCTCATGCAGCACGCTTGCGCCTGGACGGCGAATCACCATGCGGGAAAGGCCGTCTACCTGGAGGTGCTCCAGGCCAACGTAGCCGCGATCGCCTTCTACGAGCGTCTGGGCGGCCGTCCTACCAGGCAGTTCGTCGAGCGCTTCCCTGCCGGCTTTGAACTGCCCGTCGTGGAGTACACCTGGGATCTGGATGCAGTGAGCGCTCTTGCCGCCACCTGCTTCACCGGTGACCAACCGGCCTGTTTGGTTGATCATCAAGAGCAGCGGGCGTCCTCGTGATCACGTTCATGGCGCACTCGGATGGCGACGCCTCCGCGCAACAGGGCGAATGTCTCGCAGCAACCGCCGGTAACGACCATCCAAGCTCACCTGGCGCTCCCGAAGGATGTGGCGAGGCCCGCTTCCCAACGAGACATCGCAAGTTGCACGCTGAACGCCGGGCGTAGTCCTGCGCGCAGGCGGGAGGCGGCGGTGTCGGCATTGCGAGGCAAGTTCTCCGCTTCGATGGCCAGCCGGGCTTCGCCCTCAGGAGTGAGGCGGTAGTAACACCAGGAGTGAGCGCCGCACGTCGTGCCGCCCTTCCGCCGTGATCAGGCGGACCTGCGCCAGCGCCTCTTCTCCCTCTTCTGTGCCCGGCTGACCCGCCGCCAGGGGCACCGGCAGCATGGCCTGCTGTTCGAGGAGGCCATCGGCGACACCCGTCCGGTGAACGTCGCCGCGCTCTTACGCGAACGCGTTGCGGGGGCGAGCCCGCTGACCCCGCAACTGTTGAAATTTCTGGCTCAGTTGATGTACGGCACAATGAGGGGGGCGGTGTCGTAGACGCAGAACATCGATACGCCGCCGAGTTCTATGGTGCAGCGGGACGGGACCGAGGTCCACGTATAGAAGGCAGGCAGATCGACTCTGAAACCGATCGTGGCATAATATGTTCCATTACAGTTTCCGATTCCGCCGCACTCCCATTCGCCGCTGCTGGAAACCGCACCGCAGTTACCCGTCGGATTTCCGGCGTGCCCGCAGAAATTGGTGGAGCCGTTGCGCACATTGCTGTTCCTGAAGTACAGGCTGGTCGAGGCGGAAATGTAGGCCATTCCTGCACAGCTCACCGAGCCTCCCCAGTCGGCCTCGGACATGAGCGTTAAGCGACTGCTCGTGTCGTACCACCACCGGACCTCTCCAGCGATGTTGTACCAGTTCCCGGAGCAGGAGGGCGCCACTTGCGCGAGGGATCGCGACTCGCCAGTGGGGGACTTGATGGTGACTTTCTGGAGATCCGCACGCACCTCGTCCGTCGGCAGCGCGAGTGCGAGCGATTTGTGCGGATATTTATCCGCCGCCTTGCTGGCAGGGGTCGGTTCGTTCGCGCTGGCTGGGAGCGCGCCGGCGACCATGAGCAGCGTACTTAGCATCAACGCGGCGATCAGGCCGATGGTTCGTCGGAATTCGGCTATGACACGAGGTCGATTCCGGTATGGCTTCGGGGAGAGATTCATGGATTGCGCCCTTCCACTAAGGGGTTGTCTTTCTCCACGACGCTCCACTATTGAATGAAACCGGAACAGGACATCGGCCGGTCATTCGGCGGACATCTACCGGCCTGGCTCACAGTGCCGCCACCACCTCGACGACGCCGAAATCCCGCTGCAGCTCATCATGGGCAAGACCCGGCATAAGGATCCCCGCACCGCCATGCGCCGACGATGCCGGTCCCAGCGCCGCGACGGTAGCGAAAGCGGTGGCCGAGCCGGGACCGGCGGCGGCTCCGCTCGCCGGAAGGCTGCGCGAGTTGCTCGACGCCCGCTCGCCGGACGTGCGGTGGCGGAGCAACGGACAGAGAAGCCGTACCGGCACTGCGGGCGGAGCAGACGCACCCGTCGCCGCTACGACCCCGGACAGGCATGCGGGACCGGCACGATCGCCCTCGACGAGGACCTGCGCCGACGCCCTGCGCTGGATCGGGGAGACGGTCCCGTGAACGGGACGGCGAGTCTTGTGCGGCGGGCTTGCCGGATCTACGAGAGGGCCCGTGAGCAGGACGGTGAGCAGGGCCCGCAAGGTCCATCTGAGCACTGCCTCCTGTACGATTCGCCGGCCCCTGCCGTCGTGAACGAGCAGGGCGGCAGCCGCCGAGGCACTGTCTACGTCGCGGCGGTGGCGTAGGAGGACACGTCCTTCCTGACGCTGCGCTGGGACGCCGGCGCACGCGTAGGGGCTCGCCGACGTGGCCGCGTGGCCGGACTTGCATGACGCGCCAAGTCGCCCACTCGCTGAAGACCAACACTGCGCCGGACAGCCGACATGCCTTACGTGGCAAACAAGATCATATCGCTCTGACCTGCGATAAGGGTCTGGGTCCAAGGTCGCCAGGGGCGATCCACTCGTCGCGGCGGTTGCGGATCGTGGTGGTCGAGCACGTCGTGTCGGCTATCGCCTCGTACGAACAGCCGAAGCGCAGCAGTCGCATGAGCTTGTCAAAGATGATCCGGTCGCCGTGGCACCCGCCGCGGTACGTCGGCCGCTCGGGCAGCAGGGCCGCGGATTGGTCCCAGATAGGAGCCGGTCGGCCGGACGCACTCACCCTTCACGGTACAGCGAGCCGCTCCTCACGACGGCGAACGCCGCGTGACTCTCAAGGGAGCGGCCAGTTGCGTAGGGCGGCGTCGGCCATCCCTTGGAGTTCGTCGCGGCCGACGCCACTCGCGGCTTGCACGGCGATGCCGAATGCCAAAGTGGTGACGTAGCGGGCCAGGAGCCCCGGATCGGTCTCCGGGGGCAGGTCGCCGTCGTCGATGGCTCGCTGGAACCGCTCTCGGACGCGAGAGCAGCCGTCGTTGCGCCAGGCGGCGAGGAGGTCACGGACTCCACGCCCTGAGTCGCTGGCGGCCAGGGCGCTCTGAACGCCCAGGCACCCGTGGGGATGGGCGGGGCGGGTGGTGGTTCGGATGGTGCCGGTCAGGATCGCGGTGGCGACGCCGAGGGCGGTCGGCTCCTCCATGGCCCGGGACAGGTATGCGCTCGGGCCTTCGGTGTAGCGCTCCAGGGCCTTGCGAAACAGCTCTTCCTTGTTGCCGAAGGCTGCGTACAGGCTCTTGGCGGAGATGCCCATCGCCTCGGTCAGGTTGGCCAGACTGGCCCCCTCGTAGCCGTGCTCCCAGAACACCAGCATGGCGCGCTCGAGAGCGTCGTCGGCGTCGAATCCTCGCGGTCGGCCGATGGGGCCTCTCTGTTTGATCGCCACCCCCGCAGCCTACCCCTTCTGCAGCGGTCGCTGCAGAAGTGCTACCGTTCGGATTCTGCAGCGATCGCTGCAGAAGTCGAGAGAGGTTGTTCACATGGGACTGCTTGAGGGTAAGACCGCGCTCGTCACCGGCGGCAGCACCGGAATCGGCCTGGCCAGTGCCGTACGGCTGGCGGCCGAGGGCGCGCACGTGTTCATCACCGGCCGGCGCAAGACCGAACTCGACGCGGCCGTCGAAGTGATCGGCCCGGCGGCTACCGCGGTGATCGGTGACATCTCGAACCTGGCCGACCTGGACCGGCTCTACGAGACGATCCGCTACCGGGGACGGGGCCTGGACGTGCTGTTCGCGAATGCCTCCGTCGCCGCGTTTGTGCCGCTTGAGCAGGTCACCGAGGAGCACTTCGACACCCTCTTCGGTATCAACGTCCGGGGCACGCTGTTCACCGTTCAGAAGGCGCTGCCCGTACTCAATGACAGCGCCTCGGTGATCTTGAACGGCTCCACCAACGTGGACGTCGGCGCGGAGGCGTTCGGTGTGTACGCGGCGACCAAGGCCGCCACTCGATCGTTCGCCCGGACCTGGGCCAACGAGCTCAAGGGACGCGGCATCCGGGTCAACACCATCACGCCCGGCCCGACCGACACCCCCGGTTTGTCGGGGCTCGCTCCCGACCCGGAACATGCCGCCGGTCTGAGGCAGCACCTGGCCACGCAGGTGCCGCTGGGCAGACTCGGGCGACCGGAGGAGATCGCCGCCGCCGTGGCCTTCCTCGCCTCCGAGCAGAGCAGCTTCATCACCGGTTCGAGCCTGTACGTCGACGGCGGCCTGAACCAGATCTGAGTTCCTTGGCCGCACGTCCGGCAGGATGACGGCTCCTGGCCCGGCGGGGCTCTCCCAGGCGGAGCAGGCCGGTCTGGACTGTCAAGACGGCCACGATCAGGGCGGCCCGACGGCGCGACAGTCTGACCAGAGAGGTAAGGACCCATGCCCGTAATCGGCATCATCGGCGCAGGCGAGGTCGGTGGCCAGATCGCGCGTGCAGCGCTCGCGAACGGCTACGACGTCGTCATTGCCAACTCACGAGGACCCGAGACCTTGCAAGACCTGATTGACGAGCTCGGCCCGTCAGCGCGTGCCGCAACCGCGGCCGGCGCCGCTGCCGCAGGTGAGTTCGCCGTCGTGGCGGTCCCGCTCAAGGTGGTCAACGACATGCCTGCGGAGGAACTGGCAGGCAAGATCGTGCTTGACACGAACAACTACATGGTCTGGCGCGATGGCCATATCCCGGTCATCGACTCGGGGGAGAAGACAGTTCATGAGCTACGCCAGGAGCACCTTCCGCGATCCAAGGTGGTCAAGGCCTTCACCCACATCCAAGCTCCCCGCATCACCACCGCGGGTAAAGCGGCGGGCACCCCCGGCCGGCTGGCGCTGTCGACCTCGAGCGACTTTCCCGACGCCGTGGCACTCGTGACGCGACTGTACGATCAGTTCGGGTTCGACACCGTCGACAACAGCCCGCTCAGCGAGTCGTGGCGCAGCGGTCCCGGGCAACCCGCGTGGGTCGCGCACGAGCACCAGACCCGTGCCGAACTGATCGCCAACCTCGCCAGGGCGCGACGGATCGTCTTGAGGTGAGTAGGACAGGCGGCCCCGCCCGGTGACGGGACAGACGTCGCCGGATGCCGGCGCGCGGCGGCCGGAGGAAGGAGCGCGCCGGTCGGCTGGCTGGCGCGGTCGCCGCGGCGGGCCGGGGAAGGACACGGCGGGCACGGACGTCCTCCGGGTGGGCGCGTGTCACTCCGGGTGGGCGCGTGTCACGGATGTGCGGCGCCGTGGGCAGAGAAGCTAGGTGGTCGTTCGCAACCGGGCCTCGGCGGCCCAGTGGGGTGCGTTCCAGCGGTCGGCGACGGCGGCGGCGCGGGTGAAGTGGGCGGCGGCCTCGTCGGTACGGCCGAGGAAGACGGCCAGTTCACCGAGGGTGTGGGCGACCGGGCGCAGCGCCAACGCCAGGCTCGCGGCGCCCGCCGGGGGGCCGTCGCGGTGCGGAAGCAGCGTCGCGTACATCTCCTCGGCGGCATCGCGGTCGTTCAAGGCGACGCCGGCCATCGCGCGCAACGTGGTGAGGAAGGTGAAGAAGAAGTCGGGGCGGATCGGGCTGGGTGACGCGCGGACCTCGCGGGCTTCGGCGTCCAGGCCGTTGGCGTGGAGGGCGAGCGCGAGCAGGTCGGAGGTCATGGGGCCGAGCGCGGCGTGGAGGGCGCGAACGTCGTCCAGGTGCGCACCGAGCGTGCCCTCGTTCAGCCAGATCGTGGCCAGGGCGAGTTGGAGAAAGCCCGTGTGCACCGATCCGATGCGCCGCATGCCCTCGTCGGCCTTGATGTAGAGGAGCTCGGCGTCGGCGGACCGGCCTTCGATGAGCGCCAGGCCGGCCAGCGTGATCTCGGCGGCGGCGATCGCCTCGCGCATTCGGTAGGTACGCGCGAGTTCCAGGGCCTCGGTGATCACCTGGTGCAGGGTCACCGGGTCGTTGGCGGCGGCGGCGATGCCGGCCTGGTTGAGCAGCCCGGTGACGCGGTAGACCGGCAGGTCGTGTTCGGTGCCGATCTCCACGAGCTCCCGGCAGAGCTCGGCGTCGCCGTGGACTTCGGCCAGGATCTCGAGTGCCGCGGCCCGCAACCGGGGTTCGGTGGCGAGGTCGAGTGCCTCCTGCGCGGCCTCCACAACCGTCGGGTCGTCCTCGCCGACCAGTTCGTGCGCGTACGCCGTCAGGAGCCGGGACCGCACCGAAGGGGTCAGGTCGCGCTTCAGCAGGCGGCTCAGGCGGTCGACGACGGGCCGGTCCACCGTGCCGTACGTACGGGCCTGCCAGGCGGTCGGCTCTGTCCACGCGGTGAATGCGGCGATCATCAGGTCGTCGCGGCCCAGGGACTCCGCGTACTCCACGGCTTCACGGCGGGTCTCGCGGGCGGCTGCGACGGCTCCCGCCCGGATCTGCGCGCGCAGCAGCCTGCCGAGCAATTCGACGCGTTCGTCCGGTCCGGTCGAGTTGGTGACGGCGTCGCTGAGGAGGCAGACCGCCACATCGTGGGCGTAGCGGGCCTCGGCACGCTCGGCGGCCTGGACGCAGTAGCCGACGGCCTTCGGCGAGCCGGCGCGCGCGTAGTGATGGGCCAGCGCGGCGATGTCGTCGGTGCCTTCAAGAGCGGCGGCGATCCGGGCGTGCATCCGGGTGGCGCGCAATCTGCTGGTGTCGGCGATGAGCGTGTCCCTGACGAGGGCGTGGACGAAGCGGATGAGGCCCGGGCCGGGCTCGTCGAGGAGCCCGGCGATGACGCCCGCGTCCAGGGCGTCCATCACCCCGTCCTCGTCGGTGTCGGCGGCCTTGACGAGGACGTCCACCGAGCTCTCCCGGCCCGCGACCGCGGCCAGCCGGAGGACGGACACGCCTCCCTCGGGCAGGCGCGCGAGCCGCCGGCGCAGGACGTCCCGTACGCCTTCGGGGACCTCGGAGAGGGCGACCAGCGCGCCTTCGCCGTTCAGCAGCCGGGCGCTTTCGCGCACGTAGAACGGGTTGCCGCCGGTGCGCTCAACGATCCCCGCGATGGTCTCCTCGTCGGCTTCGCATTCGGCCCGTACGAGCTTCGCGACGGCCTCGGCGTTCAGCCCGGGCAGCGCCAGGCGCAGGGGCGTGGCGCGCGCGAGGGAGGCCAGCGTCTCGGTGAGGTGCCCGCTCTCGTCCGCGCGGTACGCGGCGACGACCAGGATCGGGGCCCGCAGGCCGAGGCCGCCGCCGAGCAGCTCCAGCGTGGCGGCGTCCGCCCAGTGCAGGTCGTCCAGCACGACCGCGACCGGGCGTTCCGTGGCGACTGTCGCGAGCCATTTCCACACGGCTTGCCGCAGGCGGAACCGTCCAGCGGTGGCGTCGGCGTTCACCGGCCCGGTGTCGGTGAGCAGCGGTGCGAGGTCGTCCGCGAACTCGCCCGGGGACCTGGACGCGGCGACGGCTCTCAGCGCCTCGGTCCAGGCCCACGCGGGCGGCGCGCTGTCGACCTCGGGGCAGCGGCCGACGGCGACCAGCCACCCGTCACGTTCGAGCCGCCTGCCGAGGTGTTCCAGCAGCGCCGACTTGCCGAGCCCGGCCTCGCCGGTGACCAGGGCGATACGGGCTCCGTCGGCGGCAGCCCCGGCGGCGGCCGTGACCAGCGCCGACAGCTGTGCCTCGCGTCCGACGAACGGCGCCTCGACGCTCGGAGCCGCCCCCTGGAGAGGGGCCATCTGCGGCAGCGGGGCGGCCAGCGGGAGTGGGGCCACCTGCGGCAGCGGCGCGGTCAGCGGGGGCGGGGGCACGGTCGCGCGTAGGACGTCTGTGCGCTGGGTGAGGATCGCCTCCTCCAGCGCCGTCAGGTCCGGGCCAGGGTCGAGCCCGAGCTCCTCGGAGAGGATGCCGCGCGCGCGGCGGAGCGTCGCCAGCGCGTCGGCCTGGCGGCCGCTGCTCCACAGTGCCAGGGCGTGCAGCCGCCAGCCTTCCTCGCGGAGGGGCTCGTCGCGGGTGAGCCGCTCGGCCTCGGGAACCACCGCGGCGGGGCCGCCGATGCGCAGACCCGCCGCGACGTGCAGCTCGGTGGCGACCAGGCGTAGCTCGTTCAGCCGGGCCGTCTCGGCCGCGGCCCACGGCTCGTCGGCGACCTCGGCGAACGCCGGTCCCTGCCACAGCCCCAGCGCCTCGGCGAGCCGAGCCTGCGCGGCGCGTGGGTCGGTGTCCGTACGCGCTTGGCCCAGCAGGCCCTCGAACCGCCACGCGTCCACCGCCTCCGGTGGCAGCCGCAGCGCATAACCCGGCGCCGCGCTCACCAGCAGCCGGGCCGGCGTGCGCGGCGGACGTCCGGGCTCCAGCAACCGGCGCAGGTTGGACACGTACGCCTGCAGGGACATCAGCGCCCGCCCGGGCGGCTCCCCGCGCCACAGATCCTCGATCATCCGGTCGACCGGCACGACCTGCCCGCGCGCCGCCACCAGCAACGCCAGCACGCCCCGCTGCCGCGGCCCGCCGAGGTGAACGGCCGCACCGTCTACCTCCGCTGCGAACGCGCCCAGCACCCGGATGAAGACCATGATCTGCACATCGTATGTGGACGTTCCAAATCGGCTCCAAGCCCCCTCCAAATACCCGGGAGCAGCCTGAACACCTCGCAACCGACCGAGGGCAGGACAGATGAGCGTCAACACCCAGGACATGGAGATCGTCCACCGCGTACTCCGCCGTGAGTCACGGCTGCTGATGGAGCTCGCCGCGGCCGTCATCCCGGGTGACACCGCTCGCGCCAAGGTGATCGCCGGCCACTTCCGCGTCTACCGGCTGGGCCTGCACAACCATCACGAGGCCGAGGACGAGCTGCTGTGGCCGCCGCTCCTCGCCCGGGTGGACCTGGAGGCCGACATCGTCCTGCGCATGCAGGCCCAGCACGAACGCATCGCGTTCACCCTGACCAGGCTGGACGCCTCGGTCCCCGCCTGGGAGGCCACCGCGGGCGCAGACGAGCGCGACACCCTCGTGGCCGCACTCGCCGACCACCGCGCGGTCCTGATGGAACACCTCGACGACGAGGAGGCCACCCTCCTCCCGCTCGCGGCCAAGCACATCACCGAGCAGGAGTGGGCCTCCCTGGGCGACCACCTGGTGAACAGCACTCCCGAGCTCACCCTGCTCACGCTCTTCGGGGCCGTCCTGGAAGACGCGAGCCCGGCCGAGCGCGCCATCGTCCTCAGCGGCCTCGCCATCCCCGCCCGCGTCGTCTGGCACGTCATCGGCCGCCCCCGCTACGCCCGCCACATCCGCCGTGTCCGCGGCTGAACCCTGCCCAGTCTTGAACATCAAAGGAGAACAACCATGTCGCTGAAGAAGCTCAACACCGTCCTGGCCGCCGCCGTCGTCCTGTTCAGCCTCTACCTCGGACTGTCCTTCGTCCTGCCCCTCGGGACCACCTTCCCGGGGCTGGCGAACTGGCCCTCTGACGGCAGCGGCTTCTCCATCGTGAAGGGCAGCCGCGAAATCGCGATGGGCCTGACTATGGGCATCCTGCTGGTGACGGGCCACCGCCGCCCGCTGGGCTGGGTCCTGCTGATGACGGCCGTCGCCCCGTTCGGCGACATGGTCAACGTCCTGGCCCACCACGGCTCCACGGCCGCCGCGCTCGGCATCCACGGCCTGACCTCGGCGCTGATCGCGGTCACTGGGTTGCTGATCCTCCGCGAGACCAGCAAGGCGCGCAAGGCCCGAGAGAGCGCCACCCCAGCGCCCGCCGCGCAGCCCGCCTGACGTCCCCGCAGCGCGGCACGGCATTCCTTCGCATTTTCTGAGAACTCGAAAAAGGGAGACGACAATGACGATCAACGACTTGCGCGGTGTCCTCAAGGGGCGCGTGCTCCTGCCCGATGACGACGGCTTCGAACAGGCGGCCACCGCCTGGAATCTGACCGTCAGGCAGCCGGTGGCGGCCGTGGCGGAGGCCGCGGATGCCGATGACGTGGCGGCGCTGGTGCGGTACGCGCGGCGGGCGGGTATGACGGTGACCGCGCAGCCGAGCGGGCATGGCGCCTCGGGTGATGTGGACGGCCTGATCCTGTTGCGTACCGGCCTGCTGAACGAGGTGGAGGTACGCGCGCAGGAGCGCGTGGTCCGGGTGGGCGCGGGCGTGAAATGGGGGCAGGTGCTGGCGGCGGCCGGTCCGCTGGGGCTGACCGGCCTGGCCGGCAGCGCTCCGGGGGTCAGCGTGACCGGCTACACCCTGGGCGGTGGGGTCGGCTGGTTCAGCCGCAAGTACGGCTTCGCCTCCGACAGCGTGCGGGCTGTCGACATCGTGGACGCCGATGGCCGGCCGGGCCGGGTGAGCGCCGAGTCCGATCCTGACCTGTTCTGGGCGCTGCGCGGCGGTGGCGGGGACTTCGCGATGGTGACCGCCCTCGAACTCGAGCTGTATCCCGCGCCGGCCCTGTACGGCGGGCGGGTGATCTGGCCGGAGCACCGGACCAGGGAGGTGTACGACGCGTTCGTGGAGATCACCGCCGAGGCGCCGCGTGAACTCAGTGTCTGGATCAACCGGCTCCAGCCCCCCGGCGCGCCGGCGATGGTCACGCTGGACCTGGCCTACCTGGGCGCGGCGGCTGAGGCGGAGGACCTGCTGAGGCGTATCGACAAGATCGAGGGCGCGATCTCCGACAGCCGCGGCGTCGTCCCGGTCGCCGACCTGGGCGCCATCGCCGCCGAGCCCACCGACCCGGCCCCGTCCATCACCCGTGCGGAGCTGCTCACCGGCCTGGACGCGGACGCGGTGGAGCTCCTGCTGGCCAAGCCGGTCGAACCGCTCATCAACCTGCAGATCAGGCACCTGGGCGGGGCGCTCGCCGAGCCGGGCGACGGGGCCGGTGCGAGCGGCGCGGTGGCCGAGCCGTACCTGCTCAGCCTGCTGGGCCTCGGCCTGCCGCACGCGGCCGATACTACGCGCGCCAGGCAGGCCGAGGTCGTGGCCGACCTGGCGGCCTACGTCAGCGGCCGCAAGCCGTACACCGTGCTGTCGCCCGGTGACACGGCGGCCAGCTCCTTCTCCGGCAGCGCGCTCGCGCGGCTGCGGGAGATCAAGCGGGCCCGTGACCCGCAGAACGTGTTCCGCGCCAACTACCCGGTGCACGGGTAGATCGGTTCCCAGCAGGTCCCGGCCCCTCCGCCCATCGGGCGGCGGGGCCGCACCACACCTACCGGCCGGCAGGTGCAGCCGGGGGTGGTGCCGAGAACCGGCGCAAGTCCGGAGTAGTGCCTCCAACCGCGGCGACGGCACCGAGGCAGAGCAGACCTCCGCTGATCAGGGCTGCCGCTCCCGAGGTTGCGTCTGCGACCAGGCCGCCGCGCATGTTGCCGATGTCAGGGCCGGCTTGCCCGACGATCTGCTCGGCAGCGCTGACACGGCCGAGTAGTTCGCTCGGGGTATGCAGCTGGACGATGGCGCTCCGGGACACCACGGAGACGGTGTCGGCCGCGCCGGCCAGGATGAGGAAGGCCAGTCCGGCCCACGGGTGGGGCGACAGGCCGAACAACGTGAGCGCCGCGCCCCAGGTGGCGGATCCGCCGAGCATGACCAGGCCGGGACGGGGGAGCCGGGTGAACGTTCCGGAGAAGAGGGAGGCGGCGACGCCGCCGACAGCTATGGCGGTGAGGAACAGCCCGAGCGTGCGTGGGTCGTCGCCGAACCGTTCTGCGTTGATCAGGGGGAACACGCTGATCGGCATCGACAGCACTGTGGTGGCCAGGTCGGTGAGCAGGGCTCCGCGGATGACGGGAGTGCGGGCCAGGAAGGCCAGGCCGTCAAGCACTCCGCGCAGGCCGGGGCGGGCGGGCTCATCCGCGGGTCTCATCGGCGGCAAGCCGAACACGGCGTAGAGCGCGACGATGAAGGTGAGCGTGTCGATCAGGTAGCAGCCGCCGACACCGAGCCCGCCCGCGATCAGCCCGCCGAGCGCGGGGCCCATCAGCATGGAGCCCTGGAAGGCGATCCGTCTCAGCGCCAGTCCGGCGGCCAGCTGATGCTTGGGCAGAAGGTGTGGGATGAAGGTGCGCGAGGCCGGACCACCGACGGCGGCGAAGCAGGAGTGCGCGACGACCAGCCCCAGAACTCCGGCGACCGGGAGGTGCCCGAAGAAGCCCTGAAGTGTGAGAAGCAGCGAACAGGCGGCGTGCCCGCTGGTCGTGATGAGGCAGAGTTTGCGGCGGTCCACGCGGTCGACGAGCGAGCCGGCGAAGAGTCCGAGCACGACGAGCGGAGCCGCCTGTGCCAGGCCGACGGCGCCGGTCCATGCGGCGCTGTTGGTGGTGTGCCAGACCTGGAACATCACGGCGACGAGCGTCATTTGGCTGCCGAATCCGGACAGGGCCTGACTGATCCATAACCGGCGGAACGGTGGTGAGGCCCGTAGCGGGGTGACATCGAGCAGGGCGTGCCTCAGCCCCATGCGGGATCCTCCGCCAGCTTCTCCGCGATCCGGTCGTGGAAGCTCTTGCGTGCGAGGGCCTGCTCAATGTCGGTGACGACCCGTGAGAGTGGATAGGGGATCTCGGCCTCGATCTCGGCGACGGCGGCCTCGGTGGCCCGCCACTCCGCCGCCAGGCGACCCACGATGCGGCGGGCGTTGTCGGTGAGCGTCACCTTCTTGCTGCGCGCGTCGTCGCCCTCGACGGTCTGGACCCAGCCGGCCTCGCGCATCGCGGCCACCTTCTGGCTGAGTGCCGAATGCGTCCGGTTGACCGACTCTGCCAGCTCCGTGATGGTCATTGGCCCGCAGGCGTGCAGCCGGAGCAGCTCCATCACGAAGCTCGGCTTGAGCCCTTTGATGCGCTTCTTGGAGTAGAGCCGGGCGATGTCCGCGTCCATGGAGGCCTGGAGAAGGCGAAGCGGCCGCCAGAGGCTTTCCTGGGTGGGATCGGATGCAGGGGGATGCGTCATGAGCGGGATCGTATCAGTACTTATATAAGTGCTTATGTTATTTGGCGCCGCCTTGCTACGGCAGGAGGCGAAGCCGCCACCATGCCATCAATCGAGCTGGACCAGCGGCCGTGCTTCTCCGATGCGGTCACGTTCACCCGCGACGGTGAGATCCGCGGTGGTCGCGTTCGGCAGGAGCAGCGCCCCGAGCGCCAGCCCGATCAGTCCGGCCACGATTGGCGCACCGGTCCACAGCTCGGGCACGGCGGGCAGGCGGCCCCCGATGGCCGAGGCGACTGCGATGTACAGCGACCAGGTGACGAAGGCCGACAACCCGGCGAAGGCCCAGTACGCGGCCCGCCGCCCGGCCGACGGGCGCAGCCAGCGGATCAGCAGGTCGCTCACGAGTCCGGCGGCCACGAACGCCAGCAGGATCGGCAGGTTGCCGAAGCTCGTCCGGACGCCCGGCATGAGCGCGATGACGGCGTACAGGATGGTCACCGACCCGAACGGCAAAGGCCAGCGGCGCAGCAGGAACAGCACCGGGCTGAGCACGACGACGTTGGTGACGACCATCGCGACGGCCACGCGATCGGCGCCGAGGGCGACAGGACGGGGACCGGCGACCCGCGGCGCGACGCCCGCGTCCTGCGCCATGGACAACGCCTGGACGATGGCCTGGGGCCGGTACTGCAGGGCGTCGCCGTAGGACAGGAACAGCGACACCAGCGCGGTCGCGAACGCGAGCCCGATCAGGGCGGGCAGCAGCCGGCCGAGCCGCGGCCGGGCACCGATGTCGGGGGCGTGCCACGCCGAGCGCAGCGGGGTCGTGATGATGAGCATCATGGTCACGATGAGGCCGAGGTGCGACGGGCTGAAGAAGATGTTGATGGTCGTCTCGATGCCGAGGACGGTGTGCCAGGTCAGGTCGGCGAGTCCGAAGGCGGCGAACGCCGGGATCGCCAGCAGCCCGGCGAGATAACCCGCGGGGACGGCTGCCAGCCCCTGCCGGCCGGCACGCACGTTGCGCCACACCTGCCAGATGATCCAGCCGGCGACCACGGCGTACCCGGAGTAGAACACCGCGTGCCAGGGGGTGAAGAACGTCTCCAGCTCGGCCAGGTTGGCGTGCGCCCAGGCGTCGATCATCAGCCCGACCCCGAACCAGACGCCGAGCAGCGCCGTCACCAGGTCTGTCCGGGGAGACACCCACGCGCGGGGCTCTTTCGTGCCGGCGATGAGGCGCCGAGTGCCGGCGGCGTCAAATACCACTTCGTGATTCCTTTGCGTCGGTGAATTCGATTCGTGCCAGAAGCCGGTGCGCCGGCGAGGCTCTGCGCGTTGCCGCTGCCGACCGCGCCCGCCCGCCTGCCCGCCCATCACGCTGTGTCGGCGCAGAGGACCGGTACCACGGGACGGCGGGCCGCCAAGTGCGCGGGCAGAGCGGTGAGCGGCACCGTCACCAGGAGCGTCGCGAGCGCGGCGAGGAGCATCCAGGAGACCGGCGCCAGGATCGCGTTCCTGGGGCTGAGGGCTGAGAACACCCCGATGCCCAGAGGGACGCCGATGACGGCGCCGGGCAGGCAGGGCAGGAGCTGGGCGATCAGCAGGGCGGCGACCGCGATCAGCAGATGGCCGGAGTTCTCGGCCCGCAGGTTGGGCAGAACCGTGGAGCCGTTCAGGCCGTAGCCTCTCGACGGCTGGACGGGCAGGGAGAGCAGCCCGGTAAGCGCGATCAGCGTGGTGGCGGTCGAGCACGCCTGCAGCACCACCCGGCCCGGCCGGCGGGCGGTCAGCCTGAGGCCGAGCAGGAACGGCGTGGGCAGCAGCGCCGACAGCGTGGTGAGCCACGGCCGCCGCCGGGCCCGGTGGTCGGTGTCCGCCAGGGCGGCGACGGTCGTGGTGCGCAGGGCCCGCAGCGTGGGACGCAGGGCCGACAGCACCGCCACCGCCACCGCGAGGACGGTCGTCGCGGCGATGACGGGGCCGGTCGGCCCGCCGACGTCACCGATCCTGCTGGCGGTGGGGCTGGCGATGCCGGGCACGGTCAGGCGCGCGATCACCAGCCCCAGCACGTCGGCCAGCAGCGCCACGGCCAGGTACTCCGTGAGCAGGACGGCGGCGATCAGACCGGGGGTGGCGCCGACGGCCTTGAGCAGCCCGGCCCGCCGGGTCTGCTGGACGGCGCGGCCCGCGGCCAGCGCCGCCACCCCGGTGACGGCCAGGAAGCTGAGCAGCCAGCTTCCGAGCACCAGGATCGGCTGGGTGCCCCTGAGAATGACGGCGTCCTGCTCGGCCTTGCGCTGCCAGGAGTGGAAGGTGATCCTGACGTCGGAGCCCGGGTGGGCATCGGTGAAGGCCTCGGTGGCGGCGGGGTCGCGCAGCTTGAGGTCCATGGCCGTCGTCACCGGCAGATCGTGGGAGGAAGCCAGGGAGCGGGCGTCGGAGCGGGTCATCCAGGCCAGGCCGGTGTAGTCGGCAGGGCCGCCGCCCGGGCCGATCTGGGCCGCCCAGGGGTAGACGGAGGTGGCGGCGGTGACGGCGATCCCGACGACGGGGTACGACCGGCCGGCGATCGTGACGCGGTCGCCGACGCCGGCGCCCAGCGCGGTGGCGAAGCCGCGCTCGAGGACCGTGCCGCCGGAACGCACCCACTGCCCGGAAGTCACCAGCGGCCGGTTGAGCGCGCCGGACTTCTCGGCGAAGCCGTGCACCACCACCGGGGACGCCGTGGCGTCGCGCGTGGTGAGACTGGCGTAGACGATGCGATAGGGGCCATGGTGGGCCACCACTTCCGGAGCGTCCGCCAGCTCGGCCAGGGCCGAGGTCACAGCGGGGCCCGTGTCGCCGGACAGCGCCACCACGTCCGGCCCGGCGGTGGCCGCGCGGGTCTGCTCGTACAGCGTCCGGCTCGACCCGCCCAGGGACAGGCCCAGAGCCAGAGTGGCGGTGGCTGTGGTCACGGCGAACAACAGCATCGCGACCTGGGACGGATAGCGGCGAACGTCGGCGAGCACCAGCCGTACGACGAGCACGAGGGAGCCCATGACGTTCAGCCCTCCAGCCCGATCAGCCCGCCGAGCCCGCGCGGGTGGGCGTCGGCCAGGCTGGTGTCGTCGACGAACATCCCGTCACGCATCGCCACCAGCCGGTCCGCAGTGGCCGCGACCCGCTCGTCATGTGTGACGATCACCAGCGTCTGCCCCGCCGAACGCAGCTCCTCGAAAATCCGCAGCACCTCGATCGTCGCCGTGCTGTCGAGGTTGCCGGTGGGCTCGTCGGCCAGGACGACCAGCGGTTCGTTCGCCAGTGCCCGGGCGATGGCGACCCGCTGGCGCTGCCCGCCCGACAGTTGCGACGGCAGGTGCCGGGCCCGCGCCGTGAGCCCCACCCGTTCGAGCAGGACACCTGCCCGGCGCCTGGCCCGGCGCCTGGCCTGGCGCGGCGAACGGCCGGCCAGCAGCGCGGGCAGCTCCACGTTCTCCGCCGCCGAGAGCTCCTCCATCCCGCAGCCACTCGGGCCCATCACCGCCAGCATCTGCCCCTCGGGCACCTCCAGGTCGACCTCGTCGACCGCGCGAACCCTGCTTTCCCCTTGACCGTGCTCCTTCACCAGGTCACGAACCCGGACCACGGCACTCGACTCGCTCACGCACCCTCAACTCTGTCATCGGCCCTGGGGACGTCGGCTCTGGACCAGGCCCGCTCGCAAACTTCCAGCCAGCGCAGGTCCGCCTGCAGCCGCAGCACGACACCCTCCAGCAGCGGTACGGCCTTCGAACCCGCCGGCTCGGCCATGATCGCCCGCTGCGCCTCGCGCAGGCGGCGCAGCAGCTCGCGGCGCTGGGCCGCCACCAGCTCGACCGGGTCGGCGAGCCGGGCCGCGGCCGCCGCGACGAGCTTGAGATGGAACTCCGCCATGTCGGGCTTGGGCCAGCCCACCTCGGCCAGCCACGCGGCCACCCGCTCCTGCCCGGCCGGCGTCAACGCGTAGACCTTGCGATCCGGCCGGTCGGGCAGGCCGTCCGCCCGCTCGCAGACCACCAGCCCGGCCTTCTCCAGCCGGGACAGGGTCACGTAGATCTGGCCGGGGTTCATCGACTCGCCCAGCGGGCCCAGGCTCTGGCGCAGCCGGGCGCGCAGGCCGTACCCGTGTGACGGCTCCTTGGCGAGCATCGCCAGCACTGCGTCTTGCACGACATCTCCCTAACGGTTAGCCAATAGATAGCGGTTAGCCGTATGAAGTGTCAAAGCGCTGCATCTGGAGATCTTGTGGAGGACCATGGAGGGCACGCTGAAGGTCTTCTTCACGCCCTGCTGATCAAGAGGCACAAACTGCCAACTCTTGATCAATCGCACCGGGTGGCCGATCATCGAGACAGATCCCCCCACTCATGGAGGAACCCCCATGATCCGCCGCCTCCTGCTGGCCACCGTCCTCGCCCTCGCCGCCGTCACCACCGTCACCACGGGCCCCGCCCAGGCCCGCGCCTGCAAGTACAACTACGCCTGCGTGACCGTCTTCTACAGCGATTCCACCCGCACCACCGTGGTCGGGGAGAAGTACGAAGACTGCACCGGCGTGGTCGACATGTGGGGCGTCCGCACCGGCTACCTGGAGTTCTACGAGAGCCCCTGCTGAGCCGTCAGCACCAGCCGAGCTCCTGCGCCGTGATCTATCAGTGGGCGTACGAGCCGGACGTGTGGGCAGACACACTGGCCGGGATGGGGACGCTGATCGCGGAGGCTGGCGCCTGAGCGACCTTCCGTCGGCCGCCCTCTGAGTCTCCGCTTGCCCCAAAGGGTGGAAGGCTTCGTTCCCGGAATTGAACTCCAGACCGTCTACCCGCCCGAAGGCATCTGATGTACTTCATCCATCGCGACTGGGAAGCCGGACCGCTGTGCAAGAGCGTCCGACACGTGCCCGGCCGCACCGTCCTGGAATGGTTTCGCGGCCTGTGGGAGCCGGACGGCCTCGACCGGGCGCACGCCGACCTCAACGGCGCACCCTACGAGTTGGAATGGCTGAGAGAATGCGGCGACACCCCTCCTGAGGACATGATCGAACTACGTCGCCGGATCAGGATGCAGCTGTGGGCCGACAATGACCTGCACATCGATGACCACAGCATCCGCATCAGCAGCATGGGCGTACATCTGGAGGAGGCGTTCTACTTCGTCGACGACGCCCGCGTCGCTGAGCAGCCGGATCGCTGGGCCTACCCCGTCCACCCCTCGTGGCCGCTGCCCGCCGCCGCCGCTTCCGGCCCGGCGCCGTTCGTCCCGCCCTTCCCTTGCGCAGAACTCGCCGCCCCGACAACTGGCGACGCTGGCGCCACCTACCTGCTGTTCACCACTCTGAATGCCAGGCACGACACCCTGGGCTGGGATCGGACGTACGTTTTCCCCGGTGTGCGACTGCCTCAATTAGGCGCCGCGCTCCGCCGGCCCCTTCAGAATCGGGACGCCTGGCCCGGCCCTCTCCTCGATCTCAGAGCATTGGTGGCCCCGGACGAAGACGGCATCGCACCTGCCCTCGAACGTCTCAGCCGTCTCACAGGCGACGCCGGTGAGACGGCTGAGACGCATGACCAGGCGCACCGGGCGGCGCTGGAACACCTGCGCGCCTTCACCCCCGGCGAGGGTCGTCTGCCCGACCGGACCCTCCTCCACGTCGGCGAGCATCTGGCGCAGACGGCCCTGCGTGGAGACTCCATCGGCCACCGGCCCTGGTACGTCTTCGATGACATCTGGGCCAGTACCCACCCCGACCTGGCCGCCTCACTGATCCACTACGCCTACCACTGGGACCCCGGCTGCAGTCGTAAGCACGGGTTGATGATGCCCTGCGCTCACGAGGAGTACCTGGACCTCCGCCTCGGTTACGCAGACCGCGTCCGCGACTACGAGCCCTACGACGAACCGCTGGTGACCAAGCTGACCGGCTCGCGCAGCGTCGCTGAACTGCGCCATCAGATCTCCCAGGACGCCGGCACCGGCAAGCAGCGCCTCCTGCTGGTCCTCGATCAAGACCATCGAAGCGAGCTGTTCGGCGTCATCGGCGCCCTTCTAGGGCATCCGACCCCCGACGCCTGCGAACTCCGCTACATCCACCTGGTCCAACCGCGCCGCCACCGGTCGGAGCAGCCGGCTCGGCTGATCAAGGCGCTCTGCTTCGAGCTGCGGAAAGAGGGCTACACCAGCCTCGTCCTGAGCCAACCCCCGACCGAGCCATGCCAGAAGCGGCTGAGAGCGGTCACCTTGCGCGGCACAGCGCCCACCAGCCGAGTGATCCCCTTGACCGACTTCCGCCCACCCAAGAACTACGCTTGGCGAGCGGACCCCTTCCTCCTCTGAACGGGAAGGGCGTTTCCGCAGAACGACCGTCCCGAAATCGTCCTCGAAATGAGCGCGGGGGAGCGCACGATTCGCCACCGGGATCGTGCTGGACTTCTCGCCGTTCGTGCACGTGCCGGTGATGCTACTGAGCGACGCCTCGTCACCGGTGGCGCCGCTGGGACTGACCGGGGCAGCCGTCGCCCTGGCCACGGCGGGGCTGGCGTTCCTGCGCCTCGACCTGATGCCCTCTGCCTGAGACGCGCGCCGGCGACGACCTCGCGGACCCAGCTCAGCGGCTGAAGCGAGGCCCGGCGCCGGTGAGGCGGGCAGGCAGGGTGCGGTGCCCGTTGGAAATGAAGGATTCCAACGGCGTTAGCGCGCTGGGACCGGCCGCCAGGGTCAGCCCGGGATAGCGCGCGAACAGCGCGGGCAGCGCGACCATGGCCTCCAGGCGTGCGAGCGGTGCGCCCAGGCAGTAGTGCGCGCCGTGGCCGAAGGAGAGATGGTCCTTGACCGGGCGGGTGACGTCGAAGCGGTCGGCGTCGTGGCCGTGCACCAGCGGATCGCGCCCGGCCGCCGCGTAGCAGGCGAGGATCGCCTCGCCCGCCCGCAGCGTGATCCCGCCGCCGAGGTCGATGTCCTCGACGGCGTAGCGCAGCGGGATGCCGGCGACCGGGGCCTCGTGGCGCAGGGCCTCCTCGATGACCGCCTCCCAGACGACCCGGCCGCTGCGGACGAGCTCGAGCTGGTCAGGATGGGTGAGCAAGGCGAAGATCGCGTTGTCCAGCAGGTTGACCGTGCTTTCGTGTCCGGCGCTCAGGAACAGCGAGAGCGTGTCGACCAGCTCGTCCTCTGACCGCCGCGAGCCGCCGTCCCGCGCCGCGATCAGCGCTGAGGAAAGGTCGTCGCCTGGGTGCTCGCGCTTCTCGGCAACAAGCCCGCGCAGGATTGCCCGGATGCGGGGATAAGCCTCGGCGGCCTCGCGCGGGTTCGCTGCGGTGCGGAAGAAGGCGTCGACGCAGCGGCGCACCTCCCGGCGGGTGTCCTCGTCGGCGACGCCGAACAGCTCGCAGATCACCTCGACCGGGATCGGGTACGCGTAGTGCTCGCGCAGGTCCACCGGTTCGCCGCGCGCGAGATCGACCAGCTCGTCGAGCGCCCCGTCGACGATCTCCTCGATCCTGGGGCGCAGCGCGGCTGTATGGCGGGCGGTGAACGCGCCGGAGACGAGCCCGCGCAACCGCCGGTGGTCGGGGCCGTAGGCGGTGAACATGTTGCGCGCACCCACCCACGGGAAGAGCTGCCAGTCGGCGGTGACCTCGCCCTTGATCAGCGCCGGCCAGTGCTGGTAGGCGTCCTTGGACACCCGGGGGTCGGTGAGCAGGGACCTGAGCAGCTCCTGCCCGCACACCGCCCAGGCCGCCACGCCGCCGGGCAACTCGACGCGTACGGCGGGTCCGAGCGCCCTGAGGCGTGCCCCCTCCGCCTGGATGTCACGGCCGGCCGGGTCGATGACGAAGGGTCGGTCCTCGGTGGCATGCTCCATGCTGTCCTCCCATCCCGGGCTTCGGACGTGGCGGACCCCACGCGCCGGCATCACGGCGTGGACGAGGGCCTGACCGTACGCGAAGCCGCCGGTCACCCGGGCGGGCTACAGCCCGGACGACAACCGGCGCTGGTCGATCCCGACCCGAGCCTGAAGTGGGACGGTCTGCGGCAGCGGACAGTGCCGGAGAGCGGCGCGGTGGTTCACCTGTGTCATCGCCACCGTCAGGGTCTGCGTTACCCGGGCGCGGTCCTGGACCATCAGCCTCTCACGGAGCTCTGCGAACGAGCAGGAGGTGATCCGTCATCGGTGGCCGAGCTGTGGGACGCGGCGCGATGGGCTTCACGCAGGCCGAGCTCGACGTCGCCGACGTGATGATCTGGCTGCGCTGCCACCACGGGCGCGAGGTCAGCTACGCCGACCTCGCCGTCGGAGTGGGGTCTCCGGTGGTCGCCAAAGGTCCAGAATTGGTCATAGGAGACATGGCCGAAGACATAGCGCAAGGTGGATCGTGGTCTTGGCCACCGCACGGGTCTCGTCGGCGGTTTCCTTGCGGCGTTCGGCCTGAGCCGGCGCGCTCGTCCCCCAAAGCTCGGCGAGGGCGGCACCGATCTCGGCGTCGGTCACCTCCGCCAGCGGGCGGTCACGCCCGAGCAGGCCGATGGTGCGGTCGATAGGTGACGTGCCTGCCGCGCAGAGCGGAGACCTTCGGCGCCGCGCTCATGCCGGCTCCCGGTTGGCTGCGATCGTGGCAGCGGTCCCAGCGTCGTACGCCCACCTCCACGCAGAACCGATGGGACGGTCGCCCGGGCTTGGACCAGGCGTCAGACCTGGCTCAGCCCGGGCGACCGGAACGTCAGCAGCCCCAGCTGTCGTGATAGACGCCGTAGACGTTCAGGTAGTAGCCGAGTTCTACCTGCTTGCCCGCCGGGACACAGAAATGCTGGTTGTCGGAGGACCTCCGGTAGGTAACCCAGATCCTTTCGCTGGTGTCCTTACAGTTGCGGTAGTACTCCGTTCCGTTCTTGGTGTAGTGGCCGCACGTATCGTCCGAGAGCGCAGCCGGCCGCATGCCGGTTGACTGCGCGACGGCCGGCGTGGCGAGGGCGGCGAGACCGAGGGCGAGGGCGAGCCCGCAGCTGACCGTCTTCATCTGAGCACGCATGATGTTTCCCGTTCTGTAGAGGACCTCGGGTCCGGATGACCGTCAGCGGTGTTCGGCAGCCGCCGAGGTGTGTGGCGGCGTCCATGGCACCGATCGTGCTGCCGGCGCGGGGAGGGGCAGAAGGGGTTTCCCGTCGCCCCGCAGACGAGGTGGTCAGGGAAACCCGGAGATACCACCACAAGCCGCACCACTCACTGCGACCAACCTGTCACCCCTTGTAAAGTCTCGGGAGTGCGCGAGGGCATGCAGGACGGGCCTCCCGCCCCAACGGGCGACGGCGGTTCGCGGATAGCCCCCGGCGCCGCGTTGCGGCGGCTGCGGGTGGCGCGCGGGCTGTCGCTGAATGAGCTGTCCCGGCTGACCCACTACAGCAAGGGCTATCTGAGCAAGGTCGAAACCGGCGAGAAGGCGCTGTCTGTGGGCGTGGCACGCCGCTGCGATGGGGTGCTGGAGACCGGCGGCGAGTTGAGCAAGCTGGCCGAGTCGATCACGGGAGCGAGTGAGGGCTGCCCCTACCGAGGTCTTCAGCCCTACGAGTCTGAGGATTCCCGCTGGTTCTTCGGCCGGGACCGGACAGTGAGCGTGCTGGTGGGGCGCCTGGCCGAGCGGATGCCGGGACGCGGGCCGCTGATCGTGGTGGCCCCCTCAGGGGCGGGCAAGACGTCCCTGCTCCAGGCGGGACTGCTGCCCGCCCTACGCAGAGGCATGCTACCGGCGCCCGGATCCCGCTCATGGCCGGCCGTCGTGTTCACCCCTGGCGAGCATCCGGTCACCGAGCTGCTGGCCAGGATCAGCGCGTATACAGAGCTTGACCTGGCCGAGATGGCAGCTGCGCTCGCGGAAGATTCCGCTGCCTTTGCCGGGCAGGTCGCGGACGCGCTCAACGGCGGGACACGCGGTGGCCATCTGGCTCACCGGCGACGTCTGGTGCTCATCATCGACCAGCTTGAGGAGATCTTCACGCTGTGTGGTGCGGAGGCCGAGCGCCGCGCCTTCCTTTCGGCGCTGGCCGCACTGGCCGTCACCGGCACGGCGGGCCATCCCGCGGCGCTGGTGGTGCTCGGCGTGCGGGCCGACTTCTACGGCCACTGCCTCAGCCGCCCGGGCCTGCTGGATACCGTGCGCGAGGGGCAGTTGCCGCTGGGCCCGATGACTGTCGCCGAACTGCGCGAGGTGATCACAGGTCCCGCCCGCGAGTCGGGCCTTCATGTGGAACCGGCACTGGTGGAACTGTTGTTGCGGGACATGGGCGTGCCTGCAGGGATGGACGGGGGAGAGGCCGGACGGGTGCATGAGCCAGGTGCGTTGCCATTGCTGTCACATGCTCTGCTGGCGACCTGGCAGCACCGCGAGGGCGACACCCTGACCGTGGCGGGCTACCGGCTGACCGGCGGGATCGCGGGCGCGGTCGCCGCAACCGCCGAGCACGTCTATACCGGTCTGGATCCCCGCGGTCAGGATCTTGCCCGGCGGCTGCTGCTGCACATGGTGTGCCTCGAGGGGTCCGGCACCGAGACGCGCCGCCCTGTCGACACTCGTCACCTGCCGCCGGAGTATTTTCCGCCGCAGGCCATGTCGAAGGTAATCGACGCCTTCACCTCCGCCCGCCTCATCACTGTGGACGCCGGTTCCGTCCAGCTCGCCCACGAGGTGCTACTTCGGGCCTGGCCGAGGCTGCGCGAGTGGATACATGCCGACCGCACCGGGCTGCGCATGCGCCACCAGCTGTTGGAAACGGCCTTGGTGTGGGAACGCGAGGGCCGTGACCCGTCCTTGCTGTACCGAGGCGCGCGCCTGCACACGGCCCTGGACTGGGCCGCCGCCGATCCCACCGCCCTCACGACCGTGGAGCAGGCGTTCCTGGACGCGTGCCGGGCGTTGCATGTCGCAGAACGAGCCACGGCCCGCCGCCATGCCCGCCTCCGGCGGCAGGCGGTCGCGGGGTTTGCTGTGCTGCTGGCATTGGCGCTCGTAGCGGCGGTCGTCGCGGTGCGCGCCGCCCATACCGCCGAGCGTCGCCTTGAGCTGGCCCAGAGGGAGAAGAATCGCAATCTGTCCCACAGCCTGGCCGTGCAGAGCGAGGGACTGCTGGACCGCGACTCCACCGTCGCCCAGCTGCTGGCGGTCACCGCCTATCGGATCGCGCCGACAGCCACAGCCCGGCGCGCCATGCTGAGCGCCCTGGCCCACCCGGCGAGGGGGGAGCTCTTTGGCCACAGCAACTGGGTGATGAGGACGGCGTTCAGCCCTGATGGGCGCCTCCTGGCCAGCGCCAGCCAGGACGGCACGGTGCGGCTGTGGGACGTGGCCAGCCGCCGGCAGGTCGGCGAACCGCTCACCGGCCACCAAGGAGCGGTGTACGCGGCGGAGTTCAGCCCTGACGGGCGCCTCCTGGCCAGCGCCAGCCAGGACGGCACGGT
>NZ_VCKX01000626.1 GCF_005889725.1 Nonomuraea zeae
CAGATCCCCGGCACCCGCACCCAGCCACCACCAGCACCCTGCCCCACATCCTGCTCCTGCTCTTGCCCCTGCTCCCCCTCCCGGCACAACTCCCAAAGCCAGGTGTCCTCCCACTCCCCCGGACACCCGGCCTGCGTCCGCACGGGAGCCGGCGTGACAGGCTGCTCCTCCTCAACGACAACCGGCTCAGCAGGCGCCGCGGAGACAGAATCAGGGACCCGAGCCTTAGACGCAGCCCGCACAGGCGCCGGCACGCTCCCCTCGTACCACCGATCCGGCCGCGCCGGCGCCGGGACCAGCACCGGTTCAAGCACGAGCCCCACCTTCCGGCTCACCACGGAGCCGACCACCCCACCGCCCGCCTCAAACCCCCGAATCTCCCCGGCCAGCAACCCCCCGGCCAGAATCGCCGGCGCCAGCAACGCCCCGAACAACACGACGGGCCGCCGGCGGGCCTGCGTGCATCGCCTCGTGCTCACAGGCGAACGCTATCCACGCGGGATCCGCCCGAATCTGATCACTTGTCATGCCTTTACCGCAGCTCAGAGCACCCATAACCAACCCCGCCAAACTCATCCGGGTCCTGCGTCCCACGCAGTGCCAGACTTTCGCTAGGCTTACAGAGGTCCGCCTCCGTAGCTCAGGGGATAGAGCACCGCTCTCCTAAAGCGGGTGCCGCAGGTTCGAATCCTGCCGGGGGCACTCATCCAGATCGGCATTGTCGGCCCCTGACCTGCGGTTTCATAGCCGCAGGTCTTTTGTTTTGCGCCCTTGATAGGCAACCGACTGTGCCCGCATGCCACCGTAAGACCATGATCAGGGGACATGCGCGGGATGATCTTGATGACGTTTCCCCAGGCCGGGCCGCATTTTAGGCCGTCACGTTCGCCGGTACTCGCTTCCGGCCGCGCGGCATGGGGCGAACACAGCCACCCTGATCGTGCCAACGTGCGTAACCTCCGCTTGAAGTCCACACTCACCGGCACAGTACGCGGGCCGCTCCGGCGACAACTGTGGTCGCCAGCAACCAGCCAGCCGCGATCAGCCCGTAAGAGAGACACTGCGTCGCTCCTCTTGGGTTGAACGCCGACTGCTGGCCCAGATCGACAATGGGGAGCAGCAGGTTTAGTGCATAGATCACGGCGTTGGGGTGCGTTGATTCGCCCAGCTTCAGCGGAGGCGGCGGTGACACCGAGTAGACGACACCGTTGATGGCCAACAAGACAACGAGCCAGGTGGCTGCACGCCGCAGCTTGTAGCCGAAGCCGACCATGACGTCCTGCAGAAGGCCTCACACCCGATCGAGCAGCGCCCGATCACGTTGCCGCCGCTCCTTCGCATACCAGGCGGCACGCGCCTCGACGTGCTGACCGCCGGCGGCACAGGAGGTAGCCAGCTACTCAGACTGCTGCGGGCGGAACTCCTCGCCGGACCCTTCCGGCGCGCACAACAGCGCGTCGGTCAGCTCGAACAACGCATCGGCCCGCGACTTGAGGCAGGCATAGACATCGTTCCGGAACCGGGACAACGCCCTGAAAGACTCGACACAGGCGGCATCGTTCAGCAGACTCACCCTCACGGCCTTGTAGTGATCAGCAGCGACTCGACACCGCACATTGGAGTTGCCCCGGTTCGGTAGACACATCAGGGGCTTGCGACTACGCGGCAGCATAGCCGAGGTCTTGGGCGTTCTTGAGCGTGTGTCGACGTTCGTATTCGGCCGGGCTGAGCTGGCCGTTGGCGGAATGGCGGCGGCGTGGGTTGTAGAACCCTTCGATGTAGCTGAACAGGGCTCGTTCGGCCTCCGGCCTGGTGTGGAAGGTGCGCCGGTCGATCAGCTCACACTCCAGCGAGGCGAAGAAGCTCTCGGTGATCGCGTTGTCGAAGCATGTCCCGGTGCGGCCCGTGGACGGGCGGACACCCGCCTGTTCACAGCGCTGGCCGAAGGCGATTGAGGTGTATTGCTCGGATTCAATCAGTCGTCGCAACACTGCTGCTCAGCAGCAAGTCTAGATGCTCGCTGAACGCCTCTGCCGGTGTCTTCCATCCGAGCGTCTTTCGGGGCCTGGTGTTGAGCGCGAATGCAACGGC
>NZ_VCKX01000627.1 GCF_005889725.1 Nonomuraea zeae
CTCCCATCCCAGATCGGCTCGCCCCTGCCCCTCCCGTCCCAGACCGGCCCGTCGCTGACGGGGCCGGGCGTGACCTGGCCGCGCTGCCCGAGTCCAGCACGTGGCTGGCCGGGATGGCGGCGCTGGCGGAGGCCGCCTACCTGCTCGGCGACGCGGATCTGGCGCGCAGGGTGTATCCGCTGCTGGAGCTGTACGCCGCCCTGCCGGTCATGCCCTCCCTCGCCATCGTGTGCCTGGGCTCGGCGTGGCGGCCGCTCGGCCTGGCCGCCCTGGCCATGGGCGAGCCGCGCCGCGCGGCCGACCATCTGGCCAGGGCCGTCGAGGCGACCCGCCTGCTCGGCAACCGCCCCATCACCGCGCTCACCCAGGCCGACCTGGCCGAGGCGCTGATTGCCCTCGGCGACCGGGAGCGGGCGGCCGACCTGCTGCGGGAGGCCGCGGACGCGGCGAAAGACCTGGACATGGCCCTGCGCGCCGAGCAGTGGACCGCCAGGCGGCGGCAGATCAGCCACCGCGAGGGCACCGTCCGCGGGGACGGCCGTACGTGGATCTTCACCCTCGGCCCGCGCCGCGCCACCGTCCCGGACATGGTCGGCGTCCGCCACCTGGTGACGCTCCTGCTCAATCCTGGTACGCCGATCTCCGCCCTGGAGCTGGCCACCGGGGAGGAGGCCGCATCCATGGCCCCGGCCGCCCGCCAGCCCCTCCTCGACGACCAGGCCCTGGCGGCCTACCGCGAGCACGCCCGCCGCCTCATGGGCGAGATCGCCGAGGCGGAAGGCGCGGCCGCCGAGCACCTGCGCGCCCAGCTGGACATCATCATGGGGGAGCTGCGCGCCGCCACGGGCAAGGGTGGGCGCCGCAGGAGCTTCGCCGACCCGGGGGAGCGCGCCCGCACCGCCGTCAGGAAGGCGGTCAAGCGCGCGATCGACGAGATCACGGCGGCGGACCCCGAGATCGGCAGGACCATCGCCGCCTCGGTCACCACCGGCACCCAGTGCGTCTACACGCCGGGAGACGTCACCTGGTCGTGCCCGCGGCCCACGCCGTGACCACGTCCCGGCTCACCTGGAGCGACCGGCCGGTGGCACGAGGAGGGCACGGCGGGCACGGTCCTGGTAGACGACCAGGGTGGGTGCCGGGGTGGTGACGTAGAGGGCCTCGCGGGTCAGCTCGCAGGCGAACTCGTACGCGCTGCCGGAGACCACCAGCAACCCCCTGGCGAGCGCCCGCTCACAGTGCTCCGCCACCACCTGCGGCGGCAGCGCGAGCATCTCCCCGAGCAGCACGGGGTCGAACGCCGCCGCCCCCAGCACGCTGGCCGCCCGCAGCACCCGGCGCGCCTGATCGTCCAGCCCCCGCAGCCGGGCGAGCACGATGACCCGCAGCGACGCCGGCACCCCCTGCCGGACCAGGTCCGGCTCGCCGAGCAGCTCCACCACGAACTGCGGATGCCCCCGCGTCCGCCGGAACACCTCGTCGGCCAGCTCGCCCAGCCCCGCACGCGCCGCCAGCTCCGCGACCGCGCCGGGCGGCAGCGGCCCCAGCCGCAGCACCTCCGCCGGCCCGCGCAGCGCGTCGGTCACCGCCTCGTCGTCCGTGCGCACGGTCGCGACCACCAGCAGCCGCGCCCCTGACGTCCGCCTGGCCAGGTAGTGCACCAGCTCCACGGTCGCCGCCCCTGCCGCGTGCAGGTCTTCGAGGACCAGCAGCACGGGCTCGCGCTCGGCCAGCGCGCACAGGAACGCGGTCACCGCCTCGTAGGCGTAACGGCGTTCCATGGGCTGCCCCTTGGCCAGCGACTCCAACACCTGCGCCCAGCCGCCCACCATGTCGCGCAGGAGCTGCCCGGCCAGGTGCGCGACGCGCGGGCGCAGCGCGTCCACGAACGGCTGCAGGAACAATGCCCGCTCGATCTCGTGGCACCGGGCCCGCAGCACGAGCCCGCCCGTCGCCCCCGCCATCCGCTCCGCCTCGGCGGCCAGCCGCGACTTGCCGATGCCCGCCTCGCCGCAGATCAGCAGCTGGCTCTTATACACATCTCCGAGCCCACGAGACCCTAAGACAGCTCCTATGCCGTCTTCCCCTTG
>NZ_VCKX01000628.1 GCF_005889725.1 Nonomuraea zeae
ACTACACAAGGGGTAGCGTCGGCAGCGTCAGAGGTGTATAAGAGACAGCCAGACGAAGGCACACCACCCCCGCCACACACCCCCCGCCGCGTAATACCGGACGGGGGGAACCACACCCACCGCTCGTGCTGGGACGAAAGGCCGCCAGGCCCGCCACACCCTGTGCAAAGCGTCGGACCCGTGCAAAGCATCGGGCGGGGGTCGCCTGGGAGCGGCCCCCGCCCGGATTGCCGGCCAGCCGGCCGTTATGCGTCCTACAGCGGCGGCGAGGAGCCGTCGTCCACGTCGCCCTCGGGACCCGTCGGCGGAGGCGGCCCCGTCGGGGCGTCGTCGGCGGGTGCGGCCGTGGACGGCGGTGTGGAAGGCGGTGTGGACGGCGGCGTAGCGGCGGGCGGCGGGCTGGACGTCTGCCCGAGCAGCCGCTCCAGCCGCGCCCCCGTCAGCCGCAGGAACTTGCGGTGCTCCCGGTTACGGTCGAGCACGGCCACCTCGAGCTGCCCCACCGGCGGCCGCTCCCCGCCCGGCTCGGTCAGCGCCGTCAGCGCCACCTCCAGCGCGTCCGCCAGCGACATCGACTCCCGGTAGCGCTCCTTCAGCCGCCCGGACACCGCCTCCGCCTGACCGCCCATGGCCGCGAAGCCGTGCTCGTCGAACACCGACCCGTCGAACGTCAGCCGGTAGATCGCGTCGCCGTCACGCGTCTCGCCCACCTCGGCCACCACGACCTCGACCTCGAGCGACTTGATCGACTCGGTGAAGATGCGGCCCAGGTTGGAGGCGTAGAGGTTGGCCAGGCCACGGCCGGTCACGTCGGAGCGGTCGTAGGTGTAGCCGTTGATGTCGGCGTAGCGGATGCCGGCCAGCCGCAGCTCTTCGAACTCGTTGTAGCGGCCCACGGCGGCGAAGCCGATGCGGTCGTAGATCTCGCTGATCTTGTGCAACGCCCGCGACGGGTTGGGTGCGACGAACAGGATGCCGTCGACATACTGCAACACGACGACCGACCGGCCCCGCGCGATGCCCTTGCGCGCATAGTCGGCCTTGTCCCGCATGATCTGCTCAGGGGACGCATATCCAAAAGGCATGGACACGTGCGGTGGTCCTTTCTAACGCAGCGGGGCGATGGGGCCGTCAGGCGAGATGAGGCGGGCTTCGAGCATCTGCTCGACGTAGCCGGAGATCTGCTCGTCGGGCAGGCGGCGGAACCCGTCGGCGTCGATCACCGACACGATCGGCCAGATCTTCCTGGTCACGTCGGGACCACCGGTCGCGGAGTCGTCGTCGGCGGCGTCATAGAGCGACTGGATCAGCGTCATCACCATGTCCTCCGCCGAGGACCCGTCGCGGTAGAGCTTCTTCAGCGACCCGCGGGCGAAGATCGAGCCGGACCCGATCGCGTCGAACCGGTCCCGCTCGTAGGGCCCGCCCGCCACGTCGTAGCTGAAGATGCGCCCCTCGTCCTTGTCCGGGTCGTACGCGGCGAACAGGGGCACCACCACCAGCCCCTGCATCGCCATGGCGAGGTTGCCCCTGATCATGGTCGCCAGCCGGTTGGCCTTGCCCGCGACCGACATCGTGCGGCCCTCGAGCTTCTCGTAGTGCTCGAGCTCCACGCGGTAGAGGCGGGCCATCTCGATGCCGGTGCTGGCCGTGCCCGCGATGCCCATGCACGAATAGTCGTCGGCGCGGAACACCTTCTCCACGTCACGCTGCGAGATGATGTTGCCCGACGTCGCCCGCCGGTCGCCCGCCATGACCACGCCGCCGGCGAAGGTGGCGGCCACGATCGTGGTCGCGTGCGGAACCTGGTCGCCGATCGGGGTGGCCAGAACCTCATTTCGCAGGGGCAGCAACCCAGGCGCATACGAGCTGACAAAGTCCGTGAACGAGGAATTTCCGGTGTTGCGGAAAAGCTGGTCCACCAAGCCGATGGGCAGATCCCTGTGCGATGCCACGCGACTCCCTCCAAACATCAGTGTTCCTAGGGCGACCCTACTCATGTTGCGTTGCTGTCTGCACTTCCCACGATCAGCTCACGGCGAACCACCCTGATGACGGCTCCACTCCCAAGCTCCCCC
>NZ_VCKX01000629.1 GCF_005889725.1 Nonomuraea zeae
CGCCGCGACCCCGCCACGACCCCCCGCCACGACCCGGCGCGCATTCCGCACGGGGCCCCGCCGATCACGACACGCGGCGCCAAACTACATTTCGTCTCCTTTTGGTGACTTACAGTGATCGCAAGTCATCGATCCGCTTGGGGGACACCGTGCAGAGAACCCTGGTCACCACCCTCGCCACGCTGGCCGGCGTCGCGCTCGCGGTGCCCGCGGCCGCCGCCGACCAGCCGTCCACGACTCCGGCGAAGCGCTCCTGGGGCGCCGAGTCGTCGCCGCTGATGCGTCCCGGATCGGCGGTCCGTTACTGGACCGCGGGCAAGCAGGCCAAGGCCAAGGCCGCGAACCTGCCCAAGAGCGGATCGGAGAGCCGGTCCGTGCGCCTGTCCCAGAGCGGGCCGGCCAGGCTGCCGGGCTCGCGGGCGGCGCACGCCCAGCCGCGCAGCGTTCCCGCCGCCAAGCGGCTCACGCCCGGCGGGGACGTCAACGGCTACGTCCGCGTGCCCAGGCCGTACACGAGCGCGGACTTCAGCCGGATCAGCGGCCGGCTCTTCTTCGTCAACGCCGGCGGCAACGGCGACTCCTGCAGCGCCTCGGTCGTCCGCTCCGAGGCCAGGCTGCTCATCGTCACCGCCGCCCACTGCGTCTACAGCGTGCCGGACGGCGCCACGAGCGGGCGCTGGCACAGCAGCTTCGCGTTCGTGCCCGCCTACGACGGCCGGGCCGGCGACGTGCGGGAGCGCGAGCCGTACGGCCGCTGGGGCGGGCGGCGGGCGTGGAAGCCCGACGGCTACACCGGCCTGAGCGGCGGCGACTGGAACTCCGTCTACGACATCGCCCTCATTGAGGTGGGCAGGCACCGCGACGGCACACTCCAGGGAGCCGTCGGCGCCTTCACCCCGATGCGCAACCAGGGCGGCAAGTACTCCATCGCCACCACGGGCTACCCGGGCATCCTCGGCAGGAAGCCGTACGACGGCCGGGACCAGCTCTGGTGCCTGGGCAAGACCCAGCAGATCCGCAGCTTCAACACGGACGGCATCGAAACGGGCAGCCTGCTCAACGCCCGCGCCGCCGCGTCGGGGACGGCGACCGGGACGGGGCGGATGGAGACCCGCAACTGCCACCTGTTCCAGGGCCACAGCGGCGGCCCATGGGTCGTCAGGGGCACCGGCGACCTGGTCGGCGTGCTGTCGGCGGGCAAGGAGGACGGCGAGGCCGACGGCAACTCCGTCGCGAACGCCCTCAGCCCGGAGAGCTACGGCGCGATCGTGCAGCGCGCCGACCCGCGCGGGGTCTACGACTCCCTGTCCGTCCGGCTCACGGGCCCCGCGCTGCCGGTCAGGCGCGGCGGCACCGCCCCCGTCACGGCCACCGTCACCATGCGGGGCCTGATGGCCGCCGCCCAGGTGCCCGTCACGCTCTCCGTGCCCGCGGGCGCGAGCCTCGCCTCCGTCAGCGGCGCCGCGTGCACGCGGACGAGCAGGCACGCCACCTGCACGATCGGCGCCGTCCACCCCGGCAGGCCGGTACGGATCACGGCCCGGATCGACGTCGCCCGCGACGCCGGCCCCTCGGTGCCGGTCACCGCGCACGTCACCTCCACCCGGCTGGACCCGGCCCAGCGCGACAACACCAGCGTCACCCGGATCAGGACCTTCCGCTGAAGCACCGGACGGCGTGGGCGGCGGGTCAGGCGGGCTCCAGCGCCGCCGGCTCCTTCAGGGTGCGCGCCAGCAGCCAGGCCAGCACCGGGAACGCGATCAGGCAGGCCAGCGCCACCCTGAGCGACGCCGCCTCCGCGACCGCGCCCACCAGCGGGCTCGTCAACCCGCCCACGCTCACCGCCAGCCCGAGCGTCACCCCGCTGGCCGTGCCCACGCGGGTCGGCAGGAAGTCCTGGCCGAGCGTCACATGCAGGGAGAACGGAGCGTACAGGGCGATCGACGAGGCGGCGATGAAGGCGTACGCGACCGGACCCGGCGTGAGCACCACGCCCGCGACCGCCGGGACGGCCACCGCGTAGGCCAGGCGCATCGTGCGCACCCTCCCCCACCGCGCCGCCAGCCGCCCGCCCAG
>NZ_VCKX01000630.1 GCF_005889725.1 Nonomuraea zeae
GTTGGGAGGGTTGGGGCGGAGGGGGGCTCAGGCGGTGAAGTCCGCGAAGTCGAAGCCGGGGGACACGACGCAGCTCACCAGGACGGGCTCATCGGCGGCCGGGCGGGCCGACTGCCACACCCCGCCGGGCACGACCGCCTGCGGAACCTGCCCGTTCTCCACGTCCGGGCCCAGCGTGACCGTCTCGTCCCCGATCGTCAGGCTCAGCGGCCCGCCGCGGTGCCACAGCCAGACCTCCTCCGACCTGACCGCGTGCGGCACCGACTCCTCGCCCGGCTGCAGCAGGAAGTAGATGCCCGTGGCGCTCGCCCGCGTCCCCGGATAGCCGTCGGGACGGAAGGAGACCGCCGAGCGCCAGGTCTCGCGGAACCAGCCGCCCTCGGGGTGGGGGAGCAGGTCCAGGGCCGCGGCGATGGCCGGGCGCTCCACGAACGCGATCGGGGCGCCTTTGACGTCTCTCCGCAGGAAACGGGTGCCGTCGAGGACGAGCTGCCCGTCGAGCGCGCTGGCGAGGGCCGCCGCCTCGTCGGGGACCTGGACGGACGGGCCGTGGGGGTAGATCCGTAGCTCCATCCGGGAGAGTTTATGCCGATATTTCAGGACAAGATGAGCCGGTCTGTGGGCCTTTGGGTGGGCGTTGCAGACGATCATCCGGACTGGCGGCGAAATGTCGGTCGGGCTGGCTAGTCTGCGGCAGGTGATCGAACGGTGGAGCCGTGATCAGGTGCTCGCTCTCGCCCCCGACGCGCCTTCCCAGAAGGCCGCGCAGGGGGTGGCGGCGCCCGGGAAGTGGTCGTTGCGCGGCACGACAGGCACGGTCTTGTACGGCGAGTGCAAGGGCAGCGGGGCCAAGCCCTACCTTGCCTGCGTCGACCTGACCGAGCCCGCCTACCGGTGCAGTTGCCCGAGCCGCAAGTTCCCGTGCAAGCACGCGCTCGGGCTGCTGCTCATGTGGTCCGCGGACGGGGTGCCCGCGCAGGAGGCGGCGCCGCAGTGGGTGACGGAGTGGCTGGAGTCGCGCGCCGAGCGGGCCGCCAAGTCGGCGGCCAAGCTTGAGGCCGCCCGCGCCAGAGCCGCCGAGCAGGCCGGCCAGAGCGACGCGAGCGCCTCGCCCGGTCTGGCCGCTACGGGCGCCGGCGCCGCCTCGACGGCCCCGGGCGACGCGAGCTTGCCCGCCTCCGGCGACGCGGCCGGGGCAGGCGCGGGCTCTGTGGGCTCGGGTGGCGTGGGCTCGGGTGGCGTGGGCCCGAGCGGCGTGGGCTCCGTGGGCCCGGGCGGCGTGGGTGCGGCGGGCTCGGGAGGCCCGGCTTTGGCAGGCTCGGGCGGCCCGGCTGTGGCGGGGGCGCGTGAGCCGGGAGCGGGCGGTGAGTCCGTACGCCATGTGCGCGTCGCCTCCGGGCTGGCCGAGCTGGAGCGCTGGCTGGCCGACCAGGTGCGCCAGGGGCTGGCCGGAGCCGCGCCGCACGAGTGGGACGGCCTGGCCAAGCGCCTCATCGACGCGCAGGCCCCCGGCGTGGCAGGGGTCGTCTCCCGGCTGTCCCAGGTCCGGTCGGAGGACGACTGGCCGGGCCGGCTGCTGGAGGAATACGCGCTGATCAACCTGCTCGCCGTCGCCTACAGACGACGGGCCGCCCTGCCCGGCCCGCTGGCCGACACGGTGCTGATCAGGACCGGATTCCCCGTCACGAGGGAAGACGTGCTGGTCAGGCCCGCGGTGCGCGACCAGTGGGACGTGCTCGGGCGGCGCGATGACGAGCAGGACCGGCTGACGGCCCGCCGCGTCTGGCTGCGCGGGCGCAACACCGGGCGGCCCGCGCTGATCCTCTCCTTCGCCCCGCAGGGCCAGCCCCTGGACGCCTCCCTGGTGACGGGCACCACGATCGACGCCGAGCTCACCTTCTACCCGGGCGCCGCCCCCTTGCGCGCCCTGGTGGCAACCCGCCACGGCACGGTGCCGACCACAGGTCCGACGGCGGGGCCGACCACAGGTCCGATGACGAGGCTGGCGGCGGGGTCCGCAGCAGGTCCGAGCGCAGGGTCCCCGGCAGGACCGGAGACGGGGTCGGTGGC
>NZ_VCKX01000631.1 GCF_005889725.1 Nonomuraea zeae
CCCAGCGTCGCCACGCCTGCCTGCAGGCCGCCCCCGGCCGCCCGGCCGACCTGCCCTGGGAACCGCCACGCGGCGAAGCGGAACGCGCCGTCGCGCGGGTCTGGCAGGAGGTTCTCGGCCTCGACCGGGTCGGCAGGAACGACACCTTCTTCGCCGTGGGCGGCGACTCGATCAGCAGCCTCAAGGTCGTGGCCCGGCTGCGTGCCACGGGCTACGGCGTGGAGCTGCAGCACCTGTTCACCCACCAGGCGGTCGCCGAGCTGGCCACCGTACTGCGGCCGCGGCAGGCCGTACCGGAAGCCACGGCGGGAGCCTTCGACCTGCTCAGCCCGGCGGACAGAGAGAGGCTCACGCGATGATCATCGACGCCTACCCGCTCAGCGCCCTCCAAGCCGGGATGCTGTACCACAGCGAGCTGGACGGCGTGACCTTCCACGACCACACCACGCTCACGCTGCGCGGCACGTTCGACGAGGCGGCGCTGGTCAGGGCGCTGGCGGAGCTGTCGGCGCGACACGAGGTGCTGCGGACCTCCTTCGACCTGACCGGGTTCAGCGAGCCCGTCCAGCTCGTGCACGACCGCACGGAGATCCCGCTGACCGTTTCCGGCGGCGAGCCGGAGTACGGGCCGTTCGACTGGGCGCAGGCTCCCCTGCTGCGCGTCCACGTACGGCCCGAGGCCGGCAGGTTCGCGCTGACCGTCTACTTCCACCACGCGATCCTCGACGGGTGGAGCGTCGCGGCGCTGGTCAGCGAGCTGCTGTCGCGCTATGCGACGCCGGGGCTGCCGGTGGACCCGCCGGGGGCGCGCTTCCGCGACCTGGTGGCGGCCGAGAAGGCCCTGCTCGCCCGGCCGGAGGCGGCGGAGTTCTGGCAGGAGGCGATCGCCGAGGCGCCGGAGGGCCGGCTGCCCCGGATGCCCGGCTACCCCACCGGCGGACCGCGCAGGGTCGAGGTCCTCGCCACGGCGCTGCCCGACGATCTGGCGAAAGCGCTGGCCGAGGAGGCGGCTTCGGCCCGGGTGCCCCTGCGCTCGGTGCTGCTCGCGGCGCACGTGCGCGTCATGGCGCTGCTGACCGGCGACCCGGACGTCCTCACGGGGATGCTCACGCACAGCCGCCCGGAGAGCGAGGCGGGTGACGAGGTGCTCGGCCTGTTTCTCAACACCGTCCCGCTGCGCGTGCGCGCCGACGCTCCCGAGCTGGTCCAGCGGGTCTTCCAGGCGGAGGTGGCGGCGCTGCCGTACCGGCACTTCCCGCTCTTCGAGATCCAGCGGGCCAGCGGCCGCGCGCGCCTGCTGGACACGCACGTGGACTTCCGCGACTTCCACGTGAACGGCGGCGCCGCCACCCCCATCGAGGGCCAGGACTTCTTCGAGCAGACCGACTTCGCCTTCAGCGCGGCCTTCGTCCGGACGCCCGGCCAGGGACTGACGCTGACCATCTCGTACGACACCACGCAGTTCCCCGCCGACCAGATCGCGGCGATCCGGGATGACTACCTTCGCGCATTGTCAGGAGATCTCGGTATCTCACCGCAGCACGCGGCGCTGCTCGCGCGCTGGAACGCCACCGCGCGCGACCACCCGGGCGGGCTGCTGCACGAGCTGGTCTTCGAGCAGGCCGAGCGGACGCCGGAGGCGACGGCGCTGGTCTTCGAGGGCGACCGGCTGACCTATCGCGAGCTGGCCGAGCGGGCCCGCGCCGTGGCGGCCGGGCTGGACGTGCGGGTGGACCAGCCGGTCGGCGTGTGCATGGAACGCGGCCTGGACCTCCCGGTCGTGCTCCTCGGGGTGCTGGCGGCGGGTGGCGCCTACCTGCCCCTCGATCCGGCCGATCCCGAGGAACGGCGCCGCGGCATGCTCGCCGACGCCGGAGCGGAGATCGTCCTCACCGCCGCGGAGTCCGGGGGTGGCCGCACGCCGCCGCTGGTGCACGAGGACAACCTGGCCTACGTCATCTTCACCTCAGGATCCACCGGACGCCCGAAAGGCGTGGGCGTCTCCCACCGGGCGATCGTCAACCGGCTGCGCTGGATGCAGGACACCTTCCAGCTC
>NZ_VCKX01000632.1 GCF_005889725.1 Nonomuraea zeae
TGTTTTTTTCAAGGAGAAGGCGGCATACGAGGTGTCTTAGGGTCTCGTGGGCGCGGAGATGTGTAGAAGAGACAGACGCAGGACCGCCCGGCCGCGCCGATCACCGAGCGCGGCGAGCAGCCCCTGCACCGGTCCAACCAGCCCGGGACCACCCAGCCCGGGACCACGCAGCCCGGGAGCACGCCGCCCGCCTCCACGACAACGTCGTCGCCCTGGGCCGAGACCACCGCGCCTGCCCGCGAAGAGGCCGCGCCGGAGACGGCCTCCGAGCCGACCACCACGGCGGCCCCCGCTGCCTACCTGAACACCACACCGGCACCTGCCACGCAGCCGTCCTCCACCGCCGACCCGCTCGAAGGCCCGGCCCCGCTCGACGGCCCGTCATCGGCGGGCGGCACGGCGCGGGTCGATGACCCGACATCGGCCGAAGGACCGACTCCGGCAGTCGGCACCACCCCGGGCGAAGGACCGACTTCGATGGGCGGCACGGCACCGGTCGAAGGGCCGACACCGGTGGCCGACGCGGCACCCGTCCAGGCCGAGGCGACCACTGGCGCGGCATCGACGACTCACGCCGAGCCGACCGCCGCCGCGCAGTCCTCCACTGAGACCGCCTCCACTGAGACCGCCTCCACTGAGACCGTCACCACGGCCCAGCCGGGCGATCAGACCGCAACTCCGGGCCAGCCGGGCGGCACCACGCAACCGGCGCCTCAGCCCACCGTCACGGAGCCCATCGCCAGCCAGGCCGCCGCCACCGAGCCCGCCACCGAGCCCGCCAGCGCGCCCGCTGCCGGCCAGCCGGTCGCCTCCGCGCAGCCAGTCGCCGCCGAGCAGAGCAGCAGCACTGAGCCGACCGCAGCCCAGTCCGCCGGCACCGGCCAGCCGACTGCCGCCGCACCGGCCACCCAGTCCGCCGACACCACCGCCGAGCAGACTGGCGCAGCCGCGTCCGCGACCGCGGCCCAGGCCACCGAGCAGGCGACGGCTCCGACCGCCTCCGAGCCGAGCACATCCGAGCCGACCTCACCCGCCACCGAGCCGGCCACGGCCTCGCCGGCCGCCGAGCCGGTGGCCACCTCATCCGCCGCCGCGCCGGTTGCGGCTTCACCCGCCGCCGCCCAAACCACCACGTTGGGCAGCGCGGCGGAGGGTGAAACCGCCCGCCAGTCCGCAGCCGCTCCTGAGAAGTCGGAAGCCGCCGAGGCCAAGGCACCCGCCTCCTCGGAGGCGTCCGCCGCCGCAGAGGGCACCGCTACCGCAGCGCCTCGTGCGGCCGAGGTGCCTGCCACCACCACGGCTCCTACCGCCGAGACCTCCGCCACCACCACGGCCGCCACCACCACGGCCGCTGCCACCGAGACTCCTGCCACCACGGCCGCTAACAGCGAGACCTCCACCACCGCCACGACGCCCGCCGGCGTCGAAGCGTCTACCGGTGCCGACACCCCGGTCTCCACGGAAGAAGCCACGGCAGCCGGCCTGGCGTCCTCCGAGGCGACCCCGGCGGCGGCCACCGCACCCAGCACCGCCACGGCCGACGAATCCAGCGCCGCGACAACCGGTGCCACAGAAGCCACCACGCCCACGGCCGCGCAGCCGTCCAAGGAGGCGCCCACGCCTCAGGCGACGACCGCTGAGCCGGAAAAGGCGACGCAGGCCGTACCGGACACCGAGGCGCAGGCCGTACCGGACACCGAGCGGAAGGGCTCGGGCGACGCCCAGCCCGCGACACCAGAGCCCAAGCCCGAGCCTGCCAAGCCTGGGCCCAAGCCCGAGCCGCGCGTGCAGGAGACCAAGCCTCCGGCGCCCAAGCCCAAGCCCGGCCCCGCGGTGCCGGCGGCGAGGGGTGGCAAGGGCGAGAGCAAGGACGAGCCGGCCGTGCCGGTGCCGTCTCCTCCGCCCGCCCCGGCTGCCCGCCCGGCGCGCAAGGGTTCGAGGGGACGCCGTGCCTCGGTTCCGACGTGGGACGAGATCATGTTCGGGGCCCGCCGCCAGGACTGACCTCCCCGGCGGCTCCCCCGGAGCACCCGCC
>NZ_VCKX01000633.1 GCF_005889725.1 Nonomuraea zeae
GCCCCCACGGCACCCCGCTGGCCTGCTGGCAACGCCACCCCGCCGGAGACGAACAACTCGGCCGGCCGCTGTGCGCCGACTGCTACGACCACGCCCACCACGTCGTCTGGAACCACCACGCCGGAGAACTCTGGCGCCGCACCAAACAACACGCCGAACGCCACCTCAACCAACGCGCCCGGCAACGCGGCCTGCCCAAAATCCGGTTCTCCCACGGCAAAGCCGCCGAATACCAAGCCCGCGGCGCCGTCCACTTCCACATCCTGCTCCGCCTGGACGGCATCGACCCCGACAACCCCGGCCTCATCATCGCGCCGCCGGACGGCATCACCACCGAGGACGTCATCGCCGCCGTCACCCTGGCCGCCACCACCATCGCCCACACCACCGACCCCCACTCTGCCCGCCCCGAAGGCTGGCGCATCGCCTGGGGCCAGCACCACGAGATCCGGCGCATCACCCTGTCGGCCTCCGGCGACGCCCTCGACGACCAGGCCGTAGCCGCCTACCTCGCCAAGTACTCCACCAAAGGCACCGAAGCCACCGGCCACACCTCCCGGCGACTCACCCCCGACACCATCGACCTATACGCCAACCCCGATGGCACCCACCCCGAACGGCTCATCGCCGCCGCCTGGACCCTCGGCCAAGCACCCGGCTGGGCCGGATTACGCAGGTGGGCGCATATGCTCGGCTTCGGCGGACACTTCCTCACCAAAGCCCGCCGCTACTCGATCACCTTCGGCTCCATCCGGCAAGAACGAGCCGCCTACAGACGCGCACAAGCCCTCAACGACCGCCCTAAGGGCAGAGGGACTCCCCCAACCAGCGCCATTCCAGCGTCAAGCAGACCTTGACACCAAAACCGAGGAAACCACCCTCATCGTCGGATTCCTCACCTACGCAGGCACCGGCTGGCACAGCACCGGTGACCAACTCCTCGCCAACACGGCAGCGGCACAAGCCCGCGAACGCACCCGAGCAGGACGCGAAGACCTCGCCCACCACGCCTGGGAACAGAGCTCGTCCACACCGCTCGCAGCCTGACCAACCCTCAGAACGCGAACGGAGCCGTCATCTATGAACCCAACCACGGAGCGGACTTGGACCACTGAGGAGGTTGCGGCCTTCCTCGGCGTTCCCAAGGCTACTCTCTACCAATGGCGTTACCTCGGCACCGGTCCCAAAGCCGCCCGCGTGGGTCGCCACCTGCGGTATCTCCAAGCTGATGTGCTGGACTGGTTCCGGCAGCAACAGGACGTTTCCTGATGGGCGTCTACGACCGATGGCACAAGAGCCATCCACGTGATGGGGACAAACCATGCCGCGAGCACAGCCGTGGCAAGACCATGTTGTACCCCACCACCGATCATCTCCAGGGCGACCGATGGCAGGTGCGGTGGCGCGATGGGACCGGGCAACAGTGCAAACGCAACTTCCCCAAGAAGGCTGGCACCGACCCCGAGACATGCGCCGAAGCCTTCGACGCGCAGCGCAGAGCGGACGAATCCCGAGGCGAATGGATCGACCCACGACTGGGCCGGACCCCGTTCCGCGACTACGCACCCACCTGGATTAAGGCTCGGCTGCACAAGCCGGGAACCACCGAGACCTACGATCGACACCTGCGCAATCACATCAATCCCGCGTTCGGCGGCCTGGGCCTGGCGGCCATCCGGCCCACCACGGTGCAGCAGTGGGTTAAAGACCTCCAGGTGATCAAGGGCTTGGCCCCGAGCACCATCGAGACCATTTACGTAATCTTCGCCAGCATCATGCGTGGCGCTGTTCGCGACGGATACCTGCGCAAGACTCCCTGTGTCGACATCCGCCTTCCCGAGGTCGGCAAGACCACTGTCCGACTTCTCACCCCCGAACAGGTGATCTCGCTAGCCCCGTTTTCCGCACGTGAGTGATCTTCAGCGGAGGTCTCGTGGATCGATGTTGAGCAGGTCCAGGAGGTGGAGTTGGAGGTCGGTGGGTTGCGGGATGGTCGGGGGTGACTGGCCGGTGCC
>NZ_VCKX01000634.1 GCF_005889725.1 Nonomuraea zeae
CCCGCGTTCCGCAGATGTGTAGCAGGAAAGACACATAGATCTGGGGTCTGAGCTGGGGAAACGCTTGCGGGCGTGCTGATGCGGCGTGTCACTAGGCGTGGGGGTTGTGCCTGGTCAGGCGTCTGCGGAGGGGGCGGCTTCGACGATCTTCTTCGGGGTTGGGATGTCGAGTTTGGCCAGGATGTCGCGCTGGGGTTTGGTCAGTTCGGCGCGCTGGCGGAAGGTGCCGGTCGGGCCGGTGAAGGTGGCGACCGTGAGCGGGTCGAACTCGGTGCGGATGCGTCTCCAGGTGGTGGCGGTGGTGGTCTCGATGATGCGGATCAGCAGCAGGGCCAGCCAGCACAAGATGACGTGGGCGCGGATGCGTTCCTCCAGTCGGTGATAGACCGGGCGCAGGTCGATGATCTGCTTCATGTCGCGCCAGCCCCGCTCGACCTCCAGCAGTTGCTTGTAGCCGACGGCGATGTCCTCGGCCGGCAGCTTGGGGTCTGAGCAGCGCAGCAGGTACTTGCCGTCCAGGTTCGTTTCGGCCTTGACCTTGGCGGCGTCGATGCGCAGCAGCCCGCCCGGGGTGGTGCGCAGATACCGGTTCAGGCCGGGCTTGGTGGAGATGACGCCGCGCAGTTCAGCGCGTTTGGTGGCGCTGAGCGCGTCGGTGCCGGCGATCAGCTCCTGGAGTTGTGTGAGGAGGCGTTCGCGGATGGCGGCGTCGCGCATCGCGCCCTCGGGGTTGAAGCAGAGCACGAACCGGTCGGCCTCGCCGATCCGGACCTCTTTGACCTTCAGGTTCTCGGCCACGTCCTGGTAGCGGCCTTGGCGGGACAGCGCGGCCTTGGCCTCGGCCGAGCCCGAGCGCAGCCGTTCGCCGATGATGTAGTGATGATCGCCCTGGCGCAGGTAGCGGCGGTTGGCGGCGGAGGCGAAGCCACGGTCACCGACCCACACGATCTTGGATAGGGTCCAGTCCCGCATGTCGTCCTTGACCTGGCGGATCAGGGCGGTGTCGGTGGTGCTGCCGGGCCAGGACCAGACGCGGACCGGGATGCCGTCGCGGGTGACGGCCATGCCGATGACGATCTGGGGCAGGTCGTCGCGGTGATCCTTGGACTTGCCGTGGGTGCGGAAGCCTTTCATCGCCGCTCCATCGTCGGCGCCGCCGTCGCCGCCGTCGCCGGTGGTGTCGGGGTCGGGCAGCGGGACACCGCGCTGGTCGCGGGCGATCGGCTCGTCGCCTTCGTCGATCTCGAAGTAGGTGGAGGTGGTGTCGAAGAACAGCAGGTCGACCTCCAGGTTGAGCAGGGTGGCGACCTGGTCGAACACCTTGCGCTCCACGGAGTCTTGGACCTGGTGCAGCCAGTCCATCGCCCGGTAGCAGGCATCATCGCTGCAGGTGGGCAGGCCGTCGATGTGGGCGGCGCGGCCGGCCCAGTGGGAAGCGGCCAGTTTGGAGGAGGCGTCCAGGGCGCGGTTGGCGACCAGCGCGAACAGCACCCGTTCGGTGAACGGGCTGCGCCGGGTGGAGGCCAGCATGCGCGTCATGATCGTGTCGATCTTCAGCTGCCGCCAGAGCTGGTCGAGCAGGTAGACGCCGCCGTAGGCGGCCGAGCCGATGAAGGTCAGGTCCGCGCCCGAGGTGAGGGCGGCGGCGCGGCTCGGGTCCAGCAGTCGGCACAACGAGCCGACCAGGCGTTCGACGGCGGCGCGGTCGATCAGATCTTCGCGGCCGAAGTTATGCAGGACCTTCATCTTGGCGGCTTTGGCGACCGGATCCCACTCGTTATGGGCGAGTTGGAGGTATCGCACCGTGGTGCCGTCTTTGTTCTTCCGGCTCGCTGTCCTGACGAACATGTCACCAGACCGTAGCAGCGCGTGTGCATGTCGTGACGGGGTTATCAGCGAAGTCGTGTCACTAGGGCTTTCCACCGTTTCCACCAGGCCAGAACGCGCTGACCTGCGGGTTCAGACCCGAACATGCCCTGGATCACGGATTAGCTGCGGAACGCGGG
>NZ_VCKX01000635.1 GCF_005889725.1 Nonomuraea zeae
GGGCACCAAGGAGCGGGTGGGTGAGTGGGATGCGCATCAGGACTCCACTCCGAGCCAGAAGCTGAGGGCCGCGGTGGTCTCCTCTTCTCCGGGGCTGTCCTTGTCGGCCAGGTCGGCGAGGGTCCAGGCGACGCGCACGACGCGGTCGAGGCCGCGCGCGCTGAGGGTGCCCGAATCCAGGCAGGATGTGGTGGGTTTCATCGCCGCGGCGGAGGGCCGGTAGTCGGCGTGGAGGAGTGAAGAGGGGACTTCGGCGTTCGTCCGCCAAGGCGTTCCGGACAGGCGTTTGGCGGCTCGCTCCCGAGCTGCGAGAACGCGTGCGGCCACCGTCTTGCTGTTCTCCACGAACTGGCGGTCGGCCATGAGCTCGCGTCTGGACGAGCGGGCCACGGTGACCTTCATGTCCACCCGGTCGAGGAGCGGGCCCGAGAGTCTGCCCAGGTAGCGTCGCCTGACCGTGGGTGAGCACCGGCACGTGTCCCCTTGGTCCTCGGCGCGGGCACAGGGGCAGGGGTTCGCGGCCATGACGAGCATGAACCTGGCCGGGAACGTGACCGAGCCGGCCGATCTGGACACGGTCACGCGACCGGACTCCAGGGGCTGCCTCAACGAGTCGAGCACGTGGCGTGGGAACTCCGGGGCTTCGTCCATGAAGAGGACGCCTCTGTGGGCGAGCGACACCGCCCCCGGGCGGACGATCGTGCTGCCGCCGCCGATGATCGCGGCGGCGGTCGCGGTGTGGTGCGGGCCGACGAACGGCGGTCTGCTCACCATGGGCGCATTGGACGGGAGCGAGCCCGCGACCGAGTGGATGGCCGTGACCTCCAGGGCATGGTCGAGCTCCAGGTCAGGCAGGAGGGTGGGAAGGCGTTCGGCCAGCAAGGTCTTGCCGGTGCCCGGAGGCCCGAGCATCCAGAGGTTGTGCCCCCCTGCCGCGCACACCTCAAGGGCTCGGCGGGCCACCGGCTGGCCCACGACATCCGCCAGGTCGACCATGGGATCGGCGGTGGACCTCGGCGGCTCCTCGTACGCCTCGATCTGGGGCTCCGGCGGGTCGTCTCCCTTGCGCAGCCACTCGACCAGCTGTCGCAGGTGCGCCACCGGGACCACGCGTACGTCCGGAACCAGGACTGCCTCAGCCGAGTTCGCGGCCGGGACGACGACCGTGGCGTCCCCCTGTTTGGCCGCGCCGAGAACGGACGGGAGGACACCGCGCACGGGCCGTATCCGGCCATCGAGGCCGAGCTCGCCCAGGAAGAACAGGTCCGCGACACGTTCGGCGGGCACCAGTCCCGCGGCGCCCAGAATGGAGACGGCTATGGCCAGGTCGAATTGAGAACCGCGCTTGGGCAGGCTGGCGGGGAACAAGCTGACGATGATGCGCGCGTCCGGCCACGGGTAGTTGCTGTTGACCATGGCGGATCTCACCCGGTCGCGGGCCTCGCTGAGTGCCGTGTCCGGGAGGCCGATGAGGTGAATGCCCGCCAGGCCGTTTCCCACGTCGGCCTCCACCTCGACGGTGCGACCCGTGACTCCTACCAGGGCCACGCTCCGGGCGCGGGCCACCGCCATCTAGATCGCCCCCCGTACGTGGCGCAGGGCGAAGTCTCCGGCGAAACGCTCCAGTGCGATCACGTCCACGCGCACGGTGTCGAACGTGCGCGGCTGTGTGGCCAGCCATCTGGCGGCGAGCATCCGGAGTCTGGCCAGCTTGGCCGGGCGTACGGACTCGAGGGCGGTGCCGTGGGATCTGCCCGAGCGGGTTTTGACCTCGACGACGACCAGAGCGGTGCCCTCTTCGGCGATGATGTCGATCTCGCCGTGGCGGCAGCGCCAGTTGCGATCGATGATCTTCAGTCCCTCGGCCTCCAGGTAGGTCGCTGCTACCTGTTCGCCTTGTTTGCCTAGCTCGCGGTCATTTTTCGCGGCCATTGGCGGCCACCTCCGTCCGGTACGGGTCCGGGATCGACCTTCGCGGATGAGGGGTGGTGGGGGATGGGC
>NZ_VCKX01000063.1 GCF_005889725.1 Nonomuraea zeae
AGGTGTATAAGAGACCGCCCCTGACCCGCCCCCAGCCGGTGCGCCGGTAGCGGAGGACGCGGGCGGCGCGATATCCGAGCGCCGGCCGGATGCCTGGCTGCGGTACCGCAGGAGCGAAGTGAAGATCACCGTGACGCAGCGCAAGGACTGGCCTGAGATGGTGCGGGCGCTGCGCACCGCGCGCAACAGACATCTAGGGTGGAGGCCACTACGGAAGGGACCGGGCCGATGGCGGGCAGGACGATAGTCGTGACCGGGGCCAGCGACGGCATCGGCCGGGCCGCGGCGCGGGCCCTGAGCGGGCAGGGCGAGAACGTCGTCGTGGTCGGACGCTCGCCCGGCAAGACCGAGGCGCTGGCCCGCGAGCTGAAGGCCACCCACCACGTGGCCGACTTCGCGCGCCTGGCGGAGGTGCGGGCGCTCGCCGCGGCGCTGCTCGACCGCTGTCCGGCGATCGACGTCCTGGTCAACAACGCCGGCGGCATCATGGGGTCACGGACGACGACGGCCGACGGGCACGAGACGACCTTCCAGGTCAACCACCTCGCGCCGTTCCTGCTCACCACGCTGCTGTCCGAGCGGCTGGTCGCCAGCCGCGCCACCGTCATCATGACCTCCAGCATGCTCAACCTGCGGGCCCGCCTCGACCTCGACGATCTCGACCTCCGCCGGAACTACTCGGGCGTGCGGGCCTACTCCAACGCCAAGCTGGCCAACATCCTGTTCACCCGCGAGCTGCAGCGCCGCCACGGTGACGCGGGCCTCAACGCGGTCTCCTTCCACCCCGGCGCCGTCGCCACGAACTTCTCCGACGGCACGGACAGCATGGCCCGCCTGGTGTACCGCACGCCGTTGAAGCGGCTCATGCTCACGCCCGAGCAGGGCGCCGACACCCTCGTCTGGCTGGCCACCTCCGTGCCGGGCGCCGACTGGGTCCCCGGCGGTCACTACGAGAAGCGGCGCACCGCGCCCGTCCACAGGCTGGCCGGCGACGCGGACGCCGCGCGGCGGCTGTGGGAGCGCAGCGAGGAGCTGCTCGCCACCGGCTGAGGCCGGCGACCCGGGACGGCCGGACGACCGTCAGGTCACCAGGCCCTGGCGGTAGGCGTAGACGACGGCCTGGACGCGGTCGCGCAGGCCGAGCTTGGCGAGGATGCGGGACACGAAGGTCTTGACGGTCTCCTGGCTCAGCACGAGGGTCGCGGCGATCTCGCTGTTGGACAGGCCGTCCGCCATGAGGCGGAGGACCTCCAGCTCGCGCGGGGTCAGCGGGATGTCGTGCGCAGTGCCGTCGGCGGGCCGGATGCGGGCGGCGTACCTGCCCACGAGCTGGCGGGTCACCTCGGGGTCCAGCAGCGCCGCGCCCGAGGCCACGGTCCGGATCCCGTGCAGCAGCTGGGCCGGCGGTGCGTCCTTGAGCAGGAACCCGCTGGCCCCGGCGCGCAGTGCCTCGTAGACGTACTCGTCCAGGTTGAAGGTGGTCAGCACGAGCACCTTGACGGGCTGCGGCACCCCGGCGCCGGCCAGCAGGCGGGTGGCCTCGATGCCGTCGAGCACGGGCATGCGTACGTCCATCACCACGACGTCCGGGCGCAGCCGGGCGGCGAGGTCGGCCGCGGCCCGCCCGTCCCCGCATTCACCGGCCACCTCGAGGTCGGGCTGGGCGTCGATGATCGTCACCAGCCCGGTGCGGATCAGCACCTGGTCGTCGCAGACCAGGACCCGGATCGGCGCGGTCACGACGGGTTCCCCGCAGGGATGCGCGCGTGGACGACGAAGCCGCCGCCCGCCCGCCGGCCCGCGCTGAAGTCGCCGCCCAGGACGCCGACCCGTTCGCGGAGACCGGCCAGGCCCCGCCCGCTCCCGCCGGGGGATCCGGCCCGCGCGCCGGGGCCGTCCGTGCTGACCTCCACGGTGATCTCGCTCCGGCCGTGGTGCACCAGGACCGAGGTGCGGCGGCCGTGGGCGTGTTTGAGGGCGTTCGTCAGGGCTTCCTGCACGACCCGGTAGGCCACGAGGTCGGCGCTGCCGGTCGACTCCGCGGGCGTGCCCTCCTCGGTGAACTCCACCGGCTGCCCGGCCCGGCGCGTCTGCTCCACGAGCGTGAGAAGCCTGCCGACGGGCGGCGTCCTGGCCTTGACGCCGTGGTCGGGGTTGAGCAGGTCGAGCAGGTGGCGCAGGTCGGTGATGGCCCGCCGGCCGGTGTCGGTGACGGCGGTCAGGGCCTGGTCGAGACGCTCGGGCGCGGCGGTCAGGTAGCGGGCCGCCTCGGCCTGGATGACCATCGCCGTCACATGGTGGGTCACGACGTCGTGGAGCTCGCGGGCGATGCGGGCGCGTTCGGCGGCGCGGGTGTCCACGGCGACGCGGCGGCGGCGTTCGGCCTCCAGGGCCCGGGTGGAGCGCAGCCACGCCCCGATGCCCCACGCGAAGGCCAGCGCCAGGTAGAACAGCGCGAAGTCGCCCGGCGACTCGGCGCCGGAGCCGGCCACGTACAGCGCGACGGCCAGCGGCACGTACGCCAAGGAGAAGGCCAGCGCGGTGGCGCGCCGGTGCCGTTCCAGCCGGGAGCCCACGCCCAGCAGCGCGATGGGCAGCGCGGTGCCCGCGACCACGTGGTAGCCGCGGAGCTGGTCGACGGCGAAGCCGAGCGCCACCAGGGCCAGGCAGACGACCGGCCACCGCCCCAGGCCGGCCAGCGGCAGGCACTGGAGTGCGATGGCCACGATCGCGAGCGCGTCGAACGGGCGGGCGGGCAGGCCGCCGAGCTGCGTCCCGTAACTGTGCAACGCCGGGATGAGCGACGCGGCCATGAGCAGCAGGCCGCCCATCAGGTATCGGAGCGTGCTGTCGATGCGACGCCACCGCTCCGGGAGCCGCCGAAAGGCGATCATCGGGAAAGTGTAGTGGCGGCGGCGCGCGGGCGTCGGGGCACGATGTTGCCGCGCCGGCGGGCCAGCCAGAGGAACGCGATCGTCATCAGCACGCAGAACACCACCGAGTACAGACTTCCCTCGGGGCCGAAGTCACCACCGGTGATCAGCGCCGGGCCGGACATCGAGGCGTCCAGCAGTCCCTGGTTGGCGCCGTTGCCCGAGACCACGGTGCCGAAGATGGCGGAGGCGGCGAAGTTCCAGCCGAAGTGCACGCCGATCGGCAGCCACAGGCTGCGGGTGGCGGCGTAGGCGGCGGCGAACATGCCGCCGGCCTCCAGCATGATCGCGATGGCGCCCCACAGGCTGGCGTCCGGGTTGAGCAGGTGCGACAGGCCGAACAGCACTGCGGTCACCACCAGCGAGATCCAGGTGCCGAACCGTTCCTCGATGATCCGGAACAGGACCCCGCGAAAGAGCAGCTCCTCCGTCACGGCCGCCACGGCCATGAACCCGAACAGGCCGACCGCCGGCGTCAGCGAGCCCGGGCCGTCCACGTGGTAGTACCCGAGGAAGAAGATGTTCGCGATGACGGCCCCGAACAGCGCGACGCCGATGAGCACGCCCCGGGTGATCGTGGACGCGGCGCCCTTTCCGGCCACCTCCGTGACCGGGCGGTGCTCGGTCCGCCGCACCACCCACCTGTAGACGAGCACCGCGACCACCGACAGCACGATGCCGAGTGCGAAGGTGATCCACGGGTTGTCCCCCATCGCGTTGACGCCCTGGCCACCGATGAAGGCGACCGCGACGACGGCCAGGATCTGCCACACCAGTCTCATGAAGACTCCTTCGTCAGATCCGCGGCCGAAGCGCCGCGGCGGCCTAGACGTTACGGAGCCGGCCGCCCGGAATCGTCACCACACGGTGGACACCTGCGTGTAGCTCGCACGGGGGACAAACCCGCGGGCCGGCCATGGACAGCGCTGGCGCGCTCCGGCGATCGGGTCCGGGGTCGCGCATCGGCTCGCCGGGGTCACCGATCTTCCGGGTCGAGCCGGCCGTGGGCCTGCGCCGAAAGGTCCTGCCAGTCGGCCCAGGTCTTGAGCCGGTCGGCGTAGACCTGCTGGAGCATCGGGTAGAAGCCCTGCCCGAAGAGCACCCGCAGGGGCGGGGCGTCGGAGTCGACGATCTTGAGGAGTGCCTGGGCCGCGGCGGCCGGGTCGCCGGCGGGCTGGCCTCCCGCGACCTCCGCGATGCGCCGGCGCAGGCCGTCGTAGACCGGGTTGGCCTCGGCCATGTGGCCGTTGGCGAGCGGATCGGGGTTCTTGCCCGACCTGGTGGCGAAGCCGCCGGGCTCGACGACGGTCACCTTCACGCCGAAGCCGGCGACCTCCTGGGCGAGCGACTCGTTCAGGGCCTCCAGGGCCCACTTGGAGACCTGGTACGCGCCGCCGAGCGGCATCGCCATGAGCCCGGCGACCGAGGACAGCTGGATGACGTGCCCCGCGCCCTGCTCGCGCAGGTAGGGCAGCGCGGCCTGGATGACCCACAGCGCGCCGAACAGGTTGGTCTCCAGCTGGTCGCGCAGCTCCCGCTCGGTCAGCTCCTCGACCGCGCCGATCTGGGCGTAGCCGGCGTTGTTCACGATGACGTCGAGGCGGCCGAAATGCTCCTTGGCCCGCGTGACGGCCTCGAAGACGGCGGCCTTGTCGGTCACGTCCAGCGCCAGCGGGAGCACCGCATCGCCGTGGGCGGCGGCCAGTTCGTCCAGGCTTTCGGCGTTCCGGGCGGTCGCGGTCACCCGGTCGCCGCGGGACAGCGCGGCCTCGACGAAGTTGCGGCCGAGGCCACGGGACGAACCGGTGACGAACCAGACCTTGCTCATGATGTCTTTCCGTTCTCTCCGCGGTGGCGGTGGTGCGCCGCGCGAGTCGTTCGCGCGGCGTCCTGACGAGAACGAGGCGCCGGTGCCCCGCGGTTTGTGACAGCGCGGGCATGTGACGTGCGCCACCCATCTCGCGGGATGTCACACAGCGGTGAGTGACCTCGTCTCGGGCTTGGAGCACAGCCGAGAGCGAACAAGGCGGGAGCCGGCCATGAACGAACACAGCGAGCCGACGACGGGCGCGGCCGGGTCACCCGCCTGCGACGGCCGGCTGGACGGCGCCACCGAGACGTTCGTCGCCCACCGCAACCTGCTCTTCACCGTCGCCTACGAGATGCTCGGATCGGCGGCCGACGCCGAGGACGTCCTCCAGGAGACCTGGCTGCGGTGGATCAAGGTGGACGTGGCGCGGGTGCACGACCAGCGCGCCTACCTGGTCAGGATCACGACCCGGCGCGCGCTCGACCGGCTGCGGGCCATGAGGCGCCGCAAGGAGGCGTACGTCGGCCCGTGGCTGCCCGAGCCGCTGCTCACCGCACCCGACGTGGCCGAGGACGTCGAGCTCGCCGAGAGCGTGTCGATGGCGCTCATGCTCGTCCTGGAGACGCTGTCGCCGACCGAGCGCGCCGTCTTCGTGCTGCGCGAGGCCTTCGACGTGGGCTACGACGAGATCGCGGCCGCCGTCGGCAAGAGCCCCGCGACCGTCCGCCAGATCGCGCACCGCGCCCGGCGGCACGTCGATGCCCGCCGCCCGCGCGAGGTGGTGCCACCGGGCGAGACCCGGGCGGCGCTGGAGTCGTTGCGGCGCGCGTTCGAGACCGGGGATCTGCAGGGCCTCCTCGACGTGCTCGCCCCGGACGTCGTCCTGGTCAGCGACGGCGGCGGCGTCAGGCGGGCCGCGCCGCGGCCGGTCACCGGCGCGGGCAAGGTGGCCCGCTTCATCGTCGGCGGCACGGGCAAGGCCAGGGTCACGCTCACCGGCGACCCCGCCGTGGTCAACGGCAACCCGGCGCTCGTCCTGCGAGTGGACGGCGAGATCGACGGCGTCATAGCGGTCCAGGTCGAGAACGCCCGCATCACCGGCCTCTACTACGTCCGCAACCCGGAGAAGCTGACCCGCATCGGATCCGAGATCCCGCTCGTCCTGCGCTGAGTGCCACACCCGGCCCGGACGGCACGCGACGATCGGTGTGCGATCAGGGCGGGATGCCCGACGGATGGCGGATGATCCGGAGCACGGCAGCCGGGAGGATGACCGGCATGGATCCCGAACTGGAAGCGTTCATCCCGTTCTTCCCCCGGGCCGACCTCACCGACCCGGTCGCCGACCGTAAGAACTACGCCGACCTGGCCACCGCCAGGCCCGCGCCCGCCCCGGCGGGCATGGAGGTCGAGGACCGCACGGTGCCCGCCGACCCGGACGTGCCGGTCCGGATCTACCGCCCGCACCCAGCGCGCGGCGCCGTCGTCTGGTTGCACGGCGGCGGATTCGTCATGGGCGGCCTGGACACCGAGCACCCGTGGGCCACGCTGCTCGCGGACGGCTCCGGCGCGGTGGTGATCTCGGTGGGTTACCGGCTGGCCCCCGAGCATCGTTTCCCGGCCGCGCTGGACGACGCCTACGCCGTGCTGAACTGGGCGGCGGAGCACGCGGCCGAGCTCGGCGTGGACCCGGGACGGATCGCGGTCGGCGGCCACAGCGCCGGCGCGGGGATCGCGGCCGCGGTGGCGTTGCGGGCGCGGGACGAGCAGGGCCCGCCGGTCCGCTTCCAGCTGCTCAACCAGCCCCAGCTCGACGACCGGCAGGAGACCTGGTCGGCGCGGAGCTTCACTGACACGCCCTGGTTGACCCGCGCCAAGGTGGCCGCGATGTGGGGGCACTACCTGGGCTCCACGCCGGCCACGCCGTACGCCGCCCCGGCGCGGGCCGCCGACCTGTCCGGCCTGCCGCCCGCCTACGTCGCCACCGCCGAGTTCGACCCGAACCGCGACGAGGACATCCTCTACGCGCTGCGCCTGCTGCAGTCGGACGTTCCGGTCGAGCTGCACCAGTGGCCCGGCACGTTCCACGGCTCGCAGGCGATCCAGTCCGCCGAGGTGTCGCAGCGGCAGATCGCCGAGCTCGGCCACGCCCTGCGCCGCGTCCTGGCCGGCTGAGACGGGGGCCGGGCCGGCCGGACGCCCGCGCGCGGAGCCGGGCGCCGCGACGAGATCGACGAAGACGGGAGAACGATGACCACCACCGACCTCGCCCAGGCGAGGGAGCAGTCCACACCACCGCCGGACACCGCGTCCACGACGGGGCAGAGCCTGGCCGGGCTGCTACGCCCGCACGCATGGAGTTTCGCCGCCGTGATCGTCTTCCAGGTGATCGGCGCCCTGGCGGGTCTGGCGCCGCTGCTGGCGGTCGTCGAGCTGGGCCGGACGCTGCTGTCGCCCGGCCCGGTCGATCACGACCACGTGTGGTTCGTCGTGCTCGCGGGAGCGGCCGGCCTGTTCGTCCGGCTGCTGTTCACGGCCTCGTCGTCCGGCATCGGGCATCTGCTCGACGGCCAGGTGCAGCTGTCGTTCCGCAGGCAGCTGGCCGCGCGGCTCGGGCGCGTGCCGATCGGCTGGTTCGCCCGGCGCCGGACCGGCGAGCTGGCCAAGGTGGTGGGAGATGACGTGAGCGCCGTGCACCCGTTCATCGCCCACACCCCCGGTGAGCTCATCTCCGCGTTCGTGGTGCCGCTGGTGTCGCTGGTCTACCTGTTCACCGTCGACTGGCGGCTGACGCTGATCACGCTGATACCGGTGGCGCTGGCCGTGGCGCTGGTCCCCCTGATGATGACCCCGGCCAGGCTGCGCGAGCAGCAGGAGTTCGACGGCGCCATGGGACGGATCGCGAGCTCCGTCGTCGAGTTCGTCCAGGGGATCTCGGTGGTCAAGGCGTTCGGCGGATCCGGTCGCGCCCACCGCGCGTTCCTCACGGCCGTGGACGATTTCACCGGCGTCTTCTCCCGGATGGTGCACGGCATCTCCGGGATCGGCGCGGGCATGCAGGTGGCGCTGTCGCCGCCGTTCGTGCTCCTGGTGGTGCTGATCGGCGGGACGGCCCTGATCGCGTCCGGTGGCCTGGCCCCGGCCGACCTGCTGCCCTTCCTGCTGCTCGGGCTGGGCCTGACCGCTCCGGTGGCGGCCCTCGGCCACGGCTTCGACGAGCTGCAGGCCGCGCGGCGCGCGGTCGGCCGGATCCGGGACGTGCTCGGGGTGCCGTCGCTGCCCGAGCCCGCGCGGCCGGTCGCGCCGCGAGGCCACCGGGTGGAGCTGCGTGACGTCCGGTTCGCCTACGACGACGGCCGCGAGGTGCTGCGCGGGATCGACCTGGTGCTCGAACCGGGGACGGTCACCGCGATCGTGGGGCCGTCGGGCAGCGGGAAGTCCACGCTGGTGCAGTTGCTGCCGCGCTTCTTCGACCCGACCCACGGCTCGGTCGTCCTGGGCGGCGCCGACCTGCGCGACATCGGCAGCCGGGAGCTCTACCGGACGGTCTCCTTCGTCTTCCAGGAGGTCCGCCTGCTGCGCGCCTCGGTCGCCGACAACATCGCGCTGGCGGTGCCGCACGCCGGCCGCGACGAGGTGATGCGCGCCGCCCGGCTGGCGAACGTCCACGACCGCGTTCTCGAGCTGCCGCGCGGATACGACTCGGTGATCGGCGAGGACGCCGGGCTGTCGGGAGGCGAGGCCCAGCGGATCTCGCTCGCCCGCGCGCTGCTGTCCGCCGCGCCCGTTCTGGTGCTCGACGAGGCGACCGCCTTCGCCGACCCGCACACCGAGCGGGCGGTGCGCCGGGCCCTGGCGACGCTGACCGGCGATCGGACGATCCTGGTCATCGCCCATCGCCTGGAGACGGTCGCCGACGCCGACACCGTCGTGGTGCTGGAGAACGGGTCGATCGCCGAACGCGGCAGGCCCGCCGAGCTGCTGGCGCAGGGCGGGAAGTTCGCCGCGTTCTGGCGATCCCACCGGTCGGCGACCGCCGGCGAGCCCGAGACCCACCCTGACCAGTTGCGAGGAGACCAGCCCCGATGATCCGAATGCTGCTGCGCGTGCTGGGCCACGAGTACGCCCGGCCGGTGCGCCGCACCGTGGCCCTGATGACGACGACCGCGATGACCGAGGGTTTGTCCTACGCCCTGCTGGTTCCCGTGCTGCGGGCGCTGTTCGGGAGCGATCCCGCAGCCGCCTGGCCCTGGCTGATCGCGTTCGGGGCCGCGGTCGCGGTCTACGCGGCGCTGCGCTACTACAGCGATCTGTCCGGGTTCCGGGTCGGGATCGCGCTGTTGCGCGGCATGTATCGCCGGCTCGGCGGCCATCTGGCCCAGCTGCCCATCGGCTGGTACGACGCCCGTCGCGTCGGGGAGGTGTCGGTCCTGGCCAGCGAGGGCGTTCTGCAGGCGATGAGCGTGATCGCGCATCTGCTGGCGCCGTTCATCTCCGCCTGCGTGACGCCGCTGACGATCGTGGCCGTGATGCTCGCCTTCAACTGGCAGCTGGGGCTGGCCGCGCTGGCCGCCGTCCCGGTCGTGGCGGCGATCCAGGTCTGGACGGCACGCTCCACGGCGGCCACCGACGCCGAGCGGCACGAGCGCGACCAGGAGGCCACCGGGCGCGTCATCGAATATCTCCAGGCCCAGCCGGTGCTGCGGGCCGGCGGCCGGACGGGCGAGCGCTTCACGTTGCTCGACGACTCGCTCAGGGAGGTCCAGCGGGCGTCCCGGCGTACCGTGCTGGCCACGCTGCCCGGCGTGGTGGGCCTGACACTCGCGGTGCAGGCGATCTTCGCCGGGTTGCTGGTGCTGGGCGCGTACCTGGCGCTCGGCGGGGACATCGGGGCGGCGGAGCTCCTGGCGATCCTGGTGCTCGCCGCCCGCAGCGCGGATCCGCTGCTGTCGCTGTCGGACATCGGGGGCAAGGTACGTGGCGCGCGGTCGGAGCTGGCGAGGCTCGACACGGTGTTGCGCACCGAGCCGCTGCCGGAGGCTCGCGAGCCGATCGAGCCGGCAGGCCGTGACCTGGAGTTCGACTCCGTCGTCTTCCGGCACGGCGACCGTACGGTGATCGACGGGGTGTCGTTGTCCGTGCCGGAGGGGCAGCGGCTCGCCGTGGTCGGGCCGTCGGGCTCGGGCAAGAGCACGTTGCTGCAGCTGCTCGCCCGCTTCTACGACGTGGACGCGGGCGCGGTGCGCGTGGGAGGCGTGGACGTGCGCGCGATCGGCACCGAGGTGCTGATGGCGCGGATCGCCGTCGTCTTCCAGGACGTCTATCTCTTCGACGGCACGATCGAGGAGAACGTACGGCTCGGCCGTCCCGGCGCGAGCGAGGCCGAGGTGCGGGCCGCGGCGAGCGCGGCGCGGCTGGACGACGTGATCGAGCGGCTGCCCGGCGGGTGGGCGGCGAATGTCGGCGAGGGCGGCGCGCTGCTGTCGGGCGGTGAGCGCCAGCGGGTCTCGATCGCGCGGGCGCTGCTGAAGAACGCGCCCATCGTGCTGCTGGACGAGGTGACCTCCGCGCTGGACCCGGTGAACGAGGCGGCCGTCCACGACGGCATCGAGCGCCTGATGGCGGGCCGTACGGTGGTGATGGTCGCGCACCGGCTGCGGACCGTCCGGCGCGCCGATCGCATCGTCTTCCTGGACGGCGGCCGGATCGTGGAGGCTGGCGACCACGACGAGCTGCTGCGCCGCGACGGCCGCTACGCCGAGTTCTGGCACGCCTCCCTGGCACCGGTCGTGCGGGAATGACCCCGGCGGGCACCTGACGATGCTCCGGGCCTGCCCGTGGTGGACTCGCGGGGGTCGCGTGTCATGCGACGGAGCATCCGCTTCTAAGATCCGAGGTGTGGCGAGATACGTTGATCTGCATCCGGACAATCCCCAGCCTCGACTGATCAGTCAGGTCGTCGACTTACTGCATGCGGACGGGCTGATCGCGTACCCGACGGACTCCTGCTACGCCCTGGGGTGCCGGCTGGGCAACAAGGAGGGCATCGACCGGATCAGGGAGATCCGCAGCCTCGGCGCCGAGCACCACTTCACCCTGATCTGCCGAGACTTCGCCCAGTTCGGGCAATTCGTTCATGTGAGCAATGCGCTGTTCCGCCTGGTCAAGGCGGCGACTCCCGGCGGTTACACGTTCATCCTGCCCGCGACCAAGGAGGTGCCGCGGCGGTTGCTGCACCCCCGCAAGAAGACGGTCGGCGTCCGGATCCCCGACCACGTCGTCACCCAGGCGCTGCTGGCCGAGCTCGGCGAACCGCTGCTGTCGAGCACCCTGCTGCTGCCCGACGAGAGCGAGCCCCTGACGCAGGGCTGGGAGATCAAGGAACGGCTCGACCACGTGGTGGACGCCGTCATCGACTCCGGCGAGTGCGGCGCCACCCCGACGACCGTCATCGACTGCTCGCAGGGCGAGCCCGAGATCCTGCGCCGTGGCACGGGAGACCCGTCACTCTTCGAGTAGGCATCGCGCCTCGATCACCTCGTCCGGCCCGGAGGCATGCGACATACCGGCCGCATACCCACGCTCATTACGCTGACGGACCTGTCCTTGATCATGTTCGAAGGAACTCCTGGTGATCCGTCTCGCGCTCATGACCGTCTTCGCCGTGCTGCTGCCGGTGATCCCCGGTGCGTCCCACGCCGAGGTGCCTCCCGTGATGGGCACGGCGGGCAACCTCATCCGGGAGGAGGAGCCGCGCGCCGACGGGATCAGGCATGTGGACACCAAGGCGATCATCGCGGGGCTGACGGCGCTCCACGCGGACACTTACGTCTATCCGATGGCCGGTGACAACGTGCACTGGACCGACCTGCGTGACGAGTTCCTGCCGGCGGCCCAGCAGGCCGGGATCCGCGTGTGGGTGCTGGTGTACACGCCGAGCCAGTCCTGCTGCGTCTCCCGGCCGTTCAAGCACGACTACGTCGCGTGGTCCCGCGAGATCGCCACCCTGGCGAAGAGCTTCCCGAGCCTGGCCGGCTGGACCGTGGACGACTACGCCTACGACCTCAAGACGTTCACCCCCGCCTACGTCGGCCAGATGCGGGCGGCGGCCAAGGCGATCAGCCCCGCGCTGAAGTTCGTCCCGACCGTCTACTACAGCCAGTTCACCGACGCGTTCATCGCCGAGCAGATCCCGCTGCTCGACGGGGTGATCTTCCCCTTCCGCGACGAGCCGCACCGGGACACCTCCTGGACGTGGAGCCTGTCGTCCCAGGTCAAGCAGCTCGCCGCGCGTCTCCCCGGCACCGACGTCTACCTCATGCCCTACGCCCATCCGCTGAGCACCGCCGCCCAGAAGCCGACGGTCTCCTACGTCGAGGCGGTCACCAAGAAGGCGATCGAGCACGTACGCGCCGGGGAGCTCGCCGGGGTCCTGCAGTACAAGCTCCCGTTCGTGTCCCGTGACCAGAACTGGACGCGTCCCGCGACCGACAACCTGGCCCGCACGGGCGGCGGACGGCTGAGCTTCGTCGTCCAGACCGGCACGCCCACCACGGCGGGGATGTCCTGCGGGGCGACACGGACCGCGCAGCTGACGCCGGGTGCGGCCAAGCGCGCGGTGAGCTTCTGGCACCGGGACACCCGCGGATCCACGAGCCCGGCGGGGTATCACCGCAAGCAGCTCCTGCTCGACGGCAAGGTGGTCTGGGACCGGGACGTCGCCGCCGATCCGCAGGACACCTGGCAGCGGGTGACGGTCGATCTGGCGGCCGAGCCGGCCGGGGCGACCAGCGTGGCGCTGCAGTGGCGGCTGTCCGAGCGCAAGGGTGTGAGCAACTACTTCGTCGACGTGAGCGTGGACGACATCACGCTCACCGGCCTGACGCTGAGCGACCCCGGCGTGGAGAACGCCACCACCTGGACGGCCGGCCTGGCGCGCAAGGGCGGCCCGGTCTACTGCTCCGCCCAGGTCTACCACCCGAACTACGGCGCCGACCTCGGCACGCGCCTGGCCGGGCTGTACGCCGCCAGGTAGCCACAGACCCCGCCGTCGCGCCGGGCGGCCGGCGCGACGGCGGTCCGTTCTCACGCCCCATCGAGGTCCTGTCCGGCGCGGCATCGGGACCGGCACCATGACCGAGGACTGCACCGCCATAGTTTCCTGAAAATGAACCTCTAACTTCAAAAATAGGAAGTTAGCCTCTAGGATCGGTGCCCTGACCACCGAGAGAGGCGACCGCATGGCTCCGTTGAAAATCGGCTACCTGCTGCCGACGCGTGATCAGGCCGTCCGCGGCGACCACGAGCCGAAGCAGCTGGTCGACCAGGCACGCCGCGCCGAATCACTGGGCCTGGACTCCGTCTGGGCCGGCGACAGCCCCGTGACCAGGCCACGCGCCGACCCCATGCTCCTGCTGGCGGCCGTGGCCGTCGCCACCCGGCGCATCACGCTCGGGACCGCGGTGTTACTGCCCGCGCTGCGCCACCCGATCCTGCTGGCGCACCAGCTCGCCACCTTGGACCAGCTCTCCGGCGGCCGCCTGATCGCCGGCATGGGCGGCGGATTCCCCATTCCCGCCACCGAGGCCCAGTTCGCCGCGGTGGGGGTCGACTTCCGGCGGCGCATCAGCCGCCTGGAGGAATCGATCGAGGCGATGCGCCGGCTGTGGAGCGCGGAGGAGGTCTCCTTCACCGGACGGCACTTCGACTTCCGCGACGTGCGGCTGGCCCCCGCGCCGGCCCGTCCCGGCGGGCCGCCGATCTGGCTGGCGGGAAGCGGCGAACCGGCGCTGCGGCGGGTGGCGCGGCTGGCCGACGGCTGGCTGCCCTATCCGCCCTCCGTCCACGAATATGCCCGCGACCTGGCCGTCGTCCGGCAGGAGACGGTACGTCCGCTCACCCCCGCGCTGTACGCGACGCTGTGCCTGGACGAGGACTCCGAGCGGGCACGCGAGCGCCTGCGGACCAGCATCGAGCGTTACTACAACGCGCCGCTGGAGGCGGTCGAGACCATCCAGGCCATGTTCGCCGGCACGCCGTACGAGGCCGCCGGCTGGGTCAACGCCTACACCGCCGCCGGAGCCCGCCATGTGGTGATCCGCCTGGCCACCGATGACCACCACGCGGGGCTGGAGGAGTTCGCCGACCGCGTCCTGCCCCTGATCCACGCGGAAGGACGCCGATGACCACGTTCGTCCTCGTACATGGCGCCTGGCACGGCCCCTGGGCCTGGGACCGGCTCACCCCGTTCCTGCACCGGGCGGGGGTGCGCACCATCACCCCCGCCCTCACCCTGAACAGCGACATCGGGCTGCACGAGCATGTCGAGGAGGTCCGCACGGCCCTCGACGCCGTGGCCGGCGACACCCGGGCAGACGGTACGCGGGACGATGTGGTGCTGGTCGGGCACAGCTACGCGGGCCTGGTCGTCCGGCAGGCGGCCGATCTGCGGCCCGAGCTGGTGGACCACGTCGTCCTGGTGGAGGGGTGGGCCGGTGGCGACGGCGCCGGCATGTTCGGCCTGGCGCCCGAGTCCTTCGTCCACGCCATCCAGGCCGCCGCCCGTACCAGTGCGGACCACCAGGTCCCCGCCCCGGCCCCGGCGATGTTCGGCATCACCGACCCCGGCGACGCGGCCTGGCTCGCCCCGCGGCTGCTGCCCCAGCCGCTGCGCACCTTCACCGAGACGACCCGGCTGAGCGGGGCCGTCGACCGGATACCGGGCACGGGCATCTACTGCCGGCCGCAGACCTTCGCCTTCGACCGGTTCGCCGCGGCGATCGGCTACCGGCCCGTCGCCCTGGACGGCCCGCACGACGTGATGCTCACCCACCCCGAGGAGCTGGCCCGGCTGATCCTGGAGGCCCACGCCCGCCAGTTCAATAACGAGAAGCTGCCAAATTAGAATGTTGAAGTGGAGCAGCGAACCTACAACCAGTACTGCGCGACCGCGCGCACCCTCGACCTCGTCGGGGAACGCTGGACCTTGCTACTCGTCCGCGAGCTGCTGACCGGCCCCAAACGCTTCGGCGACCTCCAGCACAGCCTGCGCGGCCTGGGCACCGGCCTGCTGGCCGCACGGATGAAGCACCTCGAACGCGAAGGGCTGGTTCGCAAGGTCACCCTCCCGCCACCGGCCCGCACCCCCGCCTACGCCCTCACCCAGGCCGGCGAGGAGCTCGGCCCCGTCGTGCTGGCCATGGCCCGGTGGGGCCTGAAATGGGCGATGGGCGAGCCCCTCGAACAGGAGACCTTCCACCCCGGCTGGGGCGTGCTCGGCCTCAGAGCGTGCTTCGACGCCGAGGCGGCCGCCGGCCTGCACGCCCTGTACGAGTTCCGCGTCGGGGAGGAGATCTTCCACGCCCGCATAGACGACGGCGCCATCGAAACGGTGCACGGCCCGGCCCAGCACCCCGACGTGGTCATCACGATCGGCGACGAGGTCTTCCGCGATCTCGTCGCCAGCCGGTCGACCCTCGCCGAAGCGCTCGGCGACGGCACCGCCTCCGCCTCGGGCGACCAGGAGGCCCTGCGCCGGCTGCACCAGCTCTTCCGGCTCCCCCACCCGCAATCCCGATCAGCGGCACCAGCCCCCGCCGAGTGAAACCGGCACCACCGGCTCGGGATCCCCGGTCACCCGGGGAGGTCCCCTCCGGGCGACCCGGCTGCCCTGCCGGGTTTCCGTGCCCGCTCAACCCATGGCGGGCTCGTCCCAGAACGGCGGGACGAACGCGCCCTCGCGGCACGTCACCACCTTTCCGTCGAGGACGCTGAGCAGCTCGGGCTCATCGTGCTCGTACCAGCGCTGGTAGCCGAAGAAGGACTCGTTCTCGTGCAGCCGGGCGGCCAGCCAGCCGAGCAGCCCGGCCACCTCGGCATGCCCGTCAGGGTGGATCTCCCAGCGGCAGGTCAGCGCCCAGCGTCCGTCGCCGTGGTCATCCGCGCGCACCAGGATCGAACACCCGGCACCGGGAATCTTCGTGGCCGCGTACGGCGAGCCGTCCTCCCACGCCGGTCGCGGGAATTCCTTGATCACCCAGTTGCCGCTCTCGTCGCGCGCCGGCACCTGCTCGTCGTCCAGCAGATCGAGAACCTCGTTGACGATGATCGTCTGCTCTGTGATGTGCTCGGGCCGCGGGCCGAGGCCCAGGTGCCAGCGCAGCTCGGCGAGCTCGGTCTCGGGCAGGTCGCCCCGCAGGTCCATCGCGACCATGAGTTCGTGAATGTCAGACACGGCAGCACCGTACCGACGCGTGCCGACAAACGGGCGGCCCGTACCAGCACGTCCCGGACGTCGGCTCAAGCGATCATCTTTGCCCGTCCAGGACGGGCAGGACGGGCAGGCCGGAGCGGTGGACGTCCTTTCCGGCCCGGCCCAGCTCCCAGCGCAGCTGGGTCTCGCTCGGCGACTGCACCGGGAGGAACGCCGCCTCGCGCAGCCGCCGGTTGACCGGGCTGTCGGTGGCGTAGCCGCGCCCGCCGCTCGCGGTCGCCTCCAGTCGGGTGGCCGCGAGGGTGAGCTGGGCGGCGTCGTACCGCAGCCGCGTGACCTCGTGGGGGTCGGCGGCGGCGGGCGCGCGCTGCGCCCGCCGCGCCTGCTCGGCGACCCCGGCCAGACCCGCCGTCAGCTCCTCCAGGTCGGGGCCGAGCACGGCGCCCTCGCCCTTGATGATCCCGCGCGTCTCGTCCGTGGCCCGGCCCGCCAGTCCCAGGCAGAACGCGGTCTGCAGCAGCAGGAGCACGGGGCGGGCCCGCCGGACGAACGCGGCCAGGTCGTCGGTGACGACGTGGGCGGCGTCGACCCGGGCGGCGGACAGGGTGATCGAGGACGAGGCGGTCGCGTTGAGCGCCAGCAGCCGCTTGGGCGGGGCGACCGTGACGCCCGGGTCGCCGACGCGGACGACCGCCACGATGCGCTCCGAGCCGTCGCCGATCCGGGCGGGCAGCACGACCGCCGCGCCGGGGACCAGGTTGGAGGCCCACCTGATCGGGCCGTCCAGCCGGAACCCGCCGGCGTGCGGCGTCGCGACGACGGGCACGGTCCGCATGCCGGACATCTCCTGGAGGGCGGCGGCCATCGCGGTGGAGCCGACTTCGGTGCCCGCCGCTAGGCCGGCCCGCAGGAGCCCGAGCGGCGTGTCGCGGCCGGCCTCCCGCAGGTACTCGATCACCATCCGGTGCGCCCAGAAGGAGAAGGCGGAGCTCAGGCACTCGGCGGCGATCAGCTCGATGAGCTGCGCGACCTCGGTGACACCGGTGTCGCCCGGCCCGGCGTCCAGGGCGAGCAGCTCCCGGCGACCGAGATCACGCAGCAGGCCGCACGGATCGCTCACGCCGCCCCCGCCGAGGTAAGCGGCCGGCGGGCCGGTCACGCCGCCGCCGGCCCTCGCAGCCGGCGAGCCAGTCGGGCCGGCCGCAAGGCCGTCAGTCGTCGCGGCCTGCGAGCCGGTCATGCCGGCCGCAACGCCGTCGGCGGCAGCGGCCGGCGGGCCGGCGGCACCGCCGTCCACCGTTGCGGCTCGGTCGGCGATGTGGGCCAGCAGTTCGGGCAGGTGCCGCCGCCAGGCGGGCGCCGTCGTGCCGGTCACTCCGTCTCCCCGCCCGGTCCGCGGTCGAGCGCGTAGAGGCGGCTGACCGGGGTGGACACCGCCTCGCGCGCCCGCCGTACGGCGGACTCGCCGGGACCGTCGTACAGGCACAGGCACTTGCTCGTGTCCTCGCGCACATAGGTGCGCAGGAAGCTCACCTCGGGCACTTTCGCGTACAGCGGCGCCTTGGCCTTCTTGCGGGCGAGATAGTCCTCCATCCCGATGTCCGCGGGAATGTCCCACTCCACCAGGTAGTCGACCGTCCGCTTCGCGGCCTTGACCTCCTCGATGCCGGCGCCGACGAGCCGTACCTCGTCCGGCCCGGCGATCGAGGAGATCCCGGGCAGGGCCTCCCGGTCGAGGCTCAGGCCGGCGCACGAGCCGGCCTCGATGACGACGTACACCCGGGACAGGTCCCCCGTCACCTGGGACTCGATCAGCTCGCCGCCGAGTGCGGCGGCCTGCCGGCCGACTTCGGAGATGGCGGCCTCGACGGCGGATCGGTCGGCGGTCGTCGCGGTCAGTTCGATCAGATAGAGCGCCACAGGGCCTCCAGTCGTCGGTGCACCCCGGCCCGTGCGTGGCGGGGCCGGTGTGGCGTCGGAGCGTGCAACAAGGTCGAAGCATAAAACAGATCTGTCTGATCGGGAATACTAGAGCATCGTCAGCGCCGCCCGGCGTACACTCCTCGGATGGCCGACCTCACCTCCATCCGCCCAGCCGACCGCCTGCTGGACGCCGCCACCCGGCTGTTCACCCTGCTGGGCATCCGCGCGGTGGGCATCGACCAGATCGTCGCCGAGGCCGGGGTCGCCAAGTCGAGCCTGTACCAGGCGTTCGGCTCCAAGGAGGCTCTCGTCGTGGCCTATCTCGAACGCCAGGACGCCGCCGACCGGGCCGCGTACCGCGCCGCGGTGACCGGGGTCGGCGACGGCACCGCGCGGGTGCTGACCTCGTTCGACCTGGCCATCGCCGGCGCGGGACGGCGTTCCTACCGTGGCTGCCTCTACCTCAACGCCGCCACCGAGTTCCCCGACGCCGGCCACCCGGTGGGCGAGGCGGTCGAGGCGCACCGCGCCTGGGTGCGCGCCCGGTGGTCGGAGGCGCTCGGCGAGCCCGGCCCCGAGCGCGACTCACTGGTCGAGCGGATCCAGATCCTGTACGACGGCGGCATCGCCGGGGTCAAGTGCGCCCGCTCGACGGCGCCGATCGTCCTGGCCCGCGCGATGGCGGCCGAACTCCTCGCCACAAACCCCTCTCGATAAAAACCTTCCTGTCTGGTAGGTTTTGCGGCCAACGGCGGTTCGCCCTGCTCTGGGGACCGCCTGCCCACCCACCGTGCCGCGTTCTGGGGACAGCCCTATGCCACAGAAGATCGCCGAACTGGCCGCCGTCAGTGTTCGCTACGGGGAGCACGACGCTCTGTCCGGCATCGACCTGCAGATCGAACAAGGCGAGCTCTTCGCCCTCGTCGGACCGTCGGGAGCCGGGAAGTCGACCCTGCTGCGGGTGCTGTCGGGCCTCCAGGCACCCACGTCGGGCGCCGTGCGCCGCCCCGATGACGACGGCGGCGCGACCCGCTCGGTCTTCCAGTACCCGCACCTGCTGCCGTGGCGGACCGTCGCGCGCAACGTGCGCCTCGGCCTGGAGTACCGCGCCAACGGCGGGCACTGGCTCCGCGGTAAGGAGGCCGCCGACCAGCGGGTGCGCGAGGTCCTGTCCGATCTCGGCATCGGCGGGCTGGCCGGCCGCTACCCCGCGCAGCTCTCGGGAGGCCAGGCCCAGCGGGTCGCGGTGGCCCGCGCGGTCGTCGCCGGCCCCTCCCTGCTCCTCCTCGACGAGCCCTTCGGCGCGCTCGACCCCCTCACCCGGGCCGACCTCCAGGACTGGCTGCGTTCGGTGCACGCGAGGCTCGGCCTGTCCACGGTGCTGGTGACCCACGACCTCGACGAGGCGCTGTACCTCGGCGACAGGATCGGCCTCCTGCACACCGGGGGCCGCCCCCTGGAGGTGGTGACCTCCCCGGTGACGCGCCGCGAGCAGCTCACGGACGGCTCGGCCCGGAGGGAGCTGCTCGCTCGTTTCAGCTCCCCGGCCGAACGCGCCGCGCTGAGCGGCCACGACGGTCCTGAACGCGGCTCCCCCACGACGCTCGGAAACGCCAAGCTCGGAAACGCGAAGCTCGGAAACGCGGAGCCCGAAAGCCCTGGGGCCGGAAGCGCAGAGCCCGGAAACGCGGAGACCGAAAGCGCCGGGGCCGGGGCCGGGGCCGGGAGGGCGCGGACGCGGCGGGAGGCGCTGACCATCACCGGGGCGCTCGCCCTGCTCACCGCCCCCGTCGTCGGCTCGATGCTGACCTCCGGCGACCGGGCCGGCGCCACCGCCACCACCGCCGGAGCCAACCCGGGAGCCACCGCCGGAACCACCGCCGGAACCACCGACGCCAGGGCCGCGACCCTGCGCATCGGCTACCTGCCCATCACCGACGCCGCCCCGCTGCTGCTGGCCCACGACTCCGGCCAGTTCGGCAGGCGCGGCATCACCACGCCCGCGCCCGTCCTGTACCGGGGCTGGGCCCCGCTCGTCGAGGCGCTCCAGGGCGGCAACGTGGACATCGTCCACCTGCTGATGCCGCTGGCGATCCAGCTCCGCTACGACGCCAAGGTGCCGGTGAAGGTGCTGGCCTGGAACCACGCGAACGGCTCGGCCCTCACCGTCGCCAAGGACGTCGGGCGCGTGGAGGACCTGGCCGGCACGAAGGTCGCGATCCCCGCGTGGTTCTCCGTGCACAACGTGGTGCTGCAGAAGCTGCTGCGCAAGGCGGGCATCACCCCCGTGCTCGACACCGTGCCGAGCGCCCGCGCGCGTACGACCCAGCTCGTCGTGATCCCCCCGGCGGACATGCCCACGGCGCTGCAGTCGGGCTCCATCTCCGGCTACATCGTCGCCGAGCCGTTCTGCGCGGCGGCCGAGGTGCTCGGGATCGGGAAGATCCTGCGCTTCACCGGCGACGTGTGGAAGGACCACGCCTGCTGCGTCACGGTCGTCCGCGAGGACCTGGTGCGCGACCGGCCGGACGTGGCGCAGCGGGCCGCCGAGGCGATCATCGCCGCGCAGCTCGCCATCAGGGGCGACCGCGAGGGGTCCGCCCGCCGGCTGTCGGAGGGCCGCTACCTCCCGCAGCCGCTGCCCGCGCTGGAGCGGACCTTCACCGCGCGCCCCGACCCGGCCTACGTGTCGTCCGGCGCCATCCGGCATCCCGAATGGGATTCGCGGCGCATCGACTTCCAGCCCCATCCCTATCCCAGCTACACCGGCGAGCTCGTACGCGCGATGAAGGAGACGGTCGTGGACGCGAACGTGGCCTGGCTCGATGACCTCGATCCCGCGGAGGTGCACGGCGACCTGGTCGCCACCGGCATCTCCGCGGCGGCACTCGACGCCACGGGCGGGCTGACGGCCTTCGGCGCCGCCAGGGTGCGCACGGAGATCGTCGAGCCATGAACGCATCGGTCGACACTCTGAGGCGCGGCGAGCGCCGGACCTCCTCCCCTGCGCCGGACGCGCGGCGCCACCGGCCGGCGGCGTGGGCGGCCTGGCGGGTGGCCGTGGTGATCCTGGTGATCCTGCTCTGGGCGCTCATCGCGGACGTGCTCTTCGCCGGCAACGCCGTACTGTCCCGCATGGGGCCGGTCTCGGCGATCGGCGCGCTGGCCGGGATGCTGGGCGAGGACTTCACGCTCTCGGCGATCAGCGTGTCGCTCGGGCGGCTGCTGTCCGGCCTGCTGATCGCGACGGTGCTCGGCGTGCCCCTGGGGCTGCTGTTCGGGTCCAGGGCGCTGGTGGAGTACGCCACCGCCCCGGTCGTCCAGTTCCTGCGCATGACCTCCCCGCTCGCCTGGGCCCCGCTCGTCATCGTCCTGCTGGGCTCGGACGACGCTCCCGTGATCACCCTCATCGCGCTGGCCGCGCTATGGCCGATCGTGCTCGGGGTGTCGTCGGGCACGCGGGCGCTCGACCCCGGCGCGGCGCTCGTCGCCCGCTCGCTCGGGGCGACCCGGTGGGAGCTGGTCCGCAGCACGATCATCCCCGGGCTGGCCGGGCCGCTGCGGACCGCGCTGCGGGTGGCCCTCGGCATCGCCTGGGTGGTGCTGGTGCCCGCCGAGATGTTCGGCGTCTCCAACGGGCTCGGGTACGCGGTGCTGAACGCCCGCGACAACCTCGACTACGAGCGGCTGGCGGCGACGATGCTGCTCATCGGGGCGGTCGGCTTCCTGCTCGACCGGCTGCTCAGCGGAGGCCGCGCCGAGCGCCGCTGATCCTTCCGGCAAAACGATCGCCCGGAGCGGGAACAGATCGGCATTCCCTGGCATTCCTACCAATATTGCAGTGAATTGGGACGAGAGAGGGATGAGCCGACCATGACCGATCGTCGCCTGTTGCTCGCCATCGACCTGGACGGAGACGGCGCCCACCCGGCCGCCTGGCGCCACAGCGGCCGTCCGCCCGCGCAGACGCTGACGGCCGCCGCACTCCGGCGCGTCGTCGGGAACGTGGAGGCGGCGGGCTTCGCGCTCGCGACCTTCGACGACGCCCCGCTGCCTCCGAGCCGTACGCATGACGCCGCAGGTCGCCTGGAGGCGGGCACCCGGGCCGCGTTCGCCGCGACCCTGACCCACCGGATCGGGCTCGCGCCCACGCTGCACACCACCACGACCGAGCCGTTCCACCTGGCCACGCAGCTGGCCAGCCTGGACCACGCCAGCCGGGGCCGGGCGGCCTGGGTGGTCGGGGCGGCCGGCACCGAGGACGACCTGGCGACGATCGGTGCGCAGGCGCCGGCGCGGGAGGCCGTGCGGCGCGAGGCGGCCGACGTCGTGGAGGTGACGCGCCTGCTGTGGGACTCCTGGCAGGACGACGCGGTGATCAGGGACGTGGCCACCGGCCGCTACCTGGATCCCGGGCGCGTGCACCACGTGAACTACACGGGGGAACGCTTCACCGTGGCCGGGCCGCTCATCACGCCGCGACCCCCGCAGGGGCAGGTCGTCGTGCTGGCCCCGGCCGAGCTGGAGCTGGACGCGCACGCCGACGTGGTGCTGGTGGGCGAGCCCGACACCGGCGCGCTCGCCCGGCGGGCGGAGCGGGCCAGGGAGGCGGGGGCGGCGCTCGTGTTCGCCGAGATCGAGGTCGTCCTGGACGCCGGCGAGCCGGGGACGCGGCGGCTCGCCGCGCTGGACGCGGCCACGCCGTGGCCGGGCTCCGGCCGCCCGCGCTACACCGGGCCGGCGAGCGGGCTCGTGGACCTGCTCGTCTCGCTCGCGCCGGTCGTTGACGGGGTACGCCTGCACCCCGCCGTGCTCGCCACCGACCTGCCGGTGCTGGCCGGGGACGTGCTGCCCGCGCTCGCCGCGACCGGGCTGCACGCCGCGCCCGAGCCGGGGGCCACGCTGCGGACGACGCTGGGCCTGTCCCGTCCCGCCAACCGCTTCGCCGTCGCGGCGAGCACGACCGCCTGAGAGGACGACCATGACCTCCTCCAGCCCGACCGGCGCGCCGTACGACCCGGACGCCCAGGTGCATCTCGGCGTGTTCTACACCGGGGTCGGCCCGCAGCTCATCTGGACGAACCCGGACACCGCGCCCCACGTCGCCATCGAGACCTCCGTGCAAGTGGCACAGCTCCTGGAGCGCGGGCTCTTCGACGCCTTCTTCCTGGGCGAGGGGCTGCGGGTGCGGGAGAACCGCGGCCGCGTGTACGACCTCGACGTGGCCGGCCGCCCCGACGCGATCACCCAGCTCTCCGCGCTCGCCGCGGTCACCGATCGGATCGGCCTCGTCGCCACGCAGAACACCACCTACAACTTCCCCGCGGATCTCGCGCGCCGCCTGGCGAGCCTGGACCTGCTCTCCGGCGGGCGGGCCGGCTGGAACATCGTCACCACCGACAACGCCTGGACGGGCGCGAACTTCCGCCACGGCGGCTGGCTCCCGCACGAGCGGCGCTACGAGCGGGCCACGCAGTTCGTTGCGGCGGCCAAGGAGCTGTGGGCGTCGTGGGCGCCGGACGCGATCTCGGAGTCGGGCGAGGCGGCGTCCTGGGCGCGGCCCGGCGCGATCCGCGACGTGGAGCTCGACACCGGCCTGGTCCGGCTGCGCGCCCGCGCCACCGTGCCGGCCAGCGCGCAGGGGCGGCCGGTGCTGTTCCAGGCGGGCGACTCCAGCGGCGGCAGGGAGCTGGCCGCCCGGCACGCCGACGTGGTCTTCTCGGCCAACACCGAGTACGACCAGGCCGTCGCCTACGCCGCCGACCTGCGCGCCCGGCTGGCCCGCCACGGCCGGTCGCCGGACTCGGTGCGCATCCTGCCCGGCGCCGCGGTGATCCTCGGCGACACGCCCGAGGAGGCCAGGGAGCTCGCCGAGTGGGTGCACGCGGAGCAGGTCTCGCCGCCCAGGGCGATCGCGTTCCTGGAGCAGTACTGGGACACCGACCTGTCGGCGTACGACCCGCACGGCCCGCTGCCCGACATCGAGCCGAGCGAGGCGGAGCTGGACCCCTCGCGCGGCACGATCCCGATCGAGCGGCGCACCGGCAAGCTCGCGCTCATCGCCCAGTGGCGGGAGCAGGCCGCGGCGGAGAACCTGTCGATCGTGCAGCTAGTCCGCCGGGTCACGCCGCGGCAGCGCTCCTTCGTGGGCACGCCGTCCCAGGTCGCCGACGAGTGGGTGCGCTACGTGCGCACGCGGGCGGTGGACGGGTTCAACATCAGCCCGCACCTGCTCCCCTCCTCGCTGGAGGACATCGTGGACAAGCTGGTGCCGGAGCTTCAGGAGCGCGGCGCGTACCGCACCGAGTACACCGGGACGACGCTGCGCGAGCACCTCGGCCTGCCCGCGCCGGTCTCGTGAGCTCGCGCGCGGCTCAGTCCGCGGGCCCACGGCGGTTCGCGGCGAGCGAGACGGCACACGCGAAGGCGGCCACACCGGCGCAGGTGAGCACCGCTTGCCAGTAGGCCGTGCGGTGGCCGCCCGCCGGCGCGCCGTACAGGTAGATCCCCGACACCGCCGAGACGCAGATCGCGGCTCCGATGCGTTGCGACATCTGCAGCATGCCCCCGGCCACCCCGGCCGCCTGCCCGGGGGCGTGCCGCAGGACCGACGCCTGGAGCGGGGAGACAACGAGCCCGGAGGCGGCGCCCGCGCACATGGCGCACAGCGCCAGCAGGACGGGCAGGTGCTCCCCCGGGGCGAGCAGGGCGGCGAGCCCGGCGGCCAGCATGGCGGACGCCGACAGCGCCAGACCGGCCGGGACGGCGTGCCGGCCGAACCGGCGGGCGGCCCGCCAGGCCAGCGCGGAGCCCGCCACCATCGCCAGTGCCGACGGCAGCGTGACGGCGGCGGCGGTGAGGGCGGGCAGCCCGAGCCCCTCCTGGAGGAACATGGTCAGCACCAGCGAGTTCGCCAGCCCGGAGCCGAAGTACCCCATCGCCACCACCGTGCCCAGCGCGAACGACGGCGACCGGATCAGCGCCGGATGCACCAGCGGGTGACGTCCCGATCGCGCGTAGCGGTGCTGCCAGCCGAAGAACGACAGCGCGAGCAGGCCCACCGCCGGGATCCACCCGAGCGCCGCCGGACCGGCCACGGGCGCGACGAACGGCAGCATGAGAGCCAGCGTCAGCCCGCCCATCAGCAGCAGTCCGACCAGGTCGAGGTCGGCGGAGCCCATCCGGCCCCGTGCGGGCGGCAGGTGGCGGGCCGCGAGCGCCAGCGTGGCCAACCCGGACGGCACGGCGAGCAGGAAGACCAGCCGCCAGCCCGCGTCCGGTCCGGCCGCCGCGATCACGGCGCCGCCCAGCGGCGGCCCGAGCCCGCCCGCGATCCCGCCCGTGACCGCGTACAGGCCGAGCGCGCGCGTCCTGGCGTGCCCCTTGAACACGTCCTGCATCGTGCCGATCATCTGGGAGTTGACCAGGCCCGCGCCGAGCCCTTGCAGGAGCCGCGCCGCGACCAGCGCCCAGGGGTGCGGAGACAGCCCGGCCAGCGCCGCCCCGGCCGTGAAGATCGCCATTCCGGCCAGGAAGTACGGCCTGCGCCCCCGCACGTCCCCGAGCCGGCCGCCGGGGATGAGGGCCAGGCCGAAGGCCAGGGAGTAGCCCGCCACCATCCACTGCACCTGCGTGGCGTCCACGTGCAGCGAGCCGCGTAAGGCCGGCAGGGCGAGGTTGAGCACGGAGTTGTCGAGCAGGGTCGTGAATCCGCCGGCCGCGCAGACCAGCAGCACGCGACGCCCGGCGGCGTCGAAGCCGGCCGTCACGCCACGGGCCGCCCGGTCTCCGGCATGAGGGACGGGGGGACTTCCCTCATGAGCGGCTCCTTCCGGTCAGGCAATACCAAACTATTCAGGTAGGAATAATGGGATGTCAAGCCCGCCGGAACGCCTCGTGTTCGACGGCTTCGGAGCGGTCCGGGCGTCGCTCCTGCGCCGCAGGTCAGAGCCGGTGACTCCGAACCTCTACGCCCGCGGCGCACATCGATCGTGGCGATGAGGCATGTGCGGGTCTTTGCCGGGCAGACGCTGATCAGCTTCATCCCCCAACCGCAGGGAGCTTGACATGACCGTCACCGGCATCATCACCGCCATCGTCATCGGCGCCATCATCGGTGCGCTCGGCCGCCTGGTCGTCCCGGGCAAACAGCACATCCCGATCTGGCTGACCATCGTGGTCGGCATCGTGGCCGCCTTCATCGGCACGTTCATCGCCAGCGCGTTCGGCGTGGCCGCGACCAGCGGTATCGACTGGATCGAGCTGCTGCTCCAGGTCGCCGTCGCCGCGGTCGGCGTCATCATCACCGTCAGCCTGTACGGCCGGCGCGGCGTACGCCACTGACCCGTGCGCTGCCGGGACGCCCTTCGCGGGGCCGCCCGGCACCCACGAGGACGGGGTGCGGCACATCCGCGGCCGCACCCCGGGAGCAGGCGCCGCCCGTCCCCCGTGTCAGGTCCGGGGTGCGGCGCCGCCGGCTCAGGGACGCGGCGGGACCGGGCCGAACTCGGCGCGAGTGTCGATGACCTTCCCGAACCGGACCCAGCGATCCCCCTCGAAGCGCGTCAGCTGCATCGACTCGATCGGGAATCCGTCGCCGGGCCCCGTGGACAGTGTGATACCGGGCAGGAGCAGATCGAGCTCGACGTCCGGCAGGCTGCGCATCGCGTCCCGCAACCCCTCGCGAGAGGGGCACCTCATGCGTTCGAGCACCTTGACGAAGGCCTGCGCCGCCGTCCACCCGAAGACGGCCTGCTGGCCGGCGGGGTCGGTCTCGGGCGCGTACCGCGCCATCGCCGCCAGATAGGTGCGCATCCCCCGGTCGTCGGCCCACTCCGGAGCGCCGGGCTCCTTCTGGAACCCGGCCGTCACGACGCCCTGGACCTTCTCGTAGCCGACGGGCTTCAGTACGGCGGGCGAAGCGGCCACACCGTTGAGGATGTGCAGCGGGTTCCAGCCGGTCATGGCCGCGTCGGTGGCCAGCGCCTGGGCGGCGAACTTCGGCGTGCTGACGTCGAGCAGCACGTCTGCCCCCGAGGCGGCCAGGTTGGCCAGCTGGCCCTGCACGCTCGGGTCGGTCACCTCGTAGCTCAGCGCGGCCACGATCCGCACCGACGTGCCGGCGATCGCCCGGCGGAAGCCGTCGAGCAGGTCGTGACCGAAGTCGTCGTTCTGGTACAGCACCGCGACTCTTGCCTCTGGCCTGGCCTCGGCCAGGTAGCGGGCGTAGACGCGGGCCTCGGCGACGTAGCTGGGCTGGAAGCCGATCGTCCAGGGGTGCCTGGTGTCGCTGCCCCACTGGGTGGCGCCCGTGGCGACGAACGCCTGCGGCACCCCCCACCGGTCGGCGTACTCGCGCACGGCGGCCGTGGACGGGGTGCCGAGCGTCTGGAACAGCGCGAACGCCCGGTCGTGCAGCACCAGGCGGCGGGCCTCCTCGACCGCGCGGGCGGGCTGGTAGGCGTCATCGCGGACCAGGAACTCGATCCGCCGCCCCTGCACGCCGCCGCGCGCGTTGACGTGGTCGAAGTGGGCGCGGACGCCCTGAGCGACCGCCGCGTAGGCGGAGGCCGGCCCGGACAGCGGGTAGATGCCGCCGACCTTGACGGAGCCGGCGGTGATCCCGGTGCCCGACTGCCCCGCGCAGGCGCCGGTGAGCGTCACCTCGCCGGAGGCCAGGCGGCAGCCCGGCGCCAGGAGGACGAGCAGCCCGGCGAGACATCGGGCGAGCAATCTGGCCGCGCCTTTCATGCGCGCCTCCTGACCACTGACGAGCAAGCCGGCCGCCCCTCTCATGCTCGCCTCCTGACCACGCCCCAGGCGGCCTTGCGCAGCAGGCCGGCCAGGCCCGTCGGCGCCGCGTAGACGACCAGGACGATCAGCAGGCCCGAGACGATGCCCGGGGCGGCGGGATTGAGCTCCTGGGCCACGACGGGCACGCCCATCACGACGAACGCGCCGAGCAGCGGTCCGGCCAGCGTCGCCGGGCCGCCGATGACCACCCCGGCGAGCAGCGTGATGGACAGGCTGAGGGTGAAGGAGTCCGGGGACACGAAGCCGACCGTCCAGGTGTAGAGGGCGCCCGCCGTGCCCGCGTACATGGCGCTCCAGGCGAAGGCGTGCGTCATGTGGGTGGCGGGGCGCATGCCGAGCACCTCGGCCGCCGCCCGGTGCTCCCTGATCGCGGTGAGCGCCCGCCCGCCGCGCGAGGCGGTCAGGTTGCGGATCCACAGCGAGCCGGTGACGGCCACCGCGAGCACGAGGAAGTAGACCCACTGGTCGTCGTCCAGCACGGGCGCCCGCGGGGTGCGTACCGGCAGCCCCATCGCCCCGCCGGTGATCGACGGGAAGCGCTTGAGCAGGGGCGGCAGCACGACGGCGACCGCGAAGGTGACCATGGCCAGGTAGAGGCCGCGCAGCCGCAGCGCGGGCAGCCCGGCCGCCCAGCCGAGCGCGAACGTGAGCAGCGCCGCGACCGGCAGGGTCAGCGGGTACGGCAGGCCGAGCCGGGCGATCAGGACGGCCGCCGTGTAGGCGCCGACGCCGAAGAACGCACCGTGCCCCAGGGAGATCTGCCCGCCGTGCCCGACCACCAGGTCCAGGCCGAGCAGCGCGATGGCGTAGACCAGCACCAGGGTGGCCTGGAACAGCAGGTACGGCGGCAGCACGAACGGCAGCGCCACGGCGGCCACCGTCACCGCGCCCAGCCCGGCGCGCCGCCACGGCCACGTCTGCCGGCGGTCGCCGGCCACCTGCCCGACCGGCAGCCGGCGGTGACCGGCCGCGACCGTGTTCACGCCCGCTCCACGGGCGCCGAGCCGAACAGGCCCTGCGGTCGCAGGAGCAGCACGGCGACGATGAGCACCAGCGGCACCGCGATCTTCAGGTCCGCCCCGACGAAGCCGAGGTACGTTCCCGCCAGGGTCTCGGTGACCCCGACGATCAGCCCGCCGACGACCGCGCCGAGAGCGCTGTCGAAGCCGCCGAGCGTGGCGGCGGCGAAGGAGTAGACCAGGACACCGGTCATCATGGTGGGCTCCAGGAAGAGGATCGGAGCGAGCAGGACCCCCGAGACCGCGCCGACGGCCGAGGCCGCGCCCCAGCCCAGGGCCAGGACGCGCCCGACCCGGACCCCCGACAGCCGGGCCGAGCGCGGGTCCGCGGCGACGGCGCGCATCACCAGGCCGAGGCCGGTGTGGCGGACCACCAGGGCGGCCGCGCCGAGCACCAGCCCGGCGACGCACGCGGCGGCGAGCGCGGAGGCTCCGGCCGGGGCGTCGGGGAAGGGGCTGGGGAAGGCCCGCAGGGCCGAGGTCCACACGAGCGCGGCGATCGCGTTCACCATGACGTACAGGCCGATCGTGGTCACCACGAGCGTGGCCTCCCCCGCGCCCTGCTCCACCCGCCGGATGACGGTCCGCTCGGTCACGACCCCGGCCAGGAACGCGATGGCGACGGTGACGGGCAGCGCCACCCAGTACGGCATGCCGGAGTCGACCAGCTGCCACGCCACGTAGGCGGCGAGCATGGCCAGCTCGCCCTGCGCGAAGTTCACGATCCCGGTGAACCGGTAGGTGAGCACCAGGGCCAGCGCGAGGGCGGCGTATCCCGCGCCCGCCCCCAGCCCCTCGATCAGCTGCTGGAAGAACACCTGGTCACCACCTCCGGCGGGCCCGCAGGTCGGCGATCCGGCCCGACTCGACGAGATAGGCCCGGTGCGCCACCTCCAGCGCCGCCGCCACGTTGTGCTCGACGATGATCATGATGGTTCCCTCGTGCCGGTTGATGGCGTGGATGGTGCCGAACAGCCTGCTCCTGGCCTGCGGCGCCAGGCCGCGGGTCGGCTCGTCCAGGAGCAGCAGCCGCGGCCTGGCCATCAGCGCCCGGCCGATGGCCAGCATCCGCTGCTCCCCGCCGCTCAGCGTGCCGGCGGGCCGGCCCAGGTGCGCCTGGAGCACGGGGAAGTAGGTGAACACCCGCGACACGTCCTCGCTGACGCCGCGGCGCGGCCACGGGCGGGCCTGCGCTCCGACCCGCAGGTTCTCCTCCACGGTGAGCGGCCCGAACGTGCCGCCCTCCTGGGTGACGTGGGCGACGCCGAGCCTGGCGATCTCGTCGGGCGCGCGGCCCAGCAGCGCGACCCCGTCGAGTGCGGCCGCCCCGCGCCCGCCGACCAGCCCGGACAGCGCGCGCAGCAGCGTGGTCTTGCCCGCGCCGTTGGGGCCGAGCAGCACCACGATCTCGTTGTCCCCCGCGGCCAGGTCGACGCCGTGCAGCACGCGGGCCGCGCCGTATCCGGCGCGCAGGCCGCGCACGTCGAGGCCGCTCACCGGATCACCCCCATGCAGGCGGCGGTGACGGCCGGGTCCTGCCGGACCGCGCCGGCCGGGCCGTCGGCGATCTTACGGCCCCGCTCCAGGCAGACGATCCGGCGGCACAGCGCGAGAACGAAGTCCATGTGGTGCTCCACGACGATGATCGTGACGCCGCGTTCGCGGTGGATCTGGCTGATCAGGTGGGCGAGAGCGGGCACCTCGCCGGGGGCGAGCCCGCTCGCGGGCTCGTCGAGCAGCAGCAGCCGCGGCTCGGACGCCAGCGCCCGCGCGATCTCGGCCCACTTCGTCAGCCCGTACGGCAGGCCGCCGGCCGGATGGTCGGCGTAGTCCGCCAGGCCGAACCGGTCGAGCAACGCGTCGGCCCCGGCCCGCAGCCGCCGTTCCTCGGCCGTGGCCCGTCCCAGCGCCGCGGCCCAGAACCCCGCCCGGCCGTGCCGGTGAGCGCCGGTCATGACGTTCTCGCGCACCGACAGGCCGGGGAACAGGGCGGTGTTCTGGAAGGTGCGGGCGATGCCGCGATCGGCCACGAGGTGGGCGGGCAGGCGGGTGAGATCCTCGCCGGCCAGGCGCATCGAGCCTTCCTGCGGCCCGCACCGCCTGGTCAGGCAGTCGAACAAGGTGCTCTTGCCGGCGCCGTTGGGCCCGATGACGCCGAGGAGCTCACCCTCGCGGACGGCGAGGTCGATGCCCGACAGGGCGGCGACCCCGCCGAACCGCACGGTGAGCCCGCCGACCTCCAGCAACGCGGCCACGGTCAGCCGGCCGGTGGCACGGAGTACTCCTTGGCCAGGTCGGACACCGCCGCTTCCTTGAAGATCGTCGCGCCGCCGACGGCCTTCTTGTCCGGCTTGACGATGTAGGAGGAGCGCGAGGCGGGCTGGTCGAAGACGCTGAAGTCCATGGGCACCCCGCCCAGGCCGGCCTCCCACGCCTTCTGCCCCCGGTGGGCCGCGACGATGCCCGCCCGGCTGAGGTCCTTGGCCTCACACGCCTTGCGCAGCGCGTCGCCGACGATGATGGCCGCGGTCCAGCCGGCCGCGACGCCGCTGTCCAGGGGCTGGCCGGCGTACTTGGCCTGGTAGTCGGTGATGAGCTTCTGGTAGGCGGGCAGCGGCGCGCTGATGGGCGCGCCCGCGGTCACGTAGTAGAAGTCCTTCAGCAGCGCGGGCGCCGCCGGGGTGTCCAGCAGCTGCGGGCTGTAGGCGGAGTTGCTGCCCACGAAGGGCACGTCCATCCCGCCCGCCAGGGCGACGCCCACCAGCGAGGCGGCCTGGCGCGGGCCCACCGAGACCAGGACGGCCTTGACGCCCGCCTTCTTGAACGCCGCCACCTGGGCGGTCATGTCCTGGTCCGTCGCCTTGATCTTCTGCTCGACGAGGGAGAGCCCGAGCTTCTCGGAGGCGTACTTGGAGCCGGCGAGCGCGCTCTCGCCGTAGTCTCCCTCGAAGTACAGGTGACCGATCTTGTCGCCGGCCTTGATGCCCTTCTCCTTCGTCAGGAAGTCGACGCCGTTGACCATGTCGATGTCGTAGGTGGTGCCGGTGACCTGGATGGCCTCGCTGCCGAGCAGGCCGGTCGCCCACGCCATGGGAATGGTGAGGATCTTGTCGGTGGTGATCTTGTCTTTCAGCGCGGTCACCATCGGCGAGCCGATGAACTGCGGGATCGCGGCCGTCTTCGGCGCGACCTCGGCGTAGGAGGCCATCGCCTTCTGCGCGTCGTAGCCGTGGTCGCGCACGATGGTCTCGATCTTCCGGCCGCAGATCCCGCCGGCCTGGTTGACCTGCTCGAAGTAGAGCTGCTGCGCCTGGGTGAGGCTCTTGCCGAGCGAGGCGTAGGGACCGGTCAGGTCGGTGAGGAGGCTGAGGCCGATCGTGTCGGCGGTCACGCCGGGGCCGATCTTGACGCCGTCGCCGCCGGCGGCGGCAGTGGCGGGCGCCGAGTCGCCGCCGGTGGCCTTGCCGCTGGCACAGGCGGTGGCGGCCAGCCCCAGCGCCACGAGCGCGGCCAGGGCGGCCGTACGGTTACGGGACATGTGAGCTCCTGGTTTCGGGGGACGGAGTGGATGAGGCGGTGGGTGATGCAGCGGATGACGCGGGCAGCCGGAGGCCGGACAGCCTCAGGCGGAGCGAGCGGAGCAGGCCGAGCAGGCCGCCGGGGAGGAAGAGCACGACGGTGACCACGACCGCGCCGTACAGGATGCGGGCGGCCTCGGAGGGCGAGACGCCGGCCGAGCCCGGCGCGGCCACCAGCGGGATGGCGTCGCTGTAGCGGGTGAGCAGTTGCGGCAGCAGCGAGACGACGACGGCGCCGATCACCGCGCCGCCCACCGACCCGAGCCCGCCGATCACGATCATCGCGAGGTAGTCGAGGGAGAGCAGGATGCCGAAGTAGTCCGGCACGGTCCGCTGGAAGACCAGGGCGAGCAGCACGCCCGCGAGCCCGCCGTACATGGACGACAGCACGAACACCCCGGCCCGGTAGCGGGTGACGGGCACGCCCATCACCCCGGCCGCGATCTCGTGGTCGCGGATGGTGTTCATGGCCCGGCCCGGACGCCCGCGCAGCACCCCGCGGGCGAAGAGCGCCGCCGCGAGCAGCACCAGCCCGCCCAGGAACCACAGCCGCTCCAGCACCCCGAACGGCACGTTCGCGATGACCAGCTCCGGCGCGTCGGCGAAGGTGAAGCCGAAGATCTCCATGGCGGGCACGGCCCGGCCGTTGAACCCGCCCGTGATCGGCTCGGCGTTGAACAGCAGGTGCTGCCCGCCGAAGATCAGCGCCAGCGTGGCGATGCCCAGGTAGGCGCCCTTGAGCCGGCCGGCGATCGGGCTGAACAGCCCGCCCGCCGCCCCGGCGACCACGACGGCGAGCACGGCGGCCAGCGGCGTGGGCAGGCCCAGGCCGCCCAGGGTGCGGGTGGGCTCGGCGGCGAAGTACACGTAGGCGTAGGCGCCCACGGCCAGGAAGAACGCGTGCCCCATCGACAGCTGCCCGGTGGCCCCGGTGAGCAGGTTGATGCCGATCGCGCCGATCGCGGCCGACATGGCGAACAGGCCGGCCTGCAGCCAGAAGCCCTCCAGGTAGAAGGGGACGGCCACGAAGGCGAGCAGGACGGCGAGCAGGCCGATGATCTTCGACACGGGGAGCTCAGACACGGGCCAGCTCCTTGGTTCCGAACAGGCCCGCGGGCCGCAGCAGCAGGACCACGATCATGATCAGGAACGGCGCGACGTCGCCGATCCCCCGGCCCAGGAACGACAGGTCGTTCTGGTAGCCGGTCATGAGCGCCTCGGTGACGCCCACGATCAGGCCGCCGACCAGGGCGCCGGTGGTGGAGTCGAGGCCGCCGAGTATGGCGGCGGGAAAGGCCTTGAGCGCCGCCAGCGAGGAGCTGCGGTCCAGGCCCGGCGTGGGGAAGACGCACAGGAACAGCGCGGCCACCGCCGCCAGGGCGCCGGCCACCGCCCAGGCGCTGAGCGAGACGCGGCCCAGCCGCACCCCCATGAGGGCGGCGGTCTCGGGGTCCTCGGCGGTGGCCCGCATCGCCACGCCCCAGCCGGTGAACTTGAACGCCAGCAGGAAGGCCGTGATCAGCGCGCCGGCGGCGAGCAGCGCGACGATCCTGGTCTCGGCGATCGTGATGCCCCCGATGTGCAGCACCCGCGACTCCCACGGGTCGCCCATGGCCAGCACCTCGGTGCCGATCCGCCGGGTGAGCTCGGTGGTCAGCACGATGTCCACGCCGATGGTGACGATGGCCAGCACGCTGTGCGTGGCCGCCTTGGACCGGCGGATCACCAGGAACTCCACCAGCGCGCCGATGAGCGCGGCCGTCGCGATGCCGATCAGCAGGGCGAGCCAGAAGCCCACGTACGGGTGCAGCCGCGCCACCACGTAGCCGCCGGCCAGCAGCAGCGAGGCGTGGGCGAAGTTGACCACCTCCGTCGCCTTGAAGATGACGACGAAACCGAGTGCGATCAGCGCGTAGACAGCCCCGATGGAGATCCCGTTGACGAGCAGCTCCAGAAACGTGATCACGCAACCTCCTCCGTGCCCAGGTAGGCACCGATGACCTTGGGGTCGTTCTGCACCTCGGCGGGCGTGCCGTCGGCGATGCGGCGGCCGAAGTCCAGGACGGTGACCCGGTCGGCCAGCCGCATGACCATGCCCATGTCGTGCTCGACCAGGAGGATGGAGATCCCCAGGCTGTCCTTGACCGACACGATCAGCTCGGCCATCTCGACCCGTTCGCCGCTGTTCATCCCGGCGACCGGCTCGTCGAGCAGGAGCAGCCGGGGCTCCATCGCCAGCGCCCTGGCCAGCTCCACCCGCTTCTGCACGCCGTACGGGAGCAGCCCGACGGGTGTGGCCAGCAGCGCGGCGATCCCGACGAACTCGGCGATCTCCACCACCCTGGCGGCGTGGACGCGCTCCTCGCGCCGGGCTCGGGGCAGGCCGAGCCCGGCCGACAGGAAGCCGGCGCGGGTGAGCCGGTGGCGGCTCAGCAGCAGGTTGTCCCGTACCGGCAGGCGGGGCGAGAGCGCGATGTTCTGGAACGTGCGCGCGACGCCGAGCGCCGCCACCTCGTGCGGGCGCAGGGCCGTGAGCTCGTCCCGGCCGAATCGGACGCTGCCCGAGGTGGCTCGGTAGACGCCGGACAGCACGTTGAAGCAGGTGGACTTGCCGGCGCCGTTGGGCCCGATGATCGCGTGCACCGTGCCAGGGGCGACGGTGAAGCCGACGCCGTCGAGAGCCGTCAGGCCCGCGAACCGGACCGTCACGTCGCGGACCTCCAGCGCGGGCATACCGTCCAGTTGGTATGTCGTGGTCATGCCGTCCACCTCGACAGCCCGGCCCTGCTCTCCAGCGCCGGCGACTCCTCGCCGATGCCCAGGTACCGGTGCCTGACCTCGTCGCTGTCGGCGAGCGTGGCCGCGGGTCCCTCCAGGGCGACCGAGCCGACCTCCAGCACGTACGCGTAGGACGCCAGCGACAGCGCCGTGGCGACGTTCTGCTCGACGAGCAGCACCGAGGTGCCCGCCTCGTTGATCGCCCTGATCGTCGCGGCGATCCTGGCCGCCATCTGCGGCGCCAGGCCGAGCGTCGGCTCGTCGAGCAGCAGGACCGACGGCTCGGCCATCAGCGCCCGGCCGATGGCCAGCATCTGCTGCTCGCCGCCCGACAGCAGCCCCGCCCGCTGGTGCGCCCGTTCGGCCAGGACCGGGAACAGCTCGCGCACCCGCCCTCTGGCCCTGGCCGCGGCCCTGCGGGGGGTGCCCAGGCCGCCCGCGCGCAGGTTCTCCTCCACCGTCATGCGGGCGAACACGCGGCGGCCCTCGGGCACGTGCGTGACCCCCCGCCGGACCACGGCCGCGGCGGGCACCCCGTCGACGCGCGTGCCGGCGACGGCGATCTCGCCCCTGGCCACCCGGCCGCGCTGGAATCGGAGCGTTCCCGACACCGCACGCAGCAGGGTCGTCTTGCCCGCGCCGTTCGCGCCGAGCACGGCCACGACCGAGCCGGACGGAACCCGCATCGAGACCCCGTCCAGAGCCCGGACGGGACCGTAGTCCACCACCAGATCGTCGACAGTCAGCTCCGCCATTCGATGTCCTCACAAGACCCCATGTGGGCTCACCCAAACCGCCGACGTGCACTGTCGTCCAGATGCCGCGGTGAAGTCAGGCGTGCTGCCCACCCTGGCCGGGGGCTTGTTGTGCAGCCGCACAACGGCAGATCACAAAACGCTACAGAGCCTTGTTCTAGAGCGAGCCGGGATGGCAGCCTCGATGGATGCGTCCCCCTACGGTCGTGGACGAGGACGTCCGCCAGACGCTGCGCACCGCTGCCAGGGCCCTGCTCGGACGCCTGCCCGAGCTCACGGACGAACTGGTCAGCCGGACGCGTGGCGGCGACATGGTGTACTGCGCCTGCGTGCCCTACGACGAGCACTGGAAGAGCACCCAAGAAGGCGTGCGCCTGGGCCTCACCGCGATCCTGCAGAAGCCCTCGGAGCGGCGCGACCTGGTCTTCACCGCGGCCATGGCGCAGCGCCGGGGCGAGCAGGGGGTGCCGCTGGACTCCCTGTTACGCATGTACCGCCTGGCCGGCCAGGTCACCTGGTCGGCGATCGTGGAGCACATGGAGCGCGAGCGCCCCGAACGGCTGGCCGTCCTGGTCCGCGCGGCCAGCCACGTGTGGCACGCGATCGACCGGCAGTCCATGGTGGCCTGCGACATCTACAGCAGGCGGGAGCAGGAGATCCTCGGCCGCAGCCAGGAGCGGGTCAACGCCCTACTCGACGCGCTGCTCGACGGCACCGCCGACACCGGGATCGTACGGGCCGCCGCCGCGGCGCTCGACCTGCCGGAACGGGGCCGCTACGCCGTCGTCACCGTGCGCTTCCCCCGCTTCCGCCACCATCACGACGTACGGCTGCCCGCGGCCCTGGGCGCCACGCGGCTGCTGTGGCGGATGCGCCCCGGGCACGAGGTCGCCGTGGTCGCGCTCGGCCAGGCCACGCTGGACGAGCTGTGCCAGGAGCTCAGCCTCCTCGTCAGCGGCGTGGCGGGCGTGAGCCCGGTCGTGGACGGCCTGGACCAGCTGAGGACCGCACACGACCTCGCCTCCCTGGCCATGCGGACGTGCGTGGACGGCGGACCCGAGATCGCCCGGCTGGACGAGCGGGTCCCGGCCGTGCTGATGATCAGCCAGCCGGACGTCACCGGCCACCTCGTGGAGGGCGCGCTCGGGCGGCTGCTCGCGCTCGACCCCGCCGACCGCGACACCCTGCTGACGACGCTGGAGACGTGGCTGGCCTGCGACGGCTCGGCCGCCAGGGCCGCGGGCCGGCTCTTCTGCCACCGCAACACGATCATCAACCGGGTACGCCGGATCGAGCAGCTCACCGGCCGCTCGCTGGCCCGGCCACGGGACATCGTGGACCTCTCGCTGGCGCTGGAAGCGGTGCGCCTGCTGAGCGGCGAGCGCTGACCGGTCCCGATCTCCGGCCCCGGTGCCCCGTCGTGACGCGTGAGCGTGGTCGGGGCCCATCCCGGATGGGCCCCGACGGCGCTACTTCTGGCGCCGGAGGGGTGTCGGAGGAGTTCGCCGTGTATCTGTGCGAGCGGACGTCCGGGCTGCCGTTCGCGATCCAGGAGATGGTGGCGCTGCTGCGGGAGCGGGTGGGCGCGCAAGACCATCGACGAGCTGAACGTGCCGGGCGCGGTCGGCCGGTCGGCGGTGCGGGTGCGCGACACGGACGGAGCCGCCCGCGCCGCGATCGTCCTGGCGTCCAGCGCGACCTCCTCGCCCCGGAACGTGACCACCACCGACAACCCGGGCGGCGGCTCGCCCATGAGGTATCCGAGGAAGGCCAGAGTCTGCTCGTCGGCCCAGTGCAGGGTCCTGCAGCACGAGTACGGCCTCGCCCAGGGAGCCCAGCAGCTCCCACGGCGCCCCGACCCCGCTCGCGCCCTCGCCGGTGCCGCGCGGCGGGTCGAGGAGCGGGCCGGTTGCCGCGCAGGGCGTCGAGGATCGGGCCGAGCGGGAACGGCTCCCGGAGGTGCGTCCCGCTTTGACTCATCATGATCGAGCGCAATTCAAGCGCCTGTCACCCTTTTTGCCACGAGTTCGAGCGGGGGAATCGGTCACGCTTAAGTCCCGCCCAGGCACCGATCAGCCGGCGCGCGGCGGTCTCGCCGCCTGCTCCTTGACCTTCCGGCTCTCGGCGAGGTAGATCGCCAGCATGCCGCCGAAGCCCGCCAGGCCGATCAGGATCATGCCCGCGATCACCGGCCACTGCCACGGCTCCGGCATGTACAGCGCGAGGAACCACACCCGGTCGGCCGAGCCGCTGAGCTTGATGCCCAGGGGGACCAGGCCCTGCGGGAACAGCCCGAGGATGCCGACGGCCATGCTGCCCCACATGAGCAGCTGCCGCTTGGCCCCCATCGTCTCGAACGCCGACGGCGCCCGCGTCTCCCGGTCGGCGACGGCCGGCCGCTTGCCCGACCGCATCAGCTGCAGCAGGTCGGGACCCTGCGCGCGCAGCCGGCGCGCGGCCAGCACGCCGAACCACGCGTAACAGACGAAGCCGGTCAGGAGGGCGACCGGCACGCTCGCCCACAGGAGCGGGGGCCGGTCGAGCAGCTGCCCCGCGAGGGCGACGCCGAGCGCGGGCAGGACGGCCACCGCCGTGAGGAGGAGCGTCAGGAACGACTGGCCGGTGACGTCCCCGTGGTCCAGCGGCGAGTTCTTGCTCCTGTGCGGGTCCGGCCCCGGCACGAGGTCCGCGACGGAGATCCAGATCAGCACTCCGGCGCCGCCGCCGAGCGCGGCGAGGTTGGCCGCCAGCGCCCACGGCACCAAGGACGGGTCCCCGTGCAGGAGCGAGCCGCCGGCCGTCATCGCGAGGGTCAGGGGGCCGAACAGCGTCAGCCAGGCGAGCTGCCGGGCCCGCACGTCCTCCTTCTCCTTGCCGGGCAGCATCAGCGTCATCCACAACGCGGTGCCGTCCTGCCCGTAGAGGTTCGCGCACGTCGCGGCGGCCATCAGCGCGGTGGCCGCGCCGGCGAACGGGAAGAGGCCGGTGAAGCCGAGCACCAGCGGGAACAGCACGGTGATGATCGAGAACGCGACCGGCAGCGCGATGTTCTGGGTACGCAGCGGATCGCGCCACCACGTGCGCATCTCCCTGAGGTAGAGCGCGCCCTGATCGCCGCGCGGCCACCTCGGCGACGCCGCCCGCGCCGCCGAGGACCCGCGTACCACCGCGCGGGCGAGGCGGCGCGGCCCGAGCAGCCTCGTCCACACGAGGAAGAGGCCCGCGACGAGTCCGGCGAGCGCCGCCAGCGGCCCGGCGGTCCACCACCAGTCGCCGCGGCCCGCGGCCTCCACGGAGAGCAGGACCCAGCTGGAGGGCAGCCACCGCAGCACCGTGGAGAGCAGGGGCGGGAACCCGTGTTCGAGCAGCAGGTAGATCCCGACGAAGATGATCCAGGAGAACGAGGCCAGTGCGATCATCGCCGCGGTCACCGTCGCGGTGACGACCCCGCCGACGCGGGACATGGCCAGCGTTCCGAACAGCAGCGAGCACACCCGCGACAGGAGCACCACCAGCAGGAGCAGCAGGATCACCGCGGGGACGGAGACCATCACGGCCCCCAGGCTCAGCCGGGCCGCGAAGACGATCAGCGAGGTGAACGCGAGGAGCGTGACCACGGTGGTGACGGCCACCATGGCGGAGGCGAGCAGGCCCAGTGCGAGCGTGCCGCGCGGTATCGGCTGACGGTGGAAGTGCCGGCCGTTGAGCGGAGGCTCGCCGGCGAACGTCGGGCCGACCATCCAGCCCAGGGCCCACAGCGCGAAGGTCACCGCGAGCAGGTCCATCAGCATCCGCGGGTGCGAGAAGTCGAAGAACGCCAGGACGACGGTGGCGATGGCCAGGCAGAGGCCGACGGTCCCGCCCAGCGCGGCCCAGGCCGTCTTGCCGTCGCTCGCGGTGTTCCGCAGCACGGCGAACTTCATCCGGATCAGGACGCCAACCACGACAGCCCCTCCCCGCCGCCGATCTCGACCCCGACCAGGTCGACGAAGGTCTCCTCAAGCGAGCGGCCGCCGCGTACCTCGTCGAGCGGTCCTTCGGCCACGACCCGGCCCTTGGCCATCACGGCGACCGTGTCGCACAGCTGCTCGACCAGCGCCATGACGTGGCTGGAGATCAGCACCGAGCCGCCGCCGGCGACGAACCGCTTGAGGATCTTCTTGATCGTGGCCGCGGAGACCGGGTCGACGGCCTCGAAGGGCTCGTCGAGCACCAGCAGCCTCGGTCCGTGCAGCAGCGCGGTGGCCAGGCCGATCTTCTTGCGCATGCCGGTGGAGTAATCGACGACCAGCGTGCGCTCGGCCGAGCCGTCGAGCTCCATGACGGCGAGCAGCTCGCCGGTGCGCCGCGCGGCCTCGGCGGCGTCCAGGCCGTGCAGCTGCCCCAGGTAGGTGAGCAGCTCACGGCCAGTGAGCCGCTCGGGCATCGCCAGCCCATCGGGCAGCACCCCCATGAGCCTGCGGGCCGCCAGCGGCTCCTGCCACACGTCGACGCCGTGGACCGAGGCGCTGCCCTCGTCCGGCCGCTGCAGGCCGACCGCCATGGACAGCATGGTGGTCTTGCCCGCGCCGTTCGGCCCGACCAGCCCGTAGAAGGATCCCGGAGCGACCGTGAGGTCGGCGTGGTCCACCGCCGTGTGCGTGCCGAACGTCTTGTGCAGCCCCACCAGGCGGAAGGCGGCCACCTCCGTCCCGGTCGTCCGAGCGGCTCCTGAGTGCTGCACCTTGTTCTCCTCTTTCTCTGTCCGGAACGCGGTGACACCGCGATGATCACGGCGGGCACGTTCCATCAATCTCTGTCCTTCCGGGCCGGTGCCGGAGCGGCACCCCGGAAGCGGCGGATCGGCCGCACGCAGGCGGCCCGCCAGGCGGTCCCGGCCGCGACGGTCATGAAGAGCGCGGCGACGAGGACGTCGCCGGGCGAGACAGGCATCGACCAGCCGCCCCAGTCGAGCGCGTCCAGGAACACGGGGTTGAGCGCCTGACCGGACACGAGCAACCACAACAGGGGCAGCGCGATCGCGAGGTCCAGCGCGAATGCGCTGACCCGCAGCGCCGCCGTCCACCCCCTGCGGCCCACGGCGATCGCCGCGCCCGCCTGCAACGCCAGGGCCACGATCACGAACGGCCACCAGAACGCCCACCCGGCCGGGGCCAGCAACGGCACCGCCGCGGACTCCGCCGAGCACGGCGACACCACGCGCTGCGCGAAGGCGAAGGCGATGCCCGCGACCGCCGAACCGGCCCAGAGCAGCGTCTCCACCCGGCCGGGCCGCGTCCGGCCGGAGCTCACGGGCAGGTAGGCGGTCGACCACGGCACCTCCGGCTCGGCGGGAGCCGGCCACCAGCGATCGACGAGCACGAAGGCCAGCGTCGTCCAGAACATCACGTGCACGACGGCCTCCACCGCGGCGAGGGCGGCACCCCCGAGGATCTCGGCCACGCTCGCACCGTGCGCGACCTCGACGGCGAAGGCGGCTCCCGCGCAGATCGGGACCACGATCGCCAGGAGCAGCCGCACCAGCGTTCTCCACGCGGGATAGCGCACGCTCGAGATCAGCCCGAGCGGCCGGCCGCGGTAGCGCGCGGCGAACTGGAGCGGATCCCCGAACTCCGCCAGCACCGCCTCGACCGCGGCGGCCTCGTCGAGGCCCGCCTCGATCCGCTCGGAAACGCCTTCCTCGATCGCGTCACGGAGCTCTCTGCCCGCATCCTCCCGCTCGCCTGGGGCGACACCGGCGACGGCGACCTCCAGATAGCGCTCAACCGTCGAGCTCAACATCGCTCCTCTCCTGCAAGGCGGCAAGAGCCGACCGCATCCTGTCCAGGTCGTCCCGCAGCGCCGCCGCCACCCGATCGCCCTCGGGCGTCGTGCGGTAGAACTTCCGCGGCCGCGGCTCATCGGTGTTCCACGCGCTGACGAGCAGCCCCTGCGTCTCGAGGCGGCGCAGCAGCGGGTAGAGCGTGTTCTGCTCGACCGCGAAGCCCGCCTCCTCAAGGCTGCGGCTCAAGGCGTAGCCGTAGGCCGGGGTGGTCAGGACGGTCAGGCAGGCGATGACCACGCTGCCACGCCGCAACTCCTGCAGATGGCCGGCGAGGGCTGGATCCTCCATGGCGGCTCACCATACTGTGCCGCGATACAGTATCCAAACTCGATCACATATCAGATCGCGAATCCGCACTCCATCCAGCTCTTGGGATCGGCAGCGATGGCGGTTACCGCCGTGCCGCTCACGGACGAAGCGATCATCAAGCAACTACGATCGGTGACTGTCAATACACGATGAGCAACCAGAGGAGATGCTGATGTTCTCAGCGCTACGCCGGACCTCCATCGGGGTCGCCGCCGGCGCCGCACTGGCCATCACGCTGGCCCTGCCCGCCGCCGGCCCGGCCGCAGCCACGCCGCCGCCTGGCCTGCTGTCCGACAACCCGGGGTTCGACAAGGCCCTGCCGATGTTCGGCGCCGTGTTCCCTGTCCTCAGGAACCTGGTGATCAGGGTGACCAGCTCGCCGCTGCTGATCGTCCAGTAGCGGCGCGCGCGCAGCCGCAAAGGGGCTGCGCCGGATCAGCCCCGAAGAGGTGAGCCACCCCAGATCACAGCTGGTGATCTGGGGTCGCGCCCGGGGTTCCCACCGAGCCTCACCGCGCCGCGTCGGCCGGGACGCGGATCAGCAGGGCCTTGGGGGCGACCATGATCCGGGTGGTGACACCGGACTCGATCAGGTCCCCGTCGTACTGCCTGGGCATGGGCCTGGTGGTGTCCATCCGGATCGTCCGGGCGGTGAATCGCTCGATACGCCGGTCCTCGCGCGGCGATCGGGTCAGGAGCCGGACGGCGACGCCCAGCCAGTCCCGCAGACCGTACGGGGCGAGCACCAGGACGTCGAGGCGCCCGTCGTCGGGCTCGGCGGCCGGGAACAGCTGCAGCCCACCCTGCACCCGGCCGACGTTGCCGACCAGCACCATCCTGGCCCGCCGGGTGAAGGGCGGGCCGTCGTCCAGGCGCAGCGTGACCCGGATGGGCCGATCGCGCAGTCGCGACAACGCGCCGGCGACGTAGGCGAGGGCGCCGAAGCGGCTCTTGGATTTCTCGGTGGTGCTCTCCAGCATCGCGGCGTCCAGCCCGATACCCGCCATGACCGCGAACATCTCGCCGTCGATCACACCCAGGTCGACGACCCGGGTGCGTCCGGTGACGCCGGTGGCGATGCCCTCGGCCAGCGACGTGCCCAGGGCGAGGTTCTGGGCCAGCAGGTTGCCCGTGCCGACGGAGAGCACCGCCACCGGCACCCCGCTGCCGACCAGCCCGTGAATGACCGCCCGTACGGTGCCGTCGCCCCCGCAGGCGAAGACCAGGTCGACCTGCTCGTCCACGGCCCGGCGGGCCAGGCCGTGCCCGCCGTCCTCGACCGTGGTCTCCAGCCAGAGCGGTTCGGCCCAGCCGTGTTTGGCCAGCTCAGCGGTCACTTCAGTCCGATGCAGTTCCAGGTCGGGCACTTTGGTGGGATTCACGATCACAGCTGCGCGCGGCATGTCCCTGCTCTCATCGAAGACGTGGCCTCAGCGCGAAGGCCACGGAGATCCTGCGGACGACGGCGAGCACGGCCTCACCGCGTCGCGTGGTCGTCGGCGAGCGGCATCAGCTTGTGCAGGACGTTGCGGTAGGCGCGCAGGGTCATCCTCAGCCGCTCGGTTTCCGTGTCGTCCCGCTCGGTGTTCTTCCAGGGCTCCCGGAGCTCGTCCAGGCGGCGTTCCAGCGTCTCGCGGATCGAGGTCATCACCTCGTCCATGAGCGAGTCGGCGCGCTGGACGGCTTCGCGCGGGTCGTCCACGAAGGACGCTTGCAGATCGTGCCACCGGTCCAGGACGCCGTCCGGGTCGCTGCCGAGCAACGAACCGCGTTGCGGCGGCGCGGGCTCGGCCGCCGGGTCGAAGACGAGCTTGTCTGAGGTGGGGACCGGCGGCGGGATGTCGATGGCCTGGTCGAGAGGCTCTCCGGCGTTGCGGGTGTCCATGCGATCAGCTCTCTCAGGGTCGCCGTGCGGGGCCGGGTGGTGGTCCCGGGCCAGGAGATTCACCCAGGTGGCCGGCCTCTCGCGGGATCGCCGGGGCCGGCCGTCGAACTCGTTCTCCTTGAGCCAACATCCCTGTGTCCGGTACGGACACCGTTAATCCCGAAAAGCCTCATCATCACAGCCGATGACCGGGCGGAGCGGGAGCCGAGGACTCTCCGGCACAGCGCCCTCAGGACCTTACCGATCGTTGGCCATGCCCACCGCATCGAGTCCCAAGTGCACAGAGCGGTGATCAAAGCACCAAGAGAGGTGCGTCGGCCCACCAAGCGCCACCAAGAGACGACCGCGACGTTCGCGGCGAGCCACGGGTTCTCTTGCGATCGACCAAGAAATCTTGATTGTGGCGATGCGGGGTGGCTCGTGACGAAAGCGCCTGCGCGAACTTACTTTCGGTGATGATTCATCTCCGTAATTGAGGAGTTACCCATGCTCCGTCGTCCCCGGCCGCGCGGCCCGGTGAACGTGCGGCGGGCGCTGCGACCGCCGCACAGCGCCCGCCGGCCTGCCGCCATGCCCGGGCCGCCGTCCCGGCGCCGCCGCCGCGGATCCACACCGGGCGGCCGTCGGCGTTACGCGGATCAGATCGGCTGACCGACCGCCGATCTGATCGAACTAGCTATTTTCGGAGATGCAGTGGCTGTAAGCGTGAAGGTCGACCACCTGGTGACGCGGTGGGCGGCAGACCATGGGTCACGACTGTGGATGGTCGTCCAGCCGCTCAGCCTGGTCTGCATCGACCTGAGTTGCATGGCGCTCACTGCGGCCAGCGCGGGACAGGACATCCCGCGGATCGCGTGTGCGGCGATCCTGGTGGTGGCGGCCAACGGCATCGGCCGCGTCTACCTGCCGCGGCTCCTCCCGTCCTGCCTTGATCGCGGCTTCTGGCTCGCGGGATCCGGCCTCGTGTCCACTCTGGTCGCCTTCTGGGGGACGGCATCGCCCCTCATCGTCGCGCTTTGCGCGCTGGTCTTCACGTTCCTCGCCCTGTGTGGCAGGAGCGTCCTCTACTTCGCGACCCGCAAGGCCCGCCGGCGCGGCCGGACCAGCCCCGCGCTGGTGATCGGGGCCGGGACGCACGGTCACCGGCTGGCGGCGAGCCTGCTCGCCTACCCGGAGTACGGCCTGCTCCCGCTGGGCTTCCTGGACGAGAGCGCCGACGGAAGCTCCGGCCTGCCCGTTCTCGGCCGGCTCAGCGACGTCGCCGACGTCGTTCAGCTGCACGAAGTCCGCGCGGTGGTCATCACCGGGCAGGCGGAGCAGTCACTCGCGCGGACGGCGCGGGCGCTGGGGTGCGACGTCTATCTGGCCCCGGACCTGGGCGAGCTGATCGTCGACTTCATCACGCTGCAGGAGCACGTCCACGGCTTCCCGCTGCTGCGCATGCGGCCGGAGACGGAGCGAAGCGTCTCCTGGCCGCTGAAGCGGGCGCTGGACATCGCGGTCGCCTTCGCCGGGCTCATCGTGGCCGCGCCGATCCTCGCGATCTGCGCGCTGATCATCCGTACGGAGATCGGCCCCGGCCTGCTCTTCCGGCAGCGCCGCGTGGGCTACCGGGGGAAGCCGATCGAGCTCATCAAGCTGCGCACGATGAAGCCCACGGACGCGCACGAGTCCGCGACCCTGTGGAGCATCGCCCACGACAGCCGCGTCGGCCCGGTGGGCCGGCTGCTGCGAAGAGCGTCGGTGGACGAGATCCCGCAGCTCTGGAACGTTCTCAGAGGCGACATGAGCATCGTCGGCCCCCGGCCCGAGCGCCCGCACTTCGTCGAGGAGTTCTCCCGGACGATCCCCGGCTACGGCCAGCGGCACCGCATGCCGGTCGGGATCACCGGCTGGGCGCAGATCCACGGCCTGCGCGGCGACACCTCGATCGAGGACCGCGCCCGTTTCGACAACCACTACATCACCGGGTGGACGCTCCGCTCGGACATCAAGATCATGATGAGGACCTTGTGGTCGCTGCTCCGGCTGGGCGGGAGCTAGACATGGCCGCCCTCTTCCGCCCCAGCTCGGCGGCGGCCGTGACCGTGCTGCTGACCTGCCTGCCGGCCGGCCGCGAAGACCCGTCCGCCGGCGTGCACTTGACGGTCGCGGACGTGGCCTCGCTCGTGCTCGCCGTCGTCGCGGGCGCCGTCCTGCTCGCGATCCGGGGGGCCGCCCGGCTCCCCGCCCGCGCTCTGGTGCTGGCGCCCGTCGCGGGCGCGGTCAGCATCGCGGCACTGGCCTCCTCCGACACGCTGGCGAGCGCCCCCGGCTACGTCAGGTACGTCCAGGTGTTCGTGCTCATCCCGCTGGCCGTGCTGGTGACGGTCCGCGACCGGGCCGACGCCGTGATCGTGGGCGGAGCCCTCGTCGGGGCGGCCTCCGTCCAAGGGCTGGTCGGCTGCGTCCAGGCGCTCACCGGCACCGGCGCGTCGTACGCGGGCGAGCGGGTGCGGGCGGTCGGCACCTTCGGCGCGCTCGACGTCATGGGCATGGCGGCCGTCGTCAGCTACGGGGCGATCATCCTGCTGGCCGTGGGCCTGACCCTGCGCGGCGGGCGCCGTGCCGCCGCGCTGGCCGGCGCCGCGCTGCTCGGCGTCCCCCTCGCGCTGTCGCTCAGCCGCGGCACCTGGCTGGCCCTGCTGTGCGCGGCGCTGGTCGTGCTCTTCCTGCACAGCCGGGTGCTCGCCGCCCGGGTGGTCCTCGCCGGCGCGACCGCGGCGATCGTGCTGGCCTTCGGCGTGGGCACCGGAGAGGACGTGCTGGGTCGGCGGATGGCCTCGGTGACCTCCGCCGTGTCGCAGCCGGACCAGTCGCTGAGCGACCGCTACAGCCTGTGGCACACCGCCGTGGGCATGTGGCAGGAGCACCCGCTGACGGGGGTCGGGCCGCGCAGATTCGCGCAGCTGCGCGACACCTACGCTCCCATCGAGCTGTCGTCGGGCAGCGACACCGACGACCCGGTGAACGGCTTCCAGCGCCAGCCGCTGCTCTCTCCGCACAACATGTACCTGCTGACGCTCAGCGAGCAGGGCCTGCTCGGGCTGGTCGCGCTCGGCGTGTTCCTGGGCGCGATGGGGTGGTGGGCGCTCAGGGGCGCCTCGCTCGTGGCCGCCGGGCTGATGACCTGGCAGATCATCGACTTCGCCTACGGCGACATCGGCGGCTCCCCGACGCTGGTCATGTCCGTCATGCTGGGGCTGGTCCTGGCCCTCGTCGCCCGGCCCGGGATCGTGGCGGCGCCGGGCGCCGGACCGGTCGCGGCCGGCAGGACGCGATGACGACGGCCGCCTCGCCCGCCGTCCGGGCCGTCAGCGTCACCGCCCTGCTCATCGGGCTCGGCTCCACCCTCGGTTTCGTCCGCGACCTGATGCTCGGCACGACGTTCGGGGCCGACGCGGAAACGGACGCGTTCCTCGTCGCCTGGACGATCCCGGAGACCGCCGCGCCCTTGCTGATCGAAGGGGCGATGGCCTTCGTCCTGGTCCCGCTGTTCAGCCGCGCGGTGGAGGCGGGTGACGACCTGCGGAGCCTGGTGTCGTCGACGCTGCCGCACCTGTGCCTCGCGCTCGCGGCGCTGAGCGCGCTGGCCGCCGCCGGCGCGCCGTGGCTGGTCGGCGTGCTCGCGCCCGGCATCCCGCGCGGCGACCTCGCCACCGACTGCATGCGGGTGGCGTCCGTGACGATCCTGACGTTCGGGCTGGCCGGATACCTGAGCGCGGCGCTGCGCGCCCGCGAGGCGTTCGCGCCGCCGGCCGCCATCTACGTGGCCTACAACGCGGGCATCATCGCCTGCGTGTGGGCGCTGCGCGATCAGGGCGCGTACGGCGCCGCGGTCGGGGTGGCCGCGGGCGGCGTGGGCATGGTCCTGGTGCAGGCTCCGGCGTTCGTCCGGCGCTTCGGGGCGCCTGGCCGGCCCACCCGCGGTGTGGCCCTGCCGGCGGCCGCGTTCCTGCCGGTCGCGGTCTTCACGCTGGCCCGCCAGTGCCAGGTGTTCATCGAGAGATTCACCGGCTCGTCGCTGGCCGAGGGATCGATCTCGCACCTCAACTACGCGCAGAAGATCGCTCAGGTGCCGATGGTCCTGTCGCTGGTCGTGGCCACGGTGACCTTTCCCCGGCTGGCCCGCGCCATCGCCGCCGGCGACGCCGCCCAGGCGCGGCGCAGGATGATCGACGACCTGGTCACCGCCGCGGCGATCGTGCTGCCGGCCACGGCGGCATTGGTGGTGTGCGCCCCGGACGTCGTGGCCGTCCTGCTGGAGTACGGCGCGTTCACCGAGGCCGACACCGCCGCCACCGCGCGGATCATGCAGGTGTACTCGCTGGGGCTGCTCGGCCAGGCGCTGGTCGGGGTCGGGTGCCGCGCGTTCTTCTGCGGCGCCCGCGCCTCCTGGTACCCGGTTCTCGCGATGTCCGCCGGGCTCGCGCTGACGGCGGCGCTGGCCCGGCCGGCGTGGGGGGTCACGGGGATCGCCGCGGCCAACGCGGCCGGGATCACGCTGACCGCCGCCGTGCTGGTCGCGGGCCTGCGCGGGCGGGTCATCGCCCTGCCGCTCCGCGCGGTGGCCGGGCCGGTCGGCAGGCTGGCGCTGGCCGCCGCGGTCGCCGCCGGGGCCGGCTGGGCGACCCGGGGGCTGCTGGCCGGGCTGCCAGGTCCGCTCTCCCTGGTCCTGAGCTCGGCCGCGATCGCCGCCGCCTTCTGCGTCGTTGCGGTGCTCACCGGTGCCGTGACCGCGCTCCCCGACATCGCCGTGATCACCCGCCTGACCGGAATGCGAGGCCGTCCATGACCGCCATGCCGCTCGTGCTCATGTACCACTCCGTGGAGAAGTACGACAGCGACCCGTTCCGCATCACCGTCTCCCCCGGCCGCTTCGCCCGGCAGCTGGACTGGCTGGCCGCGCACGGCCTGGCCGGCGTCTCGATGCGCGAGCTCCTGCGCGCCCAGGCCGAGGGGAACGCTCGCGGCCTGGTCGGGCTGACCTTCGACGACGGGTACGAGGACTTCCTCAGCGAGGTCGTCCCCGTCCTGCTGCGGCACCGGTTCACCGCCACGGTCTTCGTGCTGCCCGGCCTGCTCGGCACGTACAACAGCTGGGACGCCGGCGCGCCGCGCAAGCCGCTCATGGACGCCGACGGCGTGCGCTGGGCCGCGGAGCAGGGGATGGAGGTCGGCTCGCACTCGCTCGGGCACCGCTCTCTGGTCGGCCTGGACGAGGCCGCGCTCTGGAGCGAGGTCGCCGACGGCAAGGCGGCGCTGGAGGACGTGCTCGGCGCCCAGGTCAGCGGATTCTGCTACCCGTACGGGCACGCCGGCGCCCGCGAGACGGCCGCCGTCCGCCGGGCCGGCTACGACTACGCCTGCGCGATCTGGCGATCAGGGCTCACCGGCAGGTACGCGCTGCCGCGCACCTACATCGGCGACCGGGACGGGGCGCTGCGGCTGTCCGCCAAGCGGGCACGCCACCGG
>NZ_VCKX01000636.1 GCF_005889725.1 Nonomuraea zeae
CCAGCAACACCTCCAACGCGGTGTGATCACGCACCACATGATGCATACGCACCAACGCCAGCCACCGATCACCACCCGGCACCACCGCCAGATGCACATCCATCAACGGCGCCCGGCGCAGGTCCATGACCGCCCCGGCCAACGCCACCAGAGCGGCCGCCGGATCGGCATGGTCCGGGCCGAGCACCGTCTCGCGCACCGGCAGCACGGCCTGGCGCCACACCACCTGGACCGGCTCCCGCAACCCCTCCCACACCAGAGACGTGCGATAGATGTCGTGCCGGTCCACGACCCGCTGCAACGCCTCGACGAACCGCTCCATCCGGTCCCGGGAGTCGAACTCGAAGACCGCCGGGGTCACGTACACGTCCGTACCGCCGTCGGCGAGCAGGTGGTGGAACAGCAGCCCTTCCTGCAACGGCGCCAGCGGATAGATGTCGGCCACGTTCGCCGCGCCGCCCTCGACGGTGGCCACGACCCGCCCGATCTCCTCGGCGGTCAGATCCACCAGGGGCAGCATCTCCGGCGTGATGGCGGTCGCGCCGGCCGGGATCAGATTGCCGGGCAGTTCCGTCTGCCCGGTGCTCACGGATGCGGCCAGGCCCGCCGGGGTGGGCGCGTCGAACAGGGCCCGTACCGAGACCGAGACGCCACGGGCGCGCAGGACCTCCACGAGCCGGATCACCAGGAGCGAATGCCCGCCCAGCCGGTAGAAGTCATCGTCGGCGCTCACGCTCTCCAGGCCGAACACCTCGGCGAAGGCGGCGCAGACGATCTCCTCGCGCGGGTTGGCCGGGGCCCGGCCGGTGCCCGCGGTGTATCGGGGGGCGGGCAGGGCTCCGCGGTCGAGCTTGCCGTTGACGGTCACCGGCAGCTCGTCGAGTACGACCACCGCCGAGGGCACCATGTACTCCGGCAACCACGCCGCGGCGAACTCCCGCACGACATCAACCGAAATTTCACCCGACAGCACCACATAAGCCACCAACCGCACGTCCCCCGGCACGTCCTCCCGCGCCACCACCGCGACCTGCCCCACCCCCGGACAGGAGGCCAGCACCGACGCGACCTCGCCCGGCTCCACCCGGAAACCGCGGATCTTCACCTGGTCGTCCACACGACCGGCGAACAACAGCTCACCATCCGCCGACCAGGACACCCGGTCCCCGGTCCGATACATCCGTTCAGCCCGCCCGAACGGACACGCCACGAACCGCTCCGCGGTCAGACCGGCCCGCCCGGCGTAACCGCGCGCGAGCTGCACCCCAGCCAGATAAAGCTCGCCCACCACGCCCGGCGGCACCGGCCGCAAGAACTCATCCAGCACATACGCCCGGGTATTAGCCACCGGCCTGCCGATCGGCACCGAAGCCCCGTCCCAGCCCGGTGCGCACCGCCAGGCGGTCACGTCAATCGACGCCTCGGTCGGACCGTAGTAGTTCTCCAGCCCCACCCCACCCAGCACCTCAAAAAACCGCCGCACCACATGCACCGGCAGGGCTTCACCCGAACACACCACCCACCGCAGGCCGCCACAGGAGGCAGCGGCGGGCTCGGCCAGAAACGCCTCCAGCATCGACGGCACAAAATGCGCCACCCGCACCTGCTCGGCCTGGATCAGCCCGGCCAAGTAGGAGGCGTCCCGCTGACCACCCGGCCGGGCCAACACCAACCGCCCACCCCACAACAACGGCCAGAAAAACTCCCACACCGACACGTCAAACCCGAACGACGTCTTCTGCAACACCCCCTCACCCGCCACCAACCCCAACCGCTCCTGCATCCAAACCAGCCGATTCACCACCCCCGCATGCGACACCACCACACCCTTCGGCCGCCCCGTCGAACCCGACGTGAACATCACATACGCCGCACCATCCGAACCCACCTCGCCCTGTCTCTTATGCACATCT
>NZ_VCKX01000637.1 GCF_005889725.1 Nonomuraea zeae
GCGTCAGCACCCCGGCCCGCCGCTGGAACCACGTCTGCCGCAGCCGCCACCCCACCACGGCCCGGCGTTCGACCACGGCCTGGGAGCGCCGCAGCGACCCCGACCGCACCGCCAGCCGCACCCCGTCATAGCCGTGCCCGAGCGACGCGTACCTGTCGAGGCCCAGCGGTACCCCGGCGCCCGCCAGCAGCAGCGCCAGCACCAGGAAGATCCACCACAGCATCGTCCCGGTGGCCCAGGCCGCCACCGCGCTCACCAGGGCCAGCGCGGCCCACGGGAACACGGCGCGGAACAGCCGTCGATTGCGCGCTATGGGCGGATGTGCACGGAGGGCGGCCCGGTAAGGGCCGACGGCTTCTCCCGTCACCTGGAAGGCCACCGTGCGCGGCACGTCCGGCAGGAGTTGCCCCCGCGTCTGGGAGTCCCCGAGCCCCGTCACGATGGCCCAGACGCGGACGACTCCGGCCCACCGCTCGACGAGCCCGTCCACGATCTCGTAGCCGCGCACCCGCTCGGACTCCAGCGACACGCTGCGCCGGTTGATCAGCCCCCGCTCCGCCACCAGGTAGCCGTCACGCCGCTTGAGCGTGAAGTCCCAGTTGAAGACCGCGTACATCAGCCCGCCGACGAACGGCATCGCCACCACGAGCAGCAGCGCCACGATCAGCAGCAGGTACGGATGCCGCCACAGCCACTCCCCCGCCGTCCACGCGGCGTCCCGGCCGAACCCCAGCTCGTCCCCCCACTGGAACGCCAGCCCCACGGCGCCGCCCGCGAGCGCGAACGGGGTCAGCAGGTAAGCCCCTGACAGCGGCCCGTACAGCAGCCATCTGCGCGGTACGACGATGATCGGCCGTTCGACGGGCCCGGTCGCCGCGACGTCGGGAACGCGCTCCTCCGGCCGGGCCGACCGCCGCAGCAGGACGGACTTGAGCCGTTCGGCCTCGGCCAGCGTGACCCCGTCGAGCTTGGCCTCCTCGTCACTCCCGCTCGCGCCCGTGTCGATCTTGAGGATGGCCAGGCCGAGCAGCCGGTGCATGGGCGGTGTGGACACGTCGACGCCGCGGATCCGCTCCAGCGGGATGGTCCGGATGGACCGGCTGATCAGCGACCGCTTCGTCTCCAGGCGGTCGCCGACGATCTCGTAGGTGAAGGTGACCCATCTGACGACCGCGAACACGACGGTGCCGATGACGCCGGCCGCCGCCCAGCCGTACGACCTGGCGGAGAAACCGCCCACGAACAGCACGCCGACGAGGGGCAGGAGCAGCGAGGGCAGCATGCGTACCGGATCGATGAGCAGGACCTTCGGGCTCAACCGCAACAGCACCCGCGCAGGAGGCTGAGGAGGAGAAGGCGGCGGTTGCTGGAAGGGGGCACGCTCCGGCGCCGGGCCGCTTTCCGGGGTGAGCGCGCCCTCCCGTGGCGCCGGGCCGATTTCCGGGACGGGCGCGTTCGCCCGTGGCGCGGGGGTGCTTTCCGGGGTGAAGGTGCTCTCGCGCGGCGCGGGGGCGCTCTCCGGCGCGGGCGGATCGCTCCGCGGCTGGCTGGGCTCGGTCATGTCGCGTCGTCCCTGAGCTCTTCCGCCCGGTGCGCGAGCTGCTCGGCCAGCCCCGCCGCCACCGCGAAGTCCAGCCCCTTGATCGTCGAGGACCCGGCATGGGACGCGGTGCGGATCTCGAGCGTGGCCAGCCCGAGCAGCCGCTCCATCCACCCTTGCCCCTTGTCGACGGTCTGGATGCGGCTTACAGGCACGAACACCCACTCCCGGGTCAGGTAGCCCGACCTGGCGTAGACGACGTCACCTGACAGCTCCCAGCGATGCACGGCGTACCGTACGAACGGCTCGGCCACCAGGAACGGCAGGACCACCACCAGGACCGCGGCCGGCAGCAGCCACGAGTTGCCGGCGAACCAGCCCGGCACCCACGACCACCCGCTCC
>NZ_VCKX01000638.1 GCF_005889725.1 Nonomuraea zeae
GGTGCCAGGCGGGGCGGAAGAGGCAGTCCGGGGCGGTGGTTGCGGTGCCGCGGGCGGCGGCCACCGAGCGGATCAGGGTGGCGTACTCGCCGGACTCCACGCGGCGGACCAGGGCGGCGCGCTGGATCTTGCCGCTGGTGGTGCGGGGGAAGGCGGCCTCGGCGATCGGCAGCACGTGGGCGGCGGCGAGCCGGAGCCGCTCGGCCACGGCGCGGTGGACGCGCTCGACGGTGTCCAGCGGAAGGTCCGTGGTGGGCGCCGACGGGACGAAGAAGATCGCCAGGGCCTCGCTGCCCGTGGCCGGGTCGGGCACGCCGCAGGCGGCCACCAGGCCGGGAGACACGCCGTCAAGCTCGCTGACCACGTCCTCGATCTCGTGGCAGTAGTGCTTGTCGCCGTTGATGACGATGAGCTCCTTGGCCCGGCCGCTGATCACGACCTCGCCGTCCATGACGAACGCCAGATCCCCGGTGTCGAACCAGCCGTCGGCGGTGAACGCCTCGGCGTTGGCGGCGGCGTTGTCCAGGTAGCCGGGCGTGACGCGGGAGGATCGCACCTGGAAGCGGCCGATCACGCCTTCCGGCAGCACCCGCCCGCCGTCGTCGGCCACCCGTACGGCGGCGCCGGGCGCGGCCGGGCCCATGCTCATGAACTCCAGGCAGGGGCTCTCGTCGTCCGGCTCCGCCGCGCGCAGGGTGCCGTCCAGGGAGGACTTCAGTATGCGCAGGACGCTGCCTTCCTGGGCGAAGAACTTGCAGGTGGCACCGGTGGCGGTCTCGGCCATCCCCCACATGTGGACGATCGTCCGCTCGCTGATCCCGTACGGCCTGACCCGGGCCACGAAGTCGCGCATGACGGACGGGAGGCACTGCTCGCCCGCGTTGAGCATGGTCCGCACCCCGGACAGCTCCCAGCCCGCGTCCTGCCGCCCGTCGCGCAGCGCGTCGGCGACCAGCCGGTAGGCGAAGTTGGCCGACCAGGTGTGGTGGACGCGGTGCTTGCTCAGCACGTCCAGCCAGCGCAGCGGCTGCTCGGCGATGTAGCCGGTGGGCGCGTGGATGCTGTCGCAGCCCAGGACGACGTCACGGAGCAGGTACATCACCAGCGGCGCGACGTGGTCGAACGGCAGCCAGTTGAAGCTGGTCTCCCCCGGCCTGATCAGGTCAACCTGGCGGGCCGACAGCGCGTTCTCCACGATGGCCCGGTGCGTCACCTGGATGATCTTGGGCTGGCCGGTGCTGCCGGACGACAGCGCCAGGACGGCCACGTCGGCCGGGTCGGCGGGGTGCACGTCGCCGTCGGCGGGGCAGATCTCCAGCTCGGCGACGGAGAGCCAGGTCAGGCCGGGCTCGCCGTACAGGTCCCGCAGGCCCGCGACGGCGTCCACGGTGGCGTCGTCGGTGATGACCGGTGGGCGGCCGAGCGCCCGCCAGGCGTGCATGAGCTTGTCCAGGACGGGGTGCCGGGCGTCGAAGGACGGGGGCGCGGTGACGGTGACGCAGGTGATGCCGCCGAGCAGGCAGGCCCACACAGCCGGGAAGTAGTCGGTCAGCCGGGGCACCAGCAGGATCGCGTACGAGCCCGGGCGCATGCCCTGCGCGCGCATGCCCCCGAGCACCCTCCTGGCGCGGGCCAGCAGCTCGGGGTAGGTGATGAAGGTGTCGGTGTCCCAGGACACGGCGCGGACGCCCCGGCCGGGGAAGCGTTCGGCGGCGGCCGTGATGGCCTCGGTCAGCGTGTGCGGATCGGCGGGCAGGCGGCTCAGCGGTGGCCCGGCCACGAGGCTCTGGCGGCTGCTCGTGGCGGGCCACGTAATGTGATCGGGAGCGGACCGGGGAGGGGGCACCGCCACGGCCCTGTCTCTTATACACCTCTCCGAGCCCACGAGACCCTAAGACAA
>NZ_VCKX01000639.1 GCF_005889725.1 Nonomuraea zeae
CGCCGGGAGCGCGGGCCGCCCCACGCGCGACGCGCCCCACGCGCGACCTGCCCGGAGCTGGAGTCACGCATGCGGCCCGCCTCAAGAGCAGGAGCCAGGTGGCCGGCGAGCCACGGAGCTAGTGAGCCAGGATGTGGGTGGGGGTCAGGGCGCGGGCGAGGTGAGGAAATCGCGGGCGCCGCGCAGCCGGGTGCGGAGGCGGCGCTGGGTGGCGGAGCAGTCCAGCCGCACCTCGTACGGGGCGTGGAGGCCGGCGTCGGCCCGGCGGCCGGAGGGCAGGCGGGCCGCGTCGAGCCCGTCCCGGCGGGCGATGAGGAGCCCGAGCTCGTAGCGGGTCAGGGCGTCGGAGCCGGCGACGTGCAGGATGCCGGACAGCCCGCGCACCGCCGCCTCCATGAGCGCCGACGCCAGGTCGGTGACGTGCACCGGGCACTTCACGTCGTCCGTGAACAGGCTCCCCGCACGCCGCCCCGTGGCCAGCGCGTGCACGAGCGACTCGTGAGTCGAGCGGCCGTACCCGATGATCAGGGAGGTCCTGGCGATCGCCGCACCTGGCGCCACGGCCCGCACCGCCGTCTCGGCCGCCGCCTTGGCGGCACCGTACGGGCTGACCGGGTCGGGCGGGTCCCCTTCGCAGTAGCGGGAGGCCGCGCCGGAGAAGACGACGTCGCTGGAGACGTGGACCAGGTGAGCGCCGGTGCCGGCGGCGGCCAGAGCGATGTTCGCCGCGCCGTCGGCGGTGCTCGCCCAGTCCGCCTGGCGGTAGGCGGCGTTGATCACCGTCTCAGGCCCGAACGCCTCGAAGGTGTCCGCCGCCTCCGAGCGCGAACGCACGTCCAGAGGCAGCCACCGGATCCCCGGCCGCTCTCCCGGCCGGGTCAGATAGGTCGCGGCCACGTCGTGGCCTGCTTCGGCGCCGAGTCGTACGAGCTCGGTGCCGAGAAAGCCGCTCCCGCCCACGATGAGAATCCGCACGCCGCGCCACGCTACCCCCTCGGCGACGTCAAAGTGGGTGGGGGTGCCATCGGACAGGCGTGCCGCAGGAGATCGCCCGCGCCTGGTCCCTGACCTCGGACGCGAACAGCCTCAGGCCCAGGGCCTCGAAGTCAGCCGCCGTCGCGAGGAGCGCCACCGGGTCGGCCTGTGTCAGGGCGCGGGCGTGGTGGGCCGCCAGCCGTACGCGCGGGCCGTCCTGGATCTCCGCCAGCTCCGTCAGGCGGGGGAGTGCGGCGGCCGGGGCTCCCAGGCGTACGGCGTCGTGCAGCGCCATCGACTCGAAGGACGCCGGCCCGCCCTGCCGGCACTCGCCGGCGAGGGCGAGGGCGAGCGTCACGGCCCGCGACAGGTCGCCGCGGGCCGCCTCCGCCCACACGCCGGCGTGCGCCACCCAGTGCCGCAGCCCGGTCCACGTGATCCGGCTCCGCGCCGCCGCCAGCGCCGCCTCCTGAGCGCCCGTGCCGTCTCCTCGCAGCGCCAGAGCCGTCGCGTACGCCGCCATCCGCTCCGCCCGGCCCAGCGGCGTCTCGTGGCCTGCAGGGGTGCGCAGGAGGAGCAGCGCCGCGCCCAGCTCGCCTCTGAGCATCGCCAGCCGTCCCTGGGCGAGGGCCCACCCGCCGGCGTCCGCCCAGCCGTGACCGCCGGAGCGCATGGAGGCGATCGCCTCGGCGGTGACGCCCAGGTCGCCGGCGAAGTCGCCGCACATGGCCCACGTCGCATGCAGAAGCGCGTCCGGGGCGTGGGGGCCGGCCAGGAGCTCACGGACGATGCGGACGGCCTCGGCGGTCCGACCGGCCTGACACAACGCCAGCGTCCGCGCCTTCCACACCTCCGCCTCCGCTTCTGTCCTCGGCTCGGCCTCCGCTTCTGCCCTCGCCTCGGCCCCCGGCCCTGCCCCTGGCTC
>NZ_VCKX01000640.1 GCF_005889725.1 Nonomuraea zeae
CGGAGATTGTATAAGAGACAGCCCCCGACAACACCTGCCCCACCACCGGCAACGGCACATCCAGCGACCGCAGCAACCCGATCGACAACGCCTCCCGCGCCTGCGAAGCCCGGTAATAGCGGTAACCCGTCTCAGCATCGACATACGCCGGCCGCAGCAACCCCAGCTCGTCATAGTGCCGCAACTGCTTGACGCTCAACCGCCCCAACTGCGCGAACTGCCCGATCGGCAACAGATCCTCATCCACACCCCCAAGCATGGGCTCTCCCCCCACCGGAGAGTCCAGCCACGACACACCACCCGCCGCCCGAACTTGACCCTCACGTAACGTCACCCGGCAAGGTGTAAGACATGAGCTTCTCCGTGGGACAGGTCGCCAGGCTCGCCGGCATCACCGTACGCACCCTGCACCACTACGACGAGATCGGCCTGCTCACCCCCGGCGAGCGCACCACCGCCGGCTACCGCCGCTACACCGACACCGACCTCACCCGCCTACAGCAGATCCTGCTCTACCGCGAGCTCGGCTTCGCCCTGGAGGAGATCGCCGTCATCCTCGACGAACCCCGCACCGACGAGCTCACCCACCTGCGCCGCCAGCACGAGCTCCTCACCCGCAAAGCCGAACGCATCCACGAGGTCATCGCCGCCGTCGAACGCGCCATGCAGGCCCGCACCCTGAACATCCCCCTGACCCCGCAAGAACGCCTCGAAGTCTTCGGCGACTTCCGCCCCGAAGACCACGACGCCGAAGTCGAACGCCGCTGGGGCGGCGGCGAACGGTACGCCCAGAGCCGCCGCCGCGTCGCCACCTACACCAAAGCCGACTGGCTCCAGCTGCGAGCCGAAGGCGAAGCCATCGCCGCCGACCTCGTCGCCGCCTGCAAAGCCGGCCTGCCCGCCGACGGCGACCACGCCATGGACCTGGCCGAACGCCACCGCGGCCACATCACCCGCTGGTTCTACACCTGCACGTACGAGATCCACCGCTGCCTGGGCGACATGTACGTCGACGACCCCCGCTTCACCGCCACCTACGACGCCCTCACCCCTGGCCTGGCCGGCTACCTCCGCCACGCCATCCACGCCAACGCCCGCCGCGCCGGCGCCTGAACCCCACTACATGCACTTGCGGGCATATACCCGGCCGAGTATATTCACGCCCATGCGCTTCGACGTGCTAGCAGAACCCGCCCGACGCCACATCCTCGACCTCCTCCTCCAACGCCCCCACCTCGTCGGCGAGCTCACCCACCACCTCGGCCTCACCCAGCCCGCCACCTCCAAACACCTGCGCGCCCTACGCGAAGCCGGCCTCGTCACCGTCCGCAAAGACGCCCAACGCCGCTGGTACGAACTACGCCCCCAACCCCTCGCCGACATCGACGCCTGGCTCACCCCCTACCGCAAACTCTGGGCCCACAGCCTCGACCGACTCGACAACCACCTCGACACCATGGAAGACCACGACCGATGAACGAAAACCTCACCATCCACCCCGACGGCCGCACCACCCTGCGCATGCAACGCCGCCTCCCCCACCCCCAGGCCAAAGTCTGGCGCGCCATCACCCAGCCCGAACACCTCGCCCACTGGTTCCCCGCCGACGTCACCATCGACGGCGACCGCATCACCTACGGCTTCGGCCCCCAAGGCCGCATCACCGAGCTCGACCCACCCCACGTCTTCGCCCACACCTGGGGCGACGACGAGCTGCGCTGGGAGCTCCACCCCGACGGCGAGGCCACCATCCTCACCCTCACCCACACCTTCACCGACCTCCACGGCGCCGCCAGCTTCGCCGCCGGCTGGCACACCTGCGTCCTGGCCCTGCTCGCCCACCTCGACGAACGCCCCGCCCGCCGGCCCACCGGCAC
>NZ_VCKX01000641.1 GCF_005889725.1 Nonomuraea zeae
AGATGTGTATAGGAGACAGGCACCAATCACGGGCCTCTCTTCCGCACTGGCAGGCCCGCCCACCCCGCACCAATCAAGGGCCTCTCTTCCGCACTAGGAGCCGGAGCATGCAAGGGATCGCCGCGTCGCAGCCGTACGTCATCGCTCTCTTCCTCGCCTGGGCAGGACTGCTGAAGCTGTTCAGCCGGCGGATGCGGGCGCAGGCCGGGCAGACCGCCCTGGCCGGACTGACCGGCGCGGCGCGCGCGGTCCCCGCGCTCCGGCTCGTCGGGGTCGTCGAGCTCGCGGTGGCCGCCGCCCTGCTGATCCCGCCCTTCTCCCCTGCCGAGGGCGTGGCCGCCGCCGTGGTGTCCACCGGCTTCCTCGCCTACCTCACCTATTCCGCGGTCGCCGCGCCCACCGCGTCGTGCGGCTGCCTGGGCGCCCACTCCCGCCCCGTGAACGTACGCGCCTTCGCCCGCGCCGGCCTCCTGCTCGCCGCGAGCGTCCTGGCGATCGGCGCGCCGCCTGCCGTGGCGCCCATCACGGCACTGGCCCTGGGAGAGGCGGTGGCGCTGCTGGCCCTGTCGGCGGAGCTGGACCGCCACTGGCTCGTCCCCCTGCGCCGTCTCCTCGTACGGCTGCGCAGCCCGCTGGCCGCCCCCGCCGGGCACGAGGTCCCGTTGGGCGCGTCGCTGCACCTGCTCTACCGCAGCCCGGCGTACTGCTCGGCGTCGGCGCAGCTCACGTCGGACGTTCAGGACACCTGGGACGAGGACGGACTGCGGTTCGTGGTCTTCGGCGCCCGCGAGCGCACGGCAGTCTTCGCCGTCCCGTTGCACGGCCAGGACCCGTCGGCCGTCCGCGTCGCCCTCGTCGAGGAACCGGCCCCGGCCTGATTCAGGTCACCACAGGACCAGCCTCGGAGGCCGCCGGCCCGAAACCGCCCGGCCCGCTCGTATCGTGGGATAGCGGAGCCTGGCGTCGGCGGCCTGCATCTCGGTGGCTCAGCACGTGTGCCACGCGGGTGCCGCCTCGATCTTCGCGGGCGGACTGACCCCGTCAATCGCCACCGCGCCGGCCGAGTCCGAGGGCGCCCGGTGGCCGCTTGCGGCGGCGTACGTGATGGTGGGCACGGCGATCACGATGGTCGCGGCGATACAAGGCGCCGCAGCCGTTCCTCCACGGCCTCCACGAACTCCGCGACCTCCGCGACCTCCGCGAGACAGGGAACGCGCCGCCTGCATTAGAGCCCTCTCATCGACCGCTAATCGCGACGTAATCGCCAACCCCAAGGATGGCCATCGTCAACACCCAAGAACGACGATCGGGAGGGGCGCGCATGCAGCTGACACGGGGGTGGCTCCTGCTGACCGTCACGGTCGCGTTCGCCATCGGCACCATCACTCCATGCGCTTTCGCCATGCAACTCGCCCATGCGGCATCCCTCGGCCAGACCGCGATCGCAGCCGCTGACGATGACGACGGCGATGACGACGATGACGGGGGCGACGACGATGACGACCGCACCCCCACCCTGCGGAGACCTGCCATCAACAACGGCACCTCACGCGCCACCACCCAACAAAAAGAATCAAAGCAGCAAAAGACACCGAAAACGACCAAGCAGCCCACGGACCAGTCGATCACCAAAACCACCGAGCCGCCGCACACCCCGAAAAGCACCACCAAGCCAGCAGAGGCACCCACAGCCACCACCGGCTCCGACACTGGGACCGGGACCGGCTCTGGCACTGGCACTGGCACTGGCACTGGCACTGGCACTGGCACTGGCACTGGCACTGGCACCAGTCCTACAGCCC